>NZ_JBEOWM010000014.1:0-154142 GCF_040296045.1 Streptomyces sp. NPDC002490 | reverse complement strand
CCAGCTTCGCGTGCTTTTTGTCGTGTTCCTCCGCGTGGGGGGGGGCGGGGGCGGGCGGCCCCCCGGGGGGGGGGCCCCCCGCGGGGGGGGGGGGGGCGCGCGCCCCGCCGACGAGCCCGGCTCACTCCGCCGCGGGGGCGTGCTCCGCGGCCTTCGGATCGACCTCGCGCCAGAACCCGGCACGGATCGCGTAGCGGTCGTGCTCGTCGATCTGGTCGTCCTTGTGCGCGAGCAGGCCGAAGCGGGCGGCGTAGCGGAGCAGTTCGCCGTCGATGCGGTGGGGAACGCGGGGGTAGAGGGCGGAGAGCCGGGTGAGGTCCGTGGCGTGCGGCAGTCGGTCGAGCCAGCGGCGGGCGAAGACCTGTCCGACCTCGTAGGGGTCGCCGCCGACGGTGGTGATGTCCTCCTCCCGGTCGGCCCAGCGCTGTTCGGCGCTGGTGAGCTGGGCGAGGGTGGGCAGCACGGCGATCTCGGGGGGTTCGGCGGGGCCGGGCCGGTCCACCCAGCCCTTGTCGGAGGACCAGCGCAGGGTGGCGGCGGGCTGGGGCGGCGGCGCGGACGGGGTCGGGGGTGCGGGGTGCGGGGTCGGGGGGCGCAGGGCGGCGAGGTCCTTGGGGGTGGGCACCGGTCGGGCGCGCTCCGGGTGGTCACCGGCTCCGTCGGACCCGTTGCCGCCGCCCGTCGGGGCGGTGCCGTTCCGGTGGCGGGTCGCGGGACCGGCCGCCCGGTGCTCGGCCCCCTCCGTCCGGGCGGGTTCCGGGTCGGCGCGGGCGGCGGGCGGGGCGAGTTCGGAGGGCGGGGCGGAGAGGATCGCGGCGATCTCGGGCCGGGGCACCGGCGGCGCGGCGTGCGTCCCGGCGGCGTCCCGGGCGCGGACGGCCCGGGTGATCCAGGCCCGGTCGAGGACGCGGCGCTCGTCGGCCTCGGCGACCAGGTCCTCGGACTGGTTGTAGTCGCCGCCGGCGGCCTGCACGGCCCACAGGTGGACCGCGACGCCGTGTTCCTTGGCGGCCATCATGCCGGGCAGGAGGTCGCCGTCGCCGGTGACCAGGACGATGTCCGAGCAGGCCCGGTTGCGGGCCAGTTCGGTCAGTTCCGCGTGCATGGCGGCGTCGACGCCCTTCTGCGCCCAGCGTCCGTCGCTGCGGGTCAGTGCGCCGAGGCGGACCGTGACCCGGGACATCACGCGCAGTCGGCGGTGGTCGGGTTGGGGGACGCGGTCGGGGGCGCCGTCGAACCAGTAGATGCGCAGCAGCGCGCGCCGGGTGTCCTGTTCGGCGCGTTCGCGCAACCCCTGGATCAGTGCGGCGTGGTCGACCGCGATGCGGGACCTCGACGGTTCTCCGGCGAGGAGGCTGGCAGCGGCTCCCAGCAGGTACCCGGCGTCGACCAGGACGACACAGCGTTCCACGCGACCCACCTCTTTCCTGATCTGTCCCTGCTTCGTGCGACGGGAAGGTCCCGGAGGCGTCCCACCGGGGGCCGCGGGCCTCGGTGGGCCCCGCGTCGGGTGTTCTCGGGCTCGGTTCGAGTCTGCCCGACCTACGGGGCCTTAACGGTGTGAACTGGATCTTCGGCGCGGCGGATTCACCCCGGGCACCCTTCCGCCACCCGTGACAGAGGGTGAATCTCCGACATGCACGACTTGTCGGACCGTGTGAACCTGGTTCCGGCTCTGGCCCCCAGATCCCCCTACAGGAGGCAGATCACCATGGCCAAGAACAAGAACCGCAAGCACGGCGGTGCCCCCCAGCGCTCCTCCGCCGCCGAGCAGAGCAGCCAGGACGCTCAGCGGTCCTCCCTGGAGTCCCAGACCCAGCAGCGGCAGTCCCAGGTCACCCCCGGGGACGTGGCCCGCAAGGGGCGTCAGAAGCGCTTCGGCCACAACTGACCCGTCGTGGCACCGCCGTCCCCGGGGCGGCACCCGACGAGACGAGGGGCGCGCCCGTGCGGGCGCGCCCCTCGCGTTCGCTTCGAGCGCCCCGGCGTGCCCCGGGCGCTCCGGCTCAGCCGGCCAGGCAGGACGGGCCGAGCAGCACCTTCAGGTCGCCGAAGAGCGCGGGATCGGGCTGCACCCGGTGCCGGTCCAGCCGCAGCACGGTGGTCTTGCGGGGGCCCTCCAGCTTGATCCGCACCTCGCTGTTGCCCTTGTGGTGGCTGAGGATCTCCCCGAGGCGGCTGACCATCGGCGGGTTGACCCTGGTCACCGGGATGGTGATCACCACGGGGGCGTTGGCGCCCGCGTTCGACAGGTCGGGAACCATCAGTTCCATCGCGACCAGCCGGGGCACGTCCTCCCGCTTGTCGAGCCGTCCCTTGACGAACACCACCGCGTCCTCGACCAGTTGGGTGGAGACCAGCTGGTACGTGGCGGGGAAGAACATGCACTCGATGGAGCCGGCCAGGTCCTCGACGGTGGCGATGGCCCAGGCGTTGCCCTGCTTGGTCATCTTGCGCTGGAGGCCGGAGATGATGCCGCCGATGGTGACCACGGCGCCGTCGCCGTGCTCGCCGCCGGTGAGCTGCGAGATGGAGGCGTCCGCCTTGTCCGACAGGACGTGCTCGATGCCGAACAGCGGGTGGTCGGAGACGTACAGGCCGAGCATCTCGCGCTCCTGGGCCAGCAGGTACGTCTTCTCCCACTCGTCCGGGGAGAACTCCACGTCGAGGCCGAAGCCCGGTTCCTCGGCGCCCTCGTCGCCCATCCCGCCGAACAGGTCGAACTGGCCCTCGGCCTCCTTGCGCTTGACCTGCACCACGTTGTCGATCATGGGTTCGTACTGGGCGGTGAGGCCCTTGCGGGTGTGCCCCATGGTGTCGAAGGCCCCGGCCTTGATCAGGGACTCCGTGGTCCGCTTGTTGCAGACCACCGCCTCGACCTTGTCCAGGTAGTCGGGGAACGAGGCGTACTTCCCCTTGGCCTTCCGGCTGCGGATGATCGAGTCCACCACGTTGGTGCCGACGTTGCGCACCGCGGAGAGCCCGAAGAGGATCACGTCGTCGCCCTGGGCCGCGAAGTTCGCCATCGACTCGTTGACGTTGGGCGGCAGCACCTTGATGCCCATCCGGCGGCACTCGTTGAGGTAGACCGCCGACTTGTCCTTGTCGTCCTTGACCGAGGTGAGCAGCCCCGCCATGTACTCGGCCGGGTAGTTGGCCTTCAGGTACGCCGTCCAGTACGAGACCAGCCCGTAGGCCGCCGAGTGGGCCTTGTTGAACGCGTAGCCGGCGAACGGCACCAGCACGTCCCACAGCGACTGGATGGCCTCGTCGCTGTAGTCGTTCTTGCGGGCGCCGGCCTGGAAGATGGTGAAGTTCTTCTCCAGTTCCTCCGGCTTCTTCTTGCCCATCACGCGGCGGAGGATGTCGGCCTCGCCGAGCGAGTAGCCGGCGACGATCTGGGCGGCCTTCTGCACCTGCTCCTGGTACACGATCAGGCCGTAGGTGACGTCCAGGACCTCCTTCAGGGGCTCTTCGAGCTCCTTGTGGATGGGCGTGATCTCCTGCTGGCCGTTCTTGCGCAGGGCGTAGTTGGTGTGCGAGTTCATGCCCATCGGGCCCGGCCGGTACAGGGCGGACACGGCGGAGATGTCTTCGAAGTTGTCGGGCTTCATCAGTCGCAGCAGCGAGCGCATGGGCCCGCCGTCGAACTGGAAGACGCCGAGGGTGTCCCCGCGCTGGAGGAGTTCGAAGGTCTTCGGGTCGTCCAGCGGCAGCCCGAGGAGGTCGATGTCGACGTCCTTGTTGGACTTCACCATCTTGACGGCGTCGTCCATGATCGTCAGGTTGCGCAGGCCGAGGAAGTCCATCTTCAGCAGGCCGAGCGACTCGCAGCTCGGGTAGTCCCACTGGGTGATGGTGACCTGGTCGGTGTGGCGCACCCAGACGGGCACGTGGTCGGTGATCCGCTCGCTGGACATGATCACGCCGGCGGCGTGCACGCCCATCTGCCGCACCAGGCCCTCCACGCCGCGCGCGGTGTCGATGACCTTCTTGACGTCCGGCTCGTTCTCGTACATCCCGCGCACCTCGCCCGCCTCCGAGTAGCGCGGGTGCTTCGGGTCGGTGATGCCGGAGAGCGGGATGCCCTTGCCGAGGACGTCGGCGGGCATCGCCTTGGTGATCCGGTCGCCCATGGCGTAGGGGTAGCCCAGGACGCGGGCCGAGTCCTTGATCGCGTTCTTGGCCTTGATGGTGCCGTACGTACCGATCATGGCGACCTTGTCGGCGCCGTACTTCTCGGTCACGTAGCGGATCACCTCGACGCGCCGACGCTCGTCGAAGTCGATGTCGACGTCGGGCATCGAGATGCGCTCGGGGTTGAGGAAGCGCTCGAAGATCAGGCCGTGCGGGATCGGGTCGAGGTCGGTGATGCCGAGCGCGTAGGCCACGATCGAACCGGCCGCGGAGCCGCGCCCCGGGCCCACCGCGATGCCCTGGTTCTTGGCCCACATGATGAAGTCGGCGACCACGAGGAAGTAACCCGGGAAGCCCATCGAGATGATGGTGTCCATCTCGTACTCGACCTGCTTGGTCCGGTCCTCCGGGATGCCCCCGGGGAAGCGGCGGCGCATCCCCGCCATGGTCTCCTCGCGGAACCAGGAGACCTCGGTGTAGCCCTCCGGGATGTCGAACTTCGGCATCAGGTCGCGCTTGGAGAACATGCCCTCGGTGTCGACCTGCTCCGCGACCAGCAGGGTGTTGCGGCACCCGGCCTGCCAGGCGTCCGAGGAGTCGATGGCGTACATCTCGTCGGTGGACTTCAGGTAGTAGCCGGTGCCGTCGAACCTGAACCGGTCCGGGTCCGAGAGGTTCTTGCCGGTCTGGATGCACAGCAGCGCGTCGTGCGCCACCGACTCCGAGGCGTAGGTGTAGTGCGAGTCGTTGGTGACGATCGGGGGGATGCCGAGCTTCTTGCCGATCTCCAGCAGCCCGTCCCGCACCCGGCGCTCGATCTCGATGCCGTGGTCCATCAGCTCCAGGAAGTACCGGTCCTTGCCGAAGATGTCCTGGTAGTCGGCGGCGGCCTTCAGCGCCTCGTCGAACTGGCCGAGCCGCAGTCGGGTCTGGAGTTCGCCCGAGGGGCAGCCGGTGGACGCGATCAGCCCCTCCGACCACTGCGCGATGGTCTCCTTGTCCATCCGCGGCCACTTCTGGAGCCAGCCCTCGGCGTACGCGTCCGAGGAGAGCCGGAAGAGGTTGTGCAGGCCCGTCGCGTCGGCCGCCCAGATCGTCTTGTGGGTGTAACCGCCCGAGCCGGAGACGTCGTCCCGCTTCTGGTGCGGCTGCCCCCACTGGATCTTGCGCTTGTTGCGCCGGGACTCCGGGGCCACGTACGCCTCGATCCCGATGATCGGGGTGATGCCCGACTTCGTCGCCTGGTGGAAGAAGTCGTACGCCCCGTGCAGGTTCCCGTGGTCCGTCATGGCGATGTGCGTCATGCCCATCTCGCCGCAGGCGTTGAACATGTCCTTCAACCGCGCGGCACCGTCCAGCAGCGAGTACTGGGTGTGGACGTGCAGGTGCGTGAACGGCGGTTTCGACACGGGGCGGCCTCCAGCGGAAGGATCGGCGACGGTCCGGGGGACATCCGGGGGGACAGGCCGGAAGTCTACGTCTCCGAGGTGGCCCGACCCCCTCGACCACGGAGGTCCACGCGCGCCCGCCGGGCCCCGGACGTCCACAGGAACCCTTTAGTGCTCCCTTACCCCCGGCCGTGGGACACTCCTGGACGATGGACATACCCGGTACCCCGCTCAGAGCGCTGCGCGCGGCACTGTTCACGGCCCTGACCGTGACGCTGTCGACCGCGTCGCACGTGCTGCTGTCCGGGGTGCCCCTGCCGCTGTCCACCACCCTGGGCGTCACGCTCGTCGTCTTCGTGCTGGCCTACGCCCTCGCCGGACGGCAGGAACGCGGCTTCGGCCCCATCGCGGCCCTGCTGGTGCCGCTGGAGCTGACCGCGGACACCGTCTTCACCGTGGGACAGCACACCTGCTACGGCCCCGCCGGCGGCCCGGTCACCGGGCCGCTGCGCTCGGTGGGCCTCAGCGTGTTCTGCGGGGGCACCGAGGTCGGCACGCCCCTGACCGCGGTCGCGCTCGGCGACCGCAGCCACCCGGCGGGCCTCCTCGCCGAGAGCGGTCCCGCCACCTCCTGGCTCCTGCTCGGCGCCCACCTGGGTGTCGGGCTGCTGGCCTCCCTGTGGCTGTGGCGCGGCGAACGGGCCCTGGGACGGCTGCTGCGCACGGTGGCCGTCGGCGCCTTCCGCCCGCTGCTGCTGGCCGCCCGGGCGTGCACCGCACGGGGCGACTCCGCGGGCCCGTCGGCCGCCGCCGTCCCGAGCACCCCGGTGATCGTCCGGCCGCGGCTGTGGACGCACTCGGTGGGCCGCCGGGGACCGCCCTGCTCGCCCGTCCTCGGCTGACCCGTCCGCTCCCGTAGCCGACCGGTCCCCGGGCACGACCGACCCGCCGGGCGATCCGGCACCCCCACTTCCCATCCCGCACTCCGCCGCGCGCGGACTGCGTCATCACACGGAGACTCCCCCATGAGCAAGCGGAACAGCCAGGCGGCGAAGACGGCGGCACGCGAGCGGCTGCGCGTCGAGCGCGAGAAGCAGGCGAAGAAGGAGAAGGCCAAGCGGAAGCTGATCGTGGCCGTGTCGGTGGTCGGCGCGCTCGCGGTCGCCGCCGGCGCCGGTTTCCTGATCATGGAGTCCAACAAGCCCGAGTACTGGGAGCAGGCGGCCAAGGACAAGCTGGTCAAGCCGGCGAACACCAGCGGTGAGAACGGCACCACCGTGGTCATCGGCAAGGACTCCGCGAAGAAGACCCTGAAGCTCTACGAGGACCCGCGCTGCCCCGCCTGCGCCAGCTTCGAGCAGTCCGTCGGCCCGACCATCAAGAAGGACCTCGCGGACGGCAAGTACAAGGTCCAGTTCATAGGCGCCGCCTTCCTGGACAAGAGCCTCCTCGGCGAGGGCTCCCGCAACGCGCTGAGCGCGCTGGGCGCCGCCCTGAACGTCAGCCCGGGCGCGTTCATGGACTTCAAGGAGCAGCTGTACTCCGCGAAGTACCACCCCAAGGAGTCGAAGGACGACTTCAAGAAGGACTCCTACCTGATCGAGGCGGCCGACCAGGTCAAGGAGCTGAAGGGCAACGAGGAGTTCCGCAAGGCGGTCGAGGACGGCACCTACGACCGTTGGGCCCTGGAACTCGCGGAGACCTTCAACACCACCAAGGACGACGTCAAGGGCACCCCGACCGTCTACCTGGACGACAAGAAGATCACGGCCCAGGGCTCGGACAGCGCGCCCGGCACCCCCGAGGAGTTCAACAGGGCGGTGGACGCGGCCCTGAAGGGCTGACGCCTCCTCCTCTGACGGGCGCCGCCGCACTCCACGGCGGCGCCCGTCCTGCCGTCCGCCGGCGGACCGGGTCAGCGCAGGCCGGGGAGGCGGCGCAGTTCGTCCGCCTTCAGCAGCCGGCCGAGGGCCAGGTACCCCAGGGCGAGGGCGAGCGTCCCGGCGCCCAGCGCGAGGGCGGTGCCGCCGGTGCCGCCGATCCACCGCTCGCACCCGCGGGCCACGCACCAGCCGAGGGCGGCGGCCGGGGCGGCGGCGCCCAGCAGCTTCCCGTGGGCGCGGAGCAGGCCGCCCCGGTCCCCGCCGATGCGGCCCCCGAGCCGTCTGCGCAGCAGGTGCGCGGTGAGGGCGAGGCCGGCGGCGGAGGCGAGCGCATAGGCCGCGGCCATGCCGACCACCGCCCAGCGGGCGGGCAGCAGCAGGTGGCAGGCGGTCGCCAGGGCGATGTTCACGGCCGCGGTGAAGGCCGCCATCAGGAACGGGGTCCGGGTGTCCCCGAAGGCGTAGAAGCCGCGCAGCAGCAGGTACTGGGCCGAGAACGGGACGAGCCCCAGCCCCAGCGCCTGCAACATGTACCCCAGGGGGCGCAGCGAGTCGGCGTCCGCGGCCCCGTGCGCCAGCAGCGACGAGAACTGCGGCCCCAGGGCCAGGAACAGGAAGCCGGCGGGCACGACGAGGGCTCCGCTGACCCGCAACCCCCGGGAGAGGTCCGCCCGCAGGTCACCGAGGCGCCCCTGCGCCGCGGCCCGGCTCATCCGCGGCAGCAGCGCCGTCACCAGGGACACCGTCACGATCGACTGGGGCAGCATCCAGATGGTCTGGGCGTAGGTGTAGGCGGCGAAGCCGACCCCGGCCTGCGGCAGCTCGGCGTCGGCGGCGTTGGCGTAGTTGGTGACCACCGTGTGGGCGGTCAGGTTGGCCAGGACGAACAGCAGGGTCCACTTGGCGGCGTGCACGCTGGCCCCCAGGCCGCTGCCCCGCCAGTCGAACCGGGGCCGGAAGCGGAAGCCCGCCGCCCGGGCGAACGGGACCAGCGCCAGCGCCTGGACGGCGATGCCCGCCGTGGTGCCGACGCCCAGCCACCGCACCTGGCCCGCGGTGATGTCCTGCACGCTCTCCGGGACCGTCATCGTCCCCAGGTAGGCGAGGAACATCCCGATCAGCACGACGTTGTTCAGCACCGGGGTCCACATCATCGCGCCGAACCGTTCGCGGGCGTTGAGGACCTGGCCGTAGATGCCGAAGAGCCCGTAGAAGAAGATCTGCGGCAGCAGGAACCGGGCGAAGGTCACCGTCAGGTCGAACGCCTCCCGGTTCTGTGGGGTGTCCCGCATGTACAGGCCCACGATCTGGGGCGCCGCCCAGACCGCCAGTGCCGTCCCCGCGGCCAGGACGCACACCACCAGCGTGACCAGCCGCTGTTCGTGGGCCCGGCCGCCGTCCGGGTGGGTCTCCCGGGCCCGCACCAACTGGGGCACCAGCACCGCGTTGAGCGCGCCCCCGATCACCAGCGTGTACAGGCTCGTCGGCACCGTGTTCGAGGTGGTGTAGGTGCTGGCCAGCAGTCCCGTGCCGAGTGCGGCGATCTGGAGGAACTGGCGGATCAACCCCGTCGCCCGGGACACCACGGTGCCGACGGCCATCAACAGGGACGCCCGGGCCGGGCCGCCACCGGCCTTCCGGCGCGGCGCGGCGTGCCTCCTGCTGCCCCGGCCTCCCCGTCGTTCCGTGCTCGGGGCGACGCGCCGGTCCGCCGTTGCGTCGATGGGGTCGGTGTTCCTCATGGCACCACGCTATCGGGGCGGCGAGGGGCGGCCCGCTTCACCGCTGATGCGTCATCTACCGCTGCCCTCCCCGGAGTTGCTCCAGCCGCGCCAGGTCGTCGGACACCTCGGCGCGTTCCTCGGCGGTCAGTGGGACCGCGGCGGCCTCGGCGCGGGCCCCGGCCGCGCGGGCCCCGTCGCCGAGGCGGTCGGCGACGTCCGCGCGCAACGCCAGCAGACGCAGCAACAGGGGCGCCGCGGGCCGTTCGTCCGGGAGGGCGAACACCCGGTCGATGACCCGGGCGGCGGCGGCCGGCTCGTCCTTGGAGTCGGCCAGCAGGGCGGCGTGGTGCAGGGCCCGGGCGAACGCCTCCCGGGGCGCGGGCCGGTGGCCGTGGTCCTCGTCGAGGGGCTGTGCGACGCGCAGGCAGTTGCCGCCCGGGTCGGTCATCAGGAACTGCCGCGTCCCGTGCGAGGTGTCGGCGAGCGCGCCGATCCGGGGCAGCCCCCGGGTCGGCACCCGCCCGTACGCGGCCTTGAGCGCGGCGCGGAACGCGGTGTGCAGTCCGTCGACGTCATCGGTCCCGATGCAGCAGGTGCTGTAGGACTCGGCGGGCTCGTAGTGCTTCATGGCGAAGAAGTGCAGTTCGATGCCACCGCGCCGGACCACGGCGTACGGGTTGGGGCTCCGCTGGTGGAAGGTCACCTCGAAGCCCAGGGCGGCGTAGAAGTCGAGGACCGGCGGGAGGGTGCGGCAGGGCAGGATCGGCGTGGTCGTCTCGGTCATGACCCGAGTCTATTCAAACTTGACTAGAGGGGGCGGGGGCGCCCCCGCCGCCGTCGCCACCCGGCGGTCGAGGGGCACCGGCTCCCTAGCGGTCCCCGGCGAGCGACTCCAGGAACTCCAGCACCGCCTGCCAGGTCCGTTCGGTGGCTTCCGCATCGTGGTCCGGCAGCCCCGGGTCGGTGTAGAGGTGGCCGGCGCCGGGGTGGCGGTGCACCTCCGTCCGGGCGCCCGCCCGGTCCATCCCGAGGTACCAGGACTCCACCCAGTCCTCCGGTTCGAAGGGATCGGGGTCGGCCAGGTGCAGTTGCACCAGGAGGCCGTCCAGCCGGGCGCCCTCCGGCACCTCCGACATCGAGTGCAGCAGTACCGCGCCCCGCGCCTTCTCGTCGCCCATCGCCAGGGTCTGGGCGTAGCTGGCGCCCAGCGAGTACCCGGCGTACACCAGTCCCCGCTCGGAGTGGGGCGCGGCGGCCAGCACGGCCCGCTTCAGCAACTCCTCGGCGCCGACGGCGTCCCGGTGGGCCAGCCCCTCCTCCATCGTGTCGAAGGTCCGGCCGTCGAACAGGTCCGGGGTCCATACCCGGTGGCCGGCCGCACGGAGTCGGTCGGCGGCCTCCCGCACGGCGGGTCGCAGGCCGAAGGTCGAGTGGAAGAGCACGATGTCCATCCCGCCATCGTGCCAGGGGGGTACGACAGCCGCCCCCGGCGGACTCACCGCAGGCTGCGCACGTCCAGGTGGCGCAGCACCCGGTCGACGACCTCCGGATCGGCCCCGGGTTCGGTCCGCGCGGCCAGCACCGCGTGCCGGGCGGCGGAGAGCATCTCGCCCTGGACCCTCCGCAGCCGCCGCAGCCGGCTCATCCGCTGCGCATGGTCCTCCCGCCGCTCCTCCTCCCCCAGGTCCGGGCTGATCCGCACCCCGATCTCGACGGCCCGGTGCAGCAGTTGGTCGACCAGGTCGTCCGGGAGGTCCTCCACCTCCTCGATCTCCCGCAACCGTCGACGGGCGGCCTTGGCGGCCCGTACCGCGAGGTGGCGCTCGTACGCCTCCTCCGCTTCCGAGTCGGCCTCCACGCCCAGGGCACGCACCAGGCGCGGCAGGGTGAGCCCCTGGACGACGAGGGTGAACAGGATCACCCCGAAGGCGATGAAGACGAGTTCGTCGCGGGCCGGGAACGGCGATCCGTCCTCGGTGCGCAGCGGCAGCGCCAGGACGAGCGCGACGGAGGCCACCCCGCGCATTCCGGACCACCACATCACGACCGTCTCGCGCCAGCTGGTGGGGATCTCCTCGTCCACGTCGCGACGGGCGTGCAGCCGTTTGGTCAGCCAGGTCGCCGGCAGCAGCCACGCCAGTCGCACCAGGACGACCGCGGCGGCCACCGCGGCGGTCCAGCCGAGCAGTTCGCCCCAGCGCCCCGCCGCGGTGTCCAGCACCTGGCTCAGTTCCAGTCCGATCAGTCCGAACGCCACCCCGGTGACCAGGGTGTCGACGATCTCCCAGAAGGTGGTGCCGGCCAGGCGCGCGGTCACGTCGTCCGCGCCGAGCGCGTACTCGGCCAGGAACAGGGCGGTGACCAGGACGGCGAGCACTCCCGAGCCGTGCAGTTCCTCGGCGAGCAGGTAGGAGACGAAGGGGACGAGGAGGGTCAGGCCGATCTGGAGGGTGGGATCCCCCAGGTACCCCATCAGCCGGTTGGCCGCCCAGCCGATCGCCAGCCCCACCACGACGGCGACGACCGCGGACAGCACCAGTTCGAGGACGGCCCCGGGCAGCGAGAACGTCCCGCTGACGGCCGCGGCGACCGCCACGTGGTAGAGCACGATCGCGGTCACGTCGTTGAACAGCCCCTCGCCCTCCAGGACCGAGACCAGCCGCCGGGGCAGCCCCAACCGTCCGGCGACGGCGGTCGCCGCGACCGGGTCGGGCGGCGCCAGCAGCGCTCCCAGGGCGACCGCGGCGGCCAGCGGCAGACCGGGCACCACGGCGTCGACGACGAGGGCGACGGCGGCCGTGGTCACGAAGACCAGGGCCACCGCCAACAGCAGGATGGGGCGGAGGTTCGCGGTGAACTGCCGCCAGGAGGTGCGCTGCACCGCGGCGTACAGCAGCGGCGGCAGCACCGCGGGCAGGATGAGTTCGGGCGGGAAGGCGACGTCGGGGACCGGGGGCACCAGGGCGAGGGCCATGCCCCCGAGGGTCATCAGCACCGGTGCCGGAAGGTTCCACCGGTCGCCGAGCGGAACGCTGACCACGGCCCCGAGCAGCAGCAGGAACAGCAGCGCCAACTGGTTCACCCGGCCAGCCTGCACCGCCGCTCCCCCGGGCGGCGGCAGCCCGGTGCGCCCGGGGTGTCGCGTCGGTGCTCAGGGCCTCACGAGGATTCGGCGCGCACCCGGTCCAGCGCCCGCTGGAGGTCGTCGGGGTAGCCGCTCTCGAACTCCACCCACCGCGCCTCGCCCGGGTGCTCGAACCCGAGGCGCACCGCGTGCAGCCACTGCCGGGTCAGCCCGAGCCGCTTGGCCAGGGTCGGGTCGGCCCCGTAGGTCAGGTCACCGACGCAGGGGTGGCGGTGGGCGGACATGTGGACCCGGATCTGGTGGGTGCGCCCGGTCTCCAGCTTCACGTCCAGCAGCGAGGCCGCCCGGAACGCCTCCAGCAGGTCGTAGTGGGTGATCGACGGCTTGCCCTCGGCGATCACCGCCCACTTGTAGTCGTGCTGCGGGTGGCGGCCGATCGGCGCGTCGATGGTGCCGCTGGTGGGGTCCGGGTGGCCCTGCACCAGGGTGTGGTAGCGCTTGTCCACGGTCCGCTCGCGGAACTGCTGCTTGAGGGAGCTGTACGCGTACTCGGACTTGGCGACCACCATCAGTCCCGAGGTGCCCACGTCCAGGCGGTGCACGATGCCCTGGCGTTCGGCCGCCCCCGAGGTGGAGATCCGGTAACCGGCCGCGGCCAGCCCGCCGATCACGGTGGGGCCGCTCCAGCCGGGGCTGGGGTGCGCGGCGACCCCGACCGGCTTGACGATCACCACCACGTCCTCGTCGTCGTGGACGATCTCCATGCCCTCGACCGGTTCGGCGACGACCTGGACGGGAGCGGGCGGCAGCGGCATCTCGACCTCCAGCCAGGCGCCCCCGTGCACCCGCTCCGACTTGCCGACCGCCGAGCCGTCGACCAGCACCTTGCCCGCCGCGGCCAGCTCGGCCGCCTTGGTACGGGAGAAACCGAACATCCGGGAGATGGCGGCGTCGACGCGCTCGCCCTCCAGGCCGTCCGGCACGGGCAGGGTTCGGATCTCGGGAATCGCACTCACCCGTCGAGTATGACGGACGCGGGAGGCGCCCCGGGCCGTCAGTCCTTGTGGACCGTGCCGTCCGGGTCGAGCCCGCGGAAGGACAGCAGCACGATCAGGATGCCGCCGCACACGATCGCCGAGTCGGCCAGGTTGAAGACGGCGAAGCCCTTCGGCGCGATGAAGTCGACGACCGCGCCCTTGAAGACCCCCGGCGAGCGGAAGATCCGGTCGGTGAGGTTGCCGAGCGCCCCGCCGAGCAGCAGACCGAGGGCGATCGCCCAGGGCACGCTGTAGAGCTTGCGGGCGAGCCGCACGATCACCACGATCACCGCGGCGGCGATCACGGTGAAGATCACGGTGAAGGCCTCGCCGAAGCCGAAGGCGGCGCCGGGGTTGCGGAGCGCCTCGAAGCGCAGCCACTCGCCGATCACCTCGATCGGCGGGTGGTGCTCCAGCTCCGCCACCACCAGCAGCTTGCTTCCCAGGTCGAGCGCGTAGGCGAACACGGCCACCGCGAAGAGCACCGCGATCCGTCGCTTGCCGCGCGAGGCGCCCTCCGCCCCGTCCGCCGCGGTCCCGGACGCGGCGGGCCGCTGCCCGACCGGCCCGTCGGGGGCCGGCGTGGCCCCGGTCGGTTCCGGGGAGTCCGGGGTGTCGATGGTGCGCTCCGCCTCTGCCACGTGAGTCCCTCAGCCTAGGTGCCTGACTGAGGACGAGGGTACGGCACGCGCCGGCCGGTCGACCGGCCCGTTCGACCGGCCCCCGGGCCGGCGGCGCGCTCCGGGTCCGACGTCAGCCGCGCCGCTCCTGCCGCTGCTTGCACTCCACGCACAGGGTCGCGCGCGGGAACGCCTGCATCCGGGCCTTGCCGATCGGCTTGCCGCAGTTCTCGCAGAGCCCGTACGTCCCCGCGTCGAGCCGTTCCAGGGCGTGCTCGGTCTGCTCCAGCATGGTGCGCGCATTGGCGGTCAGCGCCAGCTCGTGCTCGCGGGTGATGTTCTTGGTGCCGGTGTCCGCCTGGTCGTCCCCCGCACCGTCCCCGGAGTCCCGCATCAGCCCGGCCAGGGACGCCTCGGCGGAGTCGATCTCCTCGCGCAGCCGTAGCGCGTCCGCGGTGAGCAGGGCCCGGGCCTCGGCGGCCTCCTCCGGGGTCCACGGATCCTCACCGGGGCGCACCGGTAGCTCACCGGGGACCATCCCCGCGGGCCGGGCCTTGGGCACCGGGGGTTGCGCACCGGACGCCTTCGGCGGCGCCGTGCTCGTCGTCGTGGGCTCCGTTGCCGTACCCCGCGTCCTCTTCGCGACCACTGGCGTGACTCCCGTCATCTCCGCGACTTCAGCCGCACTGTCCGTGCCGTTCCCTCCGGATGCGCCCGTGCGGCGCCCCGGACGCTCCGCTCCCCCGTCCCCGTCGGCCCCTTCGGGCGGCGCCGCCGCGGCGCTCTTCCTCCGCATCTCTGCCCGCGCGGTGGACCGCCTACTGCTGCCGGCGTCCACCGCGGCTCCCCCGGACGCACCGGCCGCCGTCCGCTTCCGGGCGGTCCGCTTGGCCGCGGCCCGTTCGGGGTCGGGTGCCCCGCCGGTCGGGGCCGCGGTCGTCTTCTTCGCGGCACGCTTCGTCGCGGTCCGCTTGGCGGTCTTCCGCGCGGGCTGCTGCGCGGGCGACCGTTCCGCGGTCGGCTCCGCCCCGTGCTCCTCGTCCGGCGGCGGGTCGTGCGCGCCGGTCTCTCTCGCCACCATGGCCACGGCCCCTTACACCTGTGCGATCTGGCTCCCGCACCGTCCTGGGGACGATAAATCGCCACGAAGGGGGCGGCAACGGGAAGCGGAGGGGGCAGTGCCCCGCGCACCCGGCGCGGGCGCCGCCCCCGGCCGCGGGCGGTCCCGGAGCGGCCCTGCCCCGTCCGGGTGGTTCCCCGCCCCGGGCCGCCGGTGCGGGAATCCGGTTCGGCGCGCCCGGTCGCGGCCCGTACACTGGCCGGAGCGAACAGGTGTGGATGGGGCCGAGTAACGGCGTACGCAGCCCAGAGCGACCCGGGGACGGTGGGAGCCCGGGGGCGAGCGCGACGTGAAGATCTCCCCGGAGCCGCCGGAAGAACGCCCCCGCCCCACGGGCACCGGGCCAGTAGAACCGGCATCGCGGCCCAATGAGGGGGCCGTCCGACGCAGCCGCGCCGGGAGGCCAAGGAGGGTGGTACCGCGGGAGCGCGCCGCAGTCGGCGCACACGGGCTCTCGTCCCTCCGACGGAAGGCAGCAGTCCGCCCGAGGAGCCGTCGCGATGACCCCGCCGCACCACGAACCCGCCCCCAGCGCCCCGGCCCGGTACCAGCAGGTGCCCGCCCAGGTCGACCTGCCCGCGCTCGAACACGCGGTGCTCGACTTCTGGCGCGAGAACGAGGTCTTCGCCCGGAGCCTGGAGCAGTCCGAGGGCCGCCCCGAGTGGGTGTTCTACGAGGGCCCCCCGACCGCGAACGGCATGCCCGGAGCCCACCACATCGAGGCCCGGGTCTTCAAGGACGTGTTCCCCCGCTTCCGCACCATGCGCGGCTACCACGTGGCGCGCAAGGCGGGGTGGGACTGCCACGGGCTGCCCGTGGAACTCGCCGTCGAGAAGGAACTCGGCTTCAGCGGCAAGAAGGACATCGAGGCGTACGGCATCGCCGAGTTCAACGCCAAGTGCCGGGACTCGGTGACCCGGCACACCGACGCCTTCGCCGCCCTGACCAACCGCATGGGCTACTGGGTCGACCTCGACGACGCCTACCGCACCATGGACCCCGAGTACATCGACTCCGTGTGGTGGTCGCTGAAGCAGGTCTTCGACAAGGGCCTGCTGGTCGAGGACCACCGGGTGGCGCCCTGGTGCCCGCGGTGCGGCACCGGACTGTCCGACCACGAGCTGGCCCAGGGCTACGAGACGGTCGTCGACCCGTCGGTGTACGTGCGCTTCCCGCTGACCTCCGGCCCGCTCGCGGGCACGGCGTCGCTGCTGGTGTGGACGACCACCCCGTGGACCCTGGTCTCCAACACCGCGGTCGCCGCGCACCCCGAGGTCACCTACGAGGTGGTGACCGACGGCACGGAGCAGCTGGTGGTGGCCCGCCCGCTGGTGGCCAAGGCGCTCGGCGAGGGCTGGGAGCCCACCGGGCGGAGCTTCACCGGCGCCGAGATGGAGCGCTGGACCTACCGGCGCCCCTTCGACCTGATGGAGTTCCCCGTCGAGGCCGGCCCGGCGCACTACCTGGTCAACGCCGACTACGTGACCACCGAGGACGGCACGGGCCTGGTCCACCAGTCCCCCGCCTTCGGCGAGGAGGACCTCAAGGTCTGTCGCGCGTACGGCCTGCCGGTGGTCAACCCGGTGCGCCCGGACGGCACCTTCGAGGAGGGCCTGCCGCTGGTCGGCGGGGTGTTCTTCAAGAAGGCGGACGAGGCGCTGACCCAGGACCTCCTCGACCGCGGCCTGCTCTTCCGGCACATCCCCTACGAGCACAGCTACCCGCACTGCTGGCGCTGCCACACCGCACTGCTCTACTACGCCCAGCCCTCCTGGTACGTGCGGACCACCGCCGTCAAGGACCGGCTGCTGGAGGAGAACGAGCGGACCAACTGGTTCCCGGACTCCATCAAGCACGGCCGCTACGGGGACTGGCTGACCAACAACATCGACTGGGCGCTGTCCCGCAACCGCTACTGGGGCACCCCGCTGCCGATCTGGCGCTGCGAGGAGGGCCACCTCACCTGTGTCGGCTCCCGCGCCGAACTCACCGGGCTCACCGGCACCGACCAGTCGGAGCTGGACCCGCACCGGCCCTTCATCGACGCGGTCACCTTCCCCTGCCCCCGGTGCCGGACCACGGCGACCCGCGTCCCCGAGGTCATCGACGCCTGGTACGACTCGGGTTCGATGCCGTTCGCCCAGTACGGCTACCCGTACCGCAACAAGGAGCTGTTCGAGAGCCGCTACCCGGCCCAGTTCATCTCCGAGGCGATCGACCAGACCCGCGGCTGGTTCTACACGCTGATGGCCGTCGGCACCCTGGTGTTCGACAAGTCCTCGTACGAGAACGTGGTGTGCCTCGGGCACATCCTCGCCGAGGACGGCCGCAAGATGTCCAAGCACCTCGGCAACATCCTGGAGCCGATCCCGCTGATGGACCAGCACGGCGCCGATGCGGTGCGCTGGTTCATGGCCGCCGGCGGTTCGCCCTGGGCCGCCCGCCGGGTGGGCCACGGCACCATCCAGGAAGTGGTCCGCAAGACGCTGCTCACCTACTGGAACACCGTCGCCTTCCAGGCCCTGTACGCCCGTACCGCCGGCTGGGCGCCGTCCGCCGCCGACCCCGCCCCGGCCGAGCGCCCGCTGCTGGACCGCTGGCTGCTGTCCGAACTGCACGCGCTGACCGACCAGGTCACCGGGGCGCTGGACGCCTACGACACCCAGCGGGCCGGCAAGTTGCTGTCGGCGTTCGTCGACGACCTGTCCAACTGGTACGTGCGCCGTTCCCGTCGCCGGTTCTGGCAGGGGGACGCGGCCGCGCTGGGCACCCTGCACGAGGTGATCGAGACCGTCACCCGGCTGATGGCGCCCCTGACCCCGTTCATCACCGAGCGGGTCTGGCAGGACCTGGTGGTCCCGGTGACCCCCGGGGCACCCGCCTCGGTGCACCTGTCCTCGTGGCCGGAGGTGGATGCCGCGGCCATCGACCCGGAGCTCTCCCGGCAGATGGTGCTGGTGCGACGGCTGGTGGAGCTCGGTCGGGCGACCCGTGCCGAGTCCGGGGTGAAGACCCGCCAGCCGCTGTCCCGGGCCCTGGTCGCCGTCAACGGCTTCGCCTCGCTGCCGGTGGAGTTGCACGCGCAGATCACCGAGGAGTTGAACGTCACCTCGCTCGCCGCCCTCTCCGAGGTCGGCGGCTCCCTGGTGGACACCACGGCCAAGGCCAACTTCCGTGCCCTGGGCAAGCGGTTCGGCAAGGGCGTGCAGGCCGTCGCCAAGGCCGTCGCCGAGGCGGACGCGGCGGCGCTGTCGCTGGCGCTGCGCGAGGGCACCGCCTTCGTGGAGGTCGACGGCGAGAAGGTGGACCTCTCCCCGGAGGAGGTCATCATCACGGAGACCCCCCGGGAGGGCTGGTCGGTGGCCTCCGATTCGGGTGCCACCGTCGCCCTCGATCTGGAGATCACCGAGGAGTTGCGCCGGGCCGGGCTGGCCCGGGACGCCATCCGACTGATCCAGGAGGCGCGCAAGAACAGCGGGCTGGACGTGGCGGACCGGATCGCGCTGCGCTGGAACGCCACCGACGAGCAGGTGGCCGGCGCCCTGACGGAGCACGCCGGGCTCATCGCGGACGAGGTGCTCGCCACCGAGTTCCTCCGGGCCGAGCCCGAGGCCCCCGTCTTCACGGACGCCGGGCTGTCGCTGACCTTCGGTCTGCGCAAGGTCTGAGCCGGGACGGGGGCGCGTCCTTCGGGGCGCGGCGCGCCCCCTCTCGTGCCCCCGGAGCACGGACGGGAAAAGGGCGGGGCCCCCGGTGTCACCGGGGGCCCCGCCCTTGCTGTCGGGTCGTCGACCCGTCAGTTGTCGTCCTCGTCGATGAGGAAGCCCCGCATCGGAGAGGGAGCCTGCTGCATCGGCTGCGGCGCCTGCGGCCGGACCGGAGCCATCGGCTGCGTCATCGCGGGCGCCATCTGCTGCTGTCCGCCGTAGGAGGGGCCACCGGGAGCGGGGGCACCACCCATGGACGGTCCACCGTAGGCGGGGGCTGCCGCACCCGCGGGCGCCATCGACGGCGTGGGCGACGGCGGCAGCGAAGCGGCGGACGGGGTCCGCGGCGGCGCCAGCGAGTCGTCGGCCTGGGTCTCCAACTGGCGCAGCTGGGACTCCAGGTACGACTTCAGGCGGGTGCGGTACTCGCGCTCGAAGCCGCGCAGGTCCTCGACCTTGCGCTCCAGCGTGGCGCGGGCGGACTCCAGGGAGCCCATCGCCACGCGGTGCTTCTCCTGCGCGTCCCGCTCCAGCGCGTCGGCCTTGGCGCGGGCGTCCCGCTCCAGACCCTCGGCGCGGCTACGGGCCTCGCCGACGATCTTGTTGGCCTCGGAACGGGCCTCCGCGATCGCCTGGTCGGCGGTCTGCTGGGCCAGCGAGAGAACCCGGGCGGCGCTGTCGCCACCGGGAGCCTGCGCGGGCTGTCCCATCTGCGGACCGTGGCCGGGGCCGCCCATCTGCTGCATCGGACCGCCCATGGGGCCGCCCATCTGCTGCATCGGGCCGGGACCCTGCTGCATCGGACCCGGGCCCTGCTGCATGGGGCCGGGACCCTGCTGCTGCATGGGACCGGGGCCCTGTTGCATGGGACCGGGACCCTGTTGCATGGGGCCGGGACCCTGCTGCATGGGGCCGGGACCCTGCTGCTGCATCGGGCCGGGGACCTGCTGCATGGGGGAGCCGGGACCTGCGGGCAGCTGGGGTGCGCCGCTCGGCAACTGCGGGGGGCCGCCCATGGGGCCGCCCATCTGCGGTTGCTGCTGCTGCGGCGGCACCGGCTGCGGTCCCGATATGGCGGCGGGCACCGGACCCGGTCGCTCCTGCTGCTGCTCCGGAGGCTTGCGCATTCCGGCCTGCTGCTGGTTCTGGGCGGCGGCACGGGTGGCCGCGGCCAGCTTGGCGCGCAGGTCCTCGTTCTCGCGGAGCAGGCGGGTCAGTTCGGCTTCGACCTCATCGAGGAAGGCATCGACCTCGTCCTCGTCATAGCCTTCTCGAAGGCGGACGGTCGTGAACTGCTTGTTCCGCACGTCCTCGGGGGTCAATGGCATCTCTTTACCTCAGCGTAGTCGTCGGCGGGATCAACCCCCGCGTCAGCGGGGACCGTCATCGTTCACAGTCACCTCACGACGGAGATCAAGATGTAGACGATGATCATCAGAACGAAGAAGGACAGGTCGAGCGCCACGCCCCCGAGACGCAGGGGTGGGATGAACCGTCGCAACAGCTTGAGCGGTGGATCGGTGAGTGTGTAGGTGGCCTCCAACAGCACCACCATCACCTTGCCCGGCTGCCACGAGCGGGCGAACTGGAAGACGTAGTCCATGACCAACCGGAAGATGAGGACGATGAGGTAACACGTCAGCGCGATGTAGATCACGTCCAAGAACACGTGCATCTCGTGCTTTCCCTCTCCCCTGTTCCGTGCCGGTGTCGTACCGGATTATCGGTCAGCGACCGGTCCCGTGTCTCAGCTCTGGTTGAAGAACCCGCCCTCTGCGATGCGAGCCTTGTCCTCCGCCGTGACGTCGACGTTAGCAGGAGACAACAGGAACACCTTCTGGGTCACGCGCTCAATACTGCCGTGCAGACCGAAGACGAGGCCAGCGGCAAAGTCGACAAGTCGCTTCGCGTCGGTGTCGTCCATCTCGGTCAGGTTCATGATCACCGGCGTACCCTCACGGAAGTGTTCGCCGATGGTACGGGCTTCGTTGTACGTCCGCGGGTGCAGCGTGGTGATCCGGTAGGGCTCCCGCTCGGACACGACCTTGGGCATGATCACCGGTGCGTTCTTCTCCACGTTCTGTCGATCGGGTGTGATGGACGACACGGGCGCGATGCGCGCGGGGCGTGCCGATTCCACCGCGAGTGCGGCGGACTGGGGTACGGGGTCGCGCTGCACCGGGGGTTGCACCACTCGTACCGATTCGTCCCGTTGGGACTGTAGCGGCTCATGACCCTGATGGGACTGATGCGGCGTGTCGTGCCGCCGACGGTCCCGCTCGGACTCCGGATCCAGTTCGGGTTCGAAGTCGTCGTCGGGGTCGAAACCCCTGCCGTCGTACCCATCGTCCTCCACGAGGCCGAGGTAGACCGCCATCTTGCGCATCGCGCCGGCCATTCTCTTAACCCTCCGCTCTGTGGTGGATCGGCGTGCGGATCGGCTGACGCCTACCAAGTTCCGCGATCCACGTGCCCTTTCCGCCCGATCGGCGGAAAAGACCATATTTTCTACTGTGGTCCGACTCTTGGTGACGTTACCCGAGCCCGGGACGGACTCCGAGTACCGCACTCCCGACGCGCACATGTGTCGCTCCGGCCGCAACGGCCTCTTCGAGGTCCCCGCTCATCCCCGCGGACACCATGTTCGCAGCAGGATGCTCCGAGCGCAGCGCAGTCGACAAATCCATCAACCGCCCGAAAGCGGCGCGTTGCCGTCCGGCGTAGGGACCGCTCAGGGGTGCGACGGTCATCAGCCCGTCCAGCCGCAGGCCCTCGGCGGCGGCGATGAGGTCCGCCAACTCGCCGACCCCGTCCGGCCCGACGCCACCGCGCTCACCGCGCGCGCCCTCGTCCGCGTCCAGGGCCACCTGGACCAGGCAGCCGACCTCGCGACCCGTGCGGACCGCCTCCCGGGACAGCGCGGTGACCAGCCGGGCGCGGTCGACGGACTGCACCTCGGCGGCGTAACCCAGTACCGAGCGGACCTTGTTGGTCTGCAACTGTCCGACGAAGTGCCAGGTCAACGGAGCGTCCGCACAGGCGGCGGCCTTGGGCGCGGCGTCCTGGTCCCGGTTCTCCGCCACGTGGCGCACGCCGAGGTCGACGAGGAGGCGAACGTCACTCGCCGGATAGGTCTTGGTGACGACGACGAGGGTCACCTCCGACCGGTCCCGGCCGGCCGCGGTACAGGCGGCGGTGATACGTTCCTCCACCTTCGCCAGGTTTGCAGCGAGTTGTTCCTTGCGGTCCGTCATGCCCTCTCAGTCCAGCCAGACGTAGCCCGCGAGCCGACCGGTGGTGCGGTCGCGGCGGTACGAGAAGTGGTCGTGCGACTCCCGGGTGCACGCCCCGGAACGCTTCCGATCGCGCACTCCGAGCTGCTCCAACTGGGCGTGCACCCCGGCCACCACGTCAACGGCGGGCGTGCCCCAGGTGGTTTCCGCGTGCGCCGCCGGCACGGCGGCGGCGACCTCGGCCCGCATCGCCTCGGGCACCTCGTAGCACCCCCCGCAGACCGCGGGTCCGGTGCGGGCGAGCAGCCGGGACGGCAGCGCACCGAGTTCGACCATGGCGGCGACGGCCGCCGGCACCACCCCGGCGACCAGGCCGGGACGGCCGGCGTGCGCCGCGGCGACGACCCCGGCGACCGGGTCGGCGAGCAGGACGGGCACGCAGTCGGCGGTCAGGACGGCGAGCGGGAGCCCGCGGCGGGCGGTGACCACGGCGTCAACCCGAGGGGCCGGCGCCTCACCCCGGGGGCCGTCAACCACCGCGACCTCCTTGCCGTGCACCTGGTCCATCCAGATGACGGCGGCCGGGTCGAACCCGAGGTGCCCGGCGGCGATGCGACGGTTGGCCCGGACCGCGGCGGGGTCGTCACCGACCGCCCCGCCGAGGTTCAGCCCCTCATACGGAGCGGCGCTCACCCCGCCCCACCGGTCGGTGAAGGCGAAGTGCGCGCCGCTGGTGGTGATCCGGTCCGGGACCACCTCTCCGGATCGTCCTATCACTTGAGGAAGTCCGGTACGTCCAGCTCCTCCGCCGCGCTGTCGTACCGCGCGGGCGGAACCTGCGGGGTGAGGCCCGAACCGGCCGCGGCCGACGCGTAGTCACCCACGGCCGGGGCGTCCGGGGAACCGACCGGCTCCGGCTTCGCCTGCTCCTCGCGCGGGGTGACGCTGCCGAGGCCGCCGAAGGCGGGGCGGGTGGATTCGGCGGAGCGCACCGGGGCGGGCTCCTCGCGCTTGGCGCTGGCGCTGCCGAGGCCGCCGTGCTGCTTGGCCGGCGGCTGTCCGCCGTCGAAGCCCGCGGCGATCACGGTGACCCGCACCTCGTCGCCGAGGGCGTCGTCGATGACCGCGCCGAAGATGATGTTGGCCTCGGGGTGGGCGGCCTCGCTGACGAGTTGGGCGGCCTCGTTGATCTCGAAGAGGCCGAGGTCGGAGCCGCCGGAGATGGAGAGCAGCACCCCGCGGGCGCCGTCGATGGAGGCTTCGAGCAGCGGCGAGGAGATCGCCATCTCGGCGGCGGCCACCGCGCGGTCGTCGCCGCGGGCGGAGCCGATGCCCATCAGCGCGGAACCCGCCTCGGACATCACGGACTTCACGTCGGCGAAGTCCAGATTGATGAGGCCGGGGGTGGTGATGAGGTCCGTGATGCCCTGGACGCCCGAGAGCAGGACCTGGTCCGCGGACTTGAAGGCGTCGAGGACGCTGACCTGACGGTCCGAGATGGACAGCAGTCGGTCGTTGGGGATGACGATGAGGGTGTCGACCTCTTCGCGGAGCTCCGCGATGCCGTCCTCCGCCTGGTTGGCGCGGCGGCGGCCCTCGAAGGTGAAGGGCCGGGTGACCACGCCGATGGTGAGCGCGCCCAGCGAGCGGGCGATGTTGGCGACGACGGGTGCGCCGCCGGTGCCGGTGCCGCCGCCTTCGCCGGCGGTGACGAAGACCATGTCGGCCCCCTTGAGGACCTCCTCGATCTCTTCGCGGTGGTCTTCGGCGGCCTTGCGGCCGACGGCCGGGTTGGCCCCGGCGCCCAGTCCCCGGGTGAGTTCGCGTCCGACGTCGAGCTTGACGTCGGCGTCGCTCATCAACAACGCCTGCGCGTCGGTGTTGATGGCGATGAACTCGACACCCTTGAGGCCGACCTCGATCATCCGGTTGATGGCATTGACACCACCGCCGCCGACACCGATGACCTTGATGACTGCGAGGTAGTTCTGCGGTGCTGCCACGTCGAGAGCCTCTCGCCTCGATTTACGTGCCGTCGCTCGTCGTGTAGCGCTGCGACGGCTGATGCCGAATGTGGGACGGTCCGAACGCCGACCCGAACCCTAACGCTGAAGTTTAGGGTTACTAGTGTGCCTGTTCCCTGGACTCTTCCGAACAGGACACTAAGTCGACAAGTGGCGCGCGTTCAATGAACACGCCGAACCTCCCGTTTTTCTTTTCACCCTATGTGATCAGCCATAGCGCTGCCCACTCAGGGTGCTGACCTGCGCACTTGTACGTCAACTCACTGCTGACGCGGGGGCGGTGGGAACGCTCACGTCGAAGTGCCGGGCCTTGGGCGCGGCTTTCATCAGCGCGGTGAGGGCGGCGCCCTTCTCCTCACCCCGTTCGGAGCTTCCCCAGTCCACGGTCCGCCCATCGGCCAACTCCAGTGTGATGGAGTCGTAACTGCGCACCTTGACGGTGCGGGTCCGCCCGACGACCGGAGTCGGTACGGCGGCCACCACGTCCACCGCGGCGAGGGTGAGTTCCTCCCCCGCGAAGCGCTGCGGCCCGACCGTCCGACGAGGCGTCAATTCCAGCACGGGGATGCCTGACGGCGCACGGTCGACGGTCGCGAAACGTACCGCCCCCTCGTCCACTTCGATGAACTTTCCGCCCTTTTCGACCAGCAGTACGGGTTTCCGTTCGACGATTTTCAGACCGATTCCGCGGGGCCAGGAACGCACCACTTCGATCCGGTCGATCCGGGGCAACAGGCGACCGAGACGGGTCTCCACCTCGTCCGTGTCGACCGAGGCCAGCGGGGTGCCGAGCGGGACGGCGGCGGCGGTGCGCACCTCGTCGGCGTCCAGGACCTCGACCCCAGAGACGCCCACCTTCTGCACCCGCAACCACGGCGATCCGTACAACACCCAGACCCCGCCCCCGACGAGGACCACCACCGCCACCGCGGAGAGCACCACCGTGCGGACCCGGAGCCGGGGCAGTCGCCCGGTCAGCCGGTGCACCAGCGACCGGAACCGCCCCGACCCCTCCGGGGACGCACCGGACTTGGCAGACTTACCGACAATCGGAGTTGTCCCGCCGTCGGTGCTCTTCGGTCCGGCCACAGCCCCTGCCTTCCGTCACGCCCTGGCGCGTGACGCGATCGCTTCGTACACCATGCCGACGAGCAGGTCGTCGGCGTCCCGGCGGCCGAACTCGGAGGCGGCCCGGGACATCTCGTACAGCCGGTGCGGGTCCGCCAGCACCGGCAGGACGTGGCCCTGCACCCACTGCGGGGTCAGTTCCGCGTCGTCGACCAGCAGCCCGCCGCCCGCCTTGACCACCGGCTGGGCGTTGAGCCGCTGTTCGCCGTTGCCGATGGGCAGCGGGACGTAGGCGGCGGGGAGTCCGACCGCGGAGAGTTCGGCGACGGTCATCGCGCCCGCGCGGCAGAGCATCATGTCGGCCGCGGCGTACGCGAGGTCCATCCGGTCCACGTACGGTACCGGGATGTAGGGGGGCATCCCGGGCATGTTGTCCACGCGCGGCAGTTCGTTCTTCGGACCGACCGCGTGCAGGATCTGGATGCCGGCCTGCTGGAGGTACGGGGCGGCCTGCTGGACGACCTCGTTGAGCCGACGGGCGCCCTGCGAGCCGCCCGAGACCAGCAGGGTCGGCAGGTTGGGGTCGAGCCCGAACGCGGCCCGGGCCTCCGGGCGCACGGCCGCGCGGTCGAGGGTCGCGATCGAACGGCGCAGCGGGATGCCGATGTAGCGGGCGCCGCGGAGCTTGTTGTCCGGGGTGGAGACCGCGACCTGGGCGGCGTACCGGGAGCCGATCTTGTTGGCCAGTCCGGGGCGGGCGTTGGCCTCGTGGACCACGATGGGAACCCCGCGCCGCTTGGCCGCGAGGTAACCGGGCAGGGCGACGTAGCCGCCGAAGCCGACCACCGCGTCCGCCCGGGTGCGCTCCAGGATCTGCTCCGCGGCCTTGATGGTCCCGCGCAGCCGCCCCGGGACGGTGATCAGCTCGGGGGTGGGCTTGCGGGGCAGCGGCACGGCGGGGATCAGGGCGAGTTCGTAGCCCCGCTCGGGGACGAGCCGGGTCTCCAGGCCGCGCTCGGTGCCCAACGCCGTGATCCCGACGCTCGGATCCCGCCTGCGCAGGGCGTCCGCCAGGGCGAGCGCGGGCTCGATGTGACCGGCGGTACCTCCGCCGGCGAGTACGACATGCACCGAAATTCACCGCTCTCCGGACGGGCGCGACCTGACGCGCCGTCGCATCGTGTTCCAACTCCGGGGCGCCCGGTCGGTTCCGGGCTCCCCTCCCGCGGTCCGCTTGCGGCCCGATGCCCTCTGTCGCACGGCGAGCGCCGCCCGAGCGGCGGGTTCGTTCCGGGCGAAGGCGATCAACAGGCCGATCGCGAACATGGTCGGCAGCAGGGCGGACCTCCCGTAAGAGAACAGCGGGAGCGGGACACCGGCGATCGGCAGCAGGCCGAGCACCGCACCCATGTTGATCACGGCCTGGGCCATGATCCAGGTGATCACGCCACCCGCTGCGTACCTCACGAAGGGGTCCTCCGTGCGTCCGGCCACGCGGATACCCGCATAGCCTAGAGCCGCGAACAACCCCAGGACGGACAGCGTCCCCGCCAACCCCAGTTCCTCACCGGCGATGGCGAAGATGAAGTCCGTGTGCGCCTCGGGAAGTTGACCCCATTTTTCCACACTCGCCCCGAGCCCCGAACCGAACAGTCCGCCGGACGCCAGGGCGTAGATCCCGTGGACGGCCTGCCAGCAGGGGTCGTCCGGGCCGCCCAGCTCCGAGGCGCCGATGCACTGGAGGCGGGCCATCCGGTTCTCGCTGGTCCTGATCAGGACCGCACCGACCACCAGGGCGACCGCCAGCACCCCGGCGAAGAGCCGGGTGGGCGCCCCCGCGAGCCAGAGCAACCCGAAGAGGATCGCGGTCAGGATGGTCGCGGTGCCCATGTCCCCGCCGAGCATGATCAGTCCGAGGATCATGAAGGCGACCGGTACCAGCGGCACCAGCAGGTGCTTCCACTGGTTCAGCAGTTGCTTGTCGTGCTTGCGGGCCAACAGGTCGGCCCCCCACAGGACCAGCGCCAACTTGCCGAACTCGCTGGGCTGGAGCTGGATGAAGCCGAGCTCGATCCAGTTCTGGTTGCCGTTCACCGCGAACCCGACCCCGGGCACCTGCACCAGGACCATGAGGATGATCGCACCGGCCAGGATCGGGTAGGCCAGCGCCCGGTGGAGCTTGATCGGCATCCGGGACGCGATCAGCAGCAGGACGGCGCCGACCACGGCGGCCAGCAACTGTTTGCGGAAGAAGAACGAACCCGGCAGCGACAGTTGCAGCGCCCGGATGATGGACGCCGAGTACACCATCACCAGACCGAGCAGCGTCAGCAGGAAGCTGCTGCCGAGGATCAGGTAATAGGCGGTCAGCGGACGGTCCCAGGCCCGGCGGGCCCGGGCGCGCAACCGTCGCAACGGCAACTCGCGCCGGCGCACGGCGGGCTTCGGCGGCCCGGCCTCCCGCCGGGTCGCCAGCGGCGTCCGGCCGCCGCTCACCACGCCGGGCCCCGACTGCCGGACCGTTTCGGCCGCAACGCACTCACGCGAACCCTCCCAGACCTACGGGCGCCCCACGTGGCCACGGTGACCGGCTCAGGCGCCGCCGGAGTCGAGTTCACGGACCGCCGCCGCGAACGCGTCCCCGCGCTCGTTGTAGTTGGTGAACATGTCCATGGAGGCACAGGCCGGGGCCAGCAGTACGGTGTCCCCCGCGCGGGCGAGCCCCCGGGCGGCCTCGACCACCTCGGACATCGCCCCAGTGTCGGTCCGGTCCACCTCGACCACGGGCACCTCGGGCGCGTGTCGCGCCAGGGCTTCCCGGATCAGGGCGCGATCGGCGCCCAACAGGACCGCGCCCCGCAGCCGCGGCGCGGCGGAGGCGACGAGTTCGTCGAAGGAGGCGCCCTTGGCGAGACCGCCCGCGATCCACACCACCGGCTGGTAGGCGGCCAGCGACGCCTCGGTGGCGTGGGTGTTGGTGGCCTTGGAGTCGTCCACGTACGCGACCCCGTCCACGTCGGCGACGTGGGCGATGCGGTGCGCGTCCGGGCGGAACGCCCGCAGCCCGTCCCGGACCGCCGTCGCGGGCACCCCGAAGGCGCGGGCGAGCGCGGCGGCGGCGAGCGCGTTGGCGACGTTGTGCGGGGCCGGCGGGTTCACGTCGCCGACCTCGGCCAGCTCCTGGGCCTGCCGCTGCCGGTCGGGGACGAAGGCCCGGTCCACCAGGATGCCGTCGACCACGCCGAGTTGGGAGGGGGCCGGCGCCCCGAGGGTGAAGCCCACGGCCCGGCAGCCCTCCTCGACGTCCGCCCCGCGGACCAGGTCCTCGGTGGCCCGGTCGGCGAGGTTGTAGACGCAGGCGACCCGGTTGCCCTCGTAGATCCGGCCCTTGTCGGCGGCGTACGCCTCCATCGAGCCGTGCCAGTCGAGGTGGTCCGGGGCAAGGTTGAGGACGGCGGCCGAGTGGGCGCGCAGCGAGGGCGCCCAGTGCAGCTGGTAGCTGGAGAGTTCGACCGCGAGCACGTCGTACGCCTCGCCCCCGGCGCGCTCCTGGTCCAGGATCACGTCGACGATCGGGGTGCCGATGTTGCCGACCTCGGCGGTGCGCAGTCCGGCCGCGCGCAGGATCGCGCCGAGCATCCGGGTCGTGGTGGTCTTGCCGTTGGTTCCGGTGACGGCGAGCCAGGGGGCGGCGGCCGGGCCGCGCAGTCGCCAGGCCACCTCCACGTCGCCGATCACGTCGACGCCGGCCGCTGCGGCCGCCGCGAAGAGCGGTGCCGAGGGCTTCCAGCCGGGCGAGGTGACCACCAGGTCGGTGCCCTCCGGCAGGGTGTCGGCGTCGCCGAGGCGGACCGTGACGCCCTCGTCGGCCAGGGCCGCGGCCGTCTCCCGCCGGGCCGGCGAGTCCCCGCCGTCGACGACGGTGACGTGCGCGCCGAGGCCGGCCAGGGCGCGGGCGGCGCTGAGGCCGCTCACGCCGAGGCCGGCGACGGTGATGTGCTGCCCCGCGAAGGAGTCCGCGGGGCGCGCCTGCTGCTCGGTCACTTCTCTGCTGCCCATCCGGCGTAGAAGAGGCCGAGTCCGACGATCACGCACATGCCCTGGATGATCCAGAAGCGGACCACCACCAGGACCTCGGACCAGCCCTTGAGTTCGAAGTGGTGCTGGAGCGGTGCCATCCGGAAGACGCGCTTGCCGGTGAGCCGGAAGCTGCCGACCTGGATGACGACCGACATGGTGATGAGGACGAACAGGCCGCCGAGCAGCGCGAGCAGGAACTCGGTGCGGGAGCAGATGGCGAGGCCGGCGAGGGCGCCGCCGAGCGCCAGCGAACCGGTGTCGCCCATGAAGATCTTGGCGGGCGAGGTGTTCCACCACAGGAAGCCGAAGCAGGCGCCCATCAGGGCGGCGGCCACCACCGCGAGGTCCAGCGGGTCGCGGACCTCGAAGCAGGCGCCCGGGTTGGTCAGGTCGCCCGCGTTGGCGCAGGACTCCTGGTACTGCCAGACGCCGATGAAGGTGTAGGCGCCGAAGACCATCACGGAGGCGCCGGTGGCGAGTCCGTCGAGGCCGTCGGTGAGGTTCACGCCGTTGGACATGGCGAGGATCATGAACAGCGCCCACACCACGAACAGCACGGGGCCGATGCTCCAGCCGAAGTCCATGATGAACGAGAGCTTGGTGGAGGCCGGCGTGAGGTCGCGGTTGTCGGGGAACTGGAGCGCCAGGACCGCGAAGGCGATGCCGACGATGAGCTGTCCGGCCATCTTGGCCTTGGCCCGCAGACCCAGCGAACGCCGCTTGACGATCTTGATGTAGTCGTCGAGGAAGCCGACCAGGCCCATGCCCGCCATCAGACCGAGCACCAACAGCCCGGAGAGCGTGATGGGCGCTCCGGTGATGAGCTTGCTGAGGAAGTACGCGATGAGCGTCGCCAGGATGAAGGCGATGCCACCCATGGTCGGGGTGCCGCGCTTGCTGTGGTGCTCGCGCGGGCCGTCGTCGCGGATGTACTGGCCGTAGCCCTTGCGGGCCAACAGCTTGATCAGCAACGGGGTGCCCACGAGCGTCAGGAACAGGCCGATGACGCCGGCGAACAGGATCTGATTCATCATCGGGCGGCGACCTCGCCCTCGCCGCTCGCCTTGTCGTCGAGCAGCGCCAGGGCCACTCGTTCCAGGCCGATCGCCCTGGATGCCTTCACGAGGACGACGTCCCCCGGTCGCAGTTCCCCGCGCAATAGGTCGATCGCCGCCTGTGCGTCGGACACGTGCACCGACTCCTCACCCCACGAACCCTCGTTATAGGCGCCCATGCGCAGCCAGGCCGCTTCCCTGCCCCCGACTGCCACGAGCTTGCTCACGTTGAGCCGGACGGCTAGCCGTCCGATCGCGTCGTGCTCGGCGAGCGCCTCGTCACCGAGCTCGGCCATCGCACCGAGCACCGCCCACGTGCGGCCCCCGCGGTCCCGGACACCGCCCCCCATCGCGACCAGCGCGCGCAGGGCGGCCCTCATGGACTCGGGGTTCGCGTTGTAGGCGTCGTTGACCACCGTCACCCCGTCCGGGCGTTCGGTGACCTCCATCCGCCAACGGGAGAGGGTGCCCGCTCCGGAGAGCGCGCGGGCGACCTCGTCCACGGGCATGCCCAGCTCGTGGGCGACGGCCGCCGCGGCAAGCGCGTTCGACACGTGGTGCTCACCGTACAGGCGCAAGGTCACGTCTTCGCACCCGGAGGGTGTGTGAAGCCTGAAGGAGGGCCGTCCGGAGGGGGTCAGCCGAACGTTCTCGGCCCGTACGTCCGCTTCGTCGGATTCCCCGAACAGGAGGACGCGGGCCTTGGTCCGGGCGGCCATCGCGCGGACCAGCGGATCGTCCGCGTTGAGGACGGCGACCCCGCCCTCGGCCGCGGTCGGCAGCGCCTCGACGAGTTCGCCCTTCGCCTCGGCGATCTGCTCCCGCCCGCCGAACTCGCCGAGGTGCGCGGAGCCCACGTTCAGCACCAGTCCGATGCGCGGCGGGGTGAGTTCGGTGAGGTAGCGGATGTGGCCGATTCCGCGCGCTCCCATCTCCAGGACGAGGTAGCGCGTGTCGTCGGTGGCGCTCAGCGCGGTGAGCGGCAGGCCGATCTCGTTGTTGAGGGAGCCCGGCGTCCAGACCGTGGGGCCGTGGTGCTGGAGGACCTGGGCGAGGAGGTCCTTGGTGCTGGTCTTGCCGGCGGAGCCGGTGAGGGCGACGAGGGTGGCACCGAGCCGGTCCACGACGGCCCGGGCGAGGGCGCCGAGCGCCCGCTGGACGTCGTCCACGACGATCGCGGGGACGCCGACCGGACGGGCCGCCAGGACCGCGACGGCGCCCGCGTCGACCACCCGGGCGGCGAAGTCGTGGCCGTCGACGCGCTCGCCGGCGAAGGCGACGAAGAGGCTGCCGGGAACCACGTCCCGGGAGTCCCGGACGACGGGTCCGGTGACGCGTACCGAGGGGTCCGGTATGTCGTGGGGCTGCCCGCCGACTACGGAGGCGATCTCGGCGAGGGAGAGGGCGATCACGTGTTCATCCCTGGGTCTGCTGGGTCGCTTCGCTGTGCTGGGTGGTGCCGGGCGCCCCGGCGGACGGGGCGGTGCGCCGGGTGGCCCGGGCCGACTCGATGGCGTCCCGCAGCACGTGCCGGTCGTCGAAGGGGCGCACCACGCCGGCGATGTCCTGGCCCTGCTCGTGGCCCTTGCCGGCGACCAGCACGGTGTCACCGGGCGCGGCGAGGGCGACGGCCGCGGCGATCGCCTCGGCCCGGTCCTCGTACACCCGTACCTCGCCGCGCTCGTGGGCGGGCACCGCGGCGGCGCCGCGGAGCATGGCGGCGAGGATGTCGAGGGGGTCCTCGGAGCGGGGGTTGTCGGAGGTCAGCAGGGTGGTGTCGGCGAGTCGGGCGGCGGCGGCGCCCATCGGGGCGCGCTTGGTGGCGTCCCGGTCCCCGCCGCAGCCGAGCACCACGTGCAGCCGGCCCTCGGTGACCTTGCGCAGGGCGCGCAGCACCGACTCGACCGCGTCGGTCTTGTGCGCGTAGTCGACGACGGCCAGGTACGGCTGGCCCGCGTCCACGCGCTCCAGCCGGCCGGGCACTCCGGGCACCGCCGCGATGCCCTCGGCCACGGCGTGCGGGTCGAGGCCGGCGGTGGCCAGGGTGACGATCGCGGCCAGGGTGTTGGCCACGTTGAACGCGCCGGGCAGCGGCGCCCGGGCGTCGACCCGCTCGCCGTGCGGGCCCAGGACGGTGAAGGTGGAGCCGAGCGGGCCGATCTCGACGTCGGCGGCGCGCCAGTCGGCGTCCGGGTGGCCCTCGGCGGAGTAGGTGACCACCGGGACGCCGGCCTCGGTGACGAGTCGTCGGCCGTAGGGGTCGTCGTGGTTGACGACCCCGCGTTTGCTGCGCTGCGGGGTGAACAACCCCGCCTTCGCCCGGAAGTAGTCCTCCATGTCGGAGTGGAACTCCATGTGCTCCGGGCTGAGGTTGGTGAACACCGCGACGTCGAAGACGCAACCGTCGACCCGGCCCAGGACGAGGGCGTGGCTGGAAACCTCCATCGCCACCGCCTCGACGCCCCGTTCGCGCATCACCGCGAACAGCGCCTGGAGGTCGGTGGCCTCGGGGGTGGTGCGTTCGGACTTGACGCGTTCGGCGCCGATCCGCATCTCCACCGTGCCGATGAGTCCGCTCTCGCCGCCGGCCGCCGCGTCCAGGCCGCCCTGCACCAGGTAGGCCGTGGTGGTCTTGCCGGAGGTGCCGGTGATGCCGATCTGGAGGAGTCCTTCGCCGGGGTGCCCGTAGAGGGCGGCGGCGAGGGCGCCCATCCGGGCGCGCGGGTCCTCGACGACGAGGACCGGCAGGCCGGTGGCCCGGGCCCGGTCGGCGCCGGTGGGATCGGTCAGGACGGCCGTGGCCCCGAGGTCGGCGGCCTGGCCGGCGAAGTCGGCGCCGTGCAGGCGGGCTCCGGGCAGGGCGGCGTAGAGGTCGCCGGGGCGGACCGCCCGGGAGTCGTGGGTGATGCCCGTGACCTCTCCCTCGGCGGGGGCCGCGAGGCCCAGCCGATCGGCCAGTTCCGCCAGGGGGGTCGGGGAGACGTGGACCGGTCGCGGCGGTCCCGGGTAGCTCACGGAAGCGCCCTTCTGGGGGAGGTGCGGGGGATCGGCGTGTGACACGGCGGTGAGCGTACCCGGCACACCGTCCTCGGGGCTAAATGGCCGGTTCGCGACGGTCGCGGCGGATGTGCCGGTCGCGGACGCGGGTCCCTGGTGCCGGGCGGGGGTGCCGGGTCGGTTCCCCGGAGGGGGGGTGATCGTTGTCACGGGCAGTTCCTGGTGGCTCTCGGGTGGTGCGGCGGGGCGGGGACGCGGACCGGGGCCGCCGGACCGGTCAGGGCTCGAACGTCACGGGGAGCCGCGCGGGCGGGGTGCCGGTCGGCGGGACCTGAAGGCTCTTCAGGGCGAACTCCATGACCTCCTTGTAGACGGGCCCGCAGATCTGGCCGCCGAAGTAGCTGCCCTTGGTGGCGTTCTGGATCGCGCAGTAGACGGTGACCCGCGGCTGGTCGGCGGGGGCGAACCCGGCGAACGAGGAGGTGTAGCCGCGGTACTTCCCGGTGGCCGGATCGACGCGGTTGGCGGTGCCGGTCTTGCCCGCGACCCGGTAGCCCGGGATGCGGGCCTTGACGCCGGTGCCCTGTTCGTCGTCGACGACCGACTCCAGCATCTGGGAGAGGGTGCGTGCGGTGCGCTCGCTGACCACCCGCGTCTCCTTCGGCGCCGGCGCGGGGACGAACCGGTCGTCGGGGCCCCGGTGGCCGCGCACCACGCTGGGCTCGATGCGGACCCCGCCGTTGGCGATGGTCGAGTAGACCGACGCGGCCTGCATCGCGTTGATGGAGACGCCCTGGCCGAACGGGATCGTGTACTGCTGCGAGGTGGACCACTTGTCGGGGGCGGCGAGGATGCCGGGCGTCTCGCCGGGGAACCCGAGGCCGGTGGGGCTGCCGAGGCCGAACTTGCGCAGGTACGAGTGGAGCACCCGGTTGGCCTGCGGCTGGGTCTTGCCGAGTTGGCCGGTGGCCAGGATGGTGCCGATGTTGCTGGACTTGGCGAGCACGCCGTTCAGCGTGAGGTACCAGGTGGGGTGGTCGACGTCGTCCTGGAAGAGCCGGTCGCCGCGGTGCAGCCGGTTGGGGACGGTCACCTTGGTGGACGGGGTCGCGGCGTTCTCCTCCAGCACCGCGGCCATGGACACCACCTTGGCGGTGGAACCGGGCTCGAACGCGTCCTGGAGCGCAGCGTTGCCGAGCGAGGCGGAGCCGGCGGCGGTGAGGTCGCCCGGGTCGAAGCCGGGGGCGTTGGCCATGGCCAACACCTCGCCGGTGCGGGTGTCCTGGACGATGACGTAACCGCGGTCCGCCTTGGACTTCTTCACCTGCTCGGCGATGGCGTTCTGGGCCGCCCACTGGATGTCCCGGTCGATGGTCAGTTCGACGTCGGAGCCGGGGACGGCCGGGGTCTCGGTGCCGCCCGCGGTGGGGACCTGACGGCCGCCGGACTGGGCGTAGGTGACCTCCCCGTCGCGGCCCGCGAGCCGCTCGTCGAGTTGCTGCTCGATCCCGCCGCCGCCCCGGCCCTCGGCGTTGACGAAGCCGAGGAGGCCGGCCGCGAGGTCGCCGTTGGGGTAGATCCGCTTGCTGGTGGGTTCCTGGAAGACGCCCGCGAGGACGTTGGCCTCCTTGGTGCCCCGGGTGCCCTCCTCCCGGCCGGTGGGCGCGCTGGCGCGGACCTTGTCGGCGAGGGTGCTCTTGAGGTCCTTGATCTGGTTCCAGACCTGGGGGGTCTGACGGCGCGCCAGCACCACGTACCGCGTCTTGGGCGTCATGAGCTTCTTGGTGAGCTCGGTGGCGTCCTGTCCGAGGATCGGCGCGAGCAGCGCCGCCGCCTGGGCGGCGGCGTCCGGGATGCCGGTCTCCTCGGGGGTGAACATGAACGGGTCGGCGGTGATGTCGTAGGCGTCGACACTGGTCGCCAGGGCGACGCCGGCACGGTCGGTGATGCCGCCGCGTTCGGCGGCGACGATCCGGGTGAGGTAGCGGTTGGCCTCGGCCTTGGCGGAGTACTCGCTCGCGTCGACGGCCTGGACCTGGAGCAACCGCACCACGAAGGCGATCATGACCAGGCTCATCGCCACGCTGATCATGCGCAGTCGGGGGCGGGGGCGGCCCAGCCGCAGCGGCTTGGCCGGCCGGGGGCCGCGCGGGGGCGGCCCGGAGCCGTTCGCGCCGGCGCGGGGGCGCCGCGGGGGGCGCACTGCGGCGGCGGGTTCCTCCGCCATGCCGTGCGCGCGGTCGGACGCGACGGCGCGACGGGGTGCGGAGGGACGGTTGCGGGCGGAGCGGTCGCCGCCGGGGACGGGGCGGTCCGTGCGCTCGGCCCGCTCGGCCCGCTCGGGGCGTTCGACGCGGTCCGTCCCGCCCCGGTCGGGGCGACCGGGGCCCGCCGGTTCGGCCTCGCCGGACGGGCGCCGGTCCCCGTGGGCGGGGCGGTCCGCGCCGTCCTGCCGGGCCCGGTCCGGGCGGGCCGGGCGACGGGGGTCGTGGGAGAGGCGTTCCCCGGGGTCGCGGCGGGGGCGGCGGTCCGGGCGGGAGGGGCCGGGCACCCGGCGTCGCGGGGGTTCCCTGTCGGTCACCGGGTCACCTGCCGGAGGTCGTCGGGTCGGGGCCGGACGGAGCCGGGCTCGCCGTGGGGTCGGACGGGGAGGCCCCGGGCGGGGCCCCCGCCGGTGCGGAGGGCGCGGGCGCGCCGGTCGGCGCGGCGGGGGTGGTCGGTGCGCCCGGCGCGGCGGACCCCGTGGTGGTGGGGTCCGGGTCGCGCCCGGCGTTCGGGGAGACTCCCCCGGGCTCGCCGGGGACGCCGCGCACCGTGCCGTCCGGTTCGAGGAAGGCCGGGTTGCCGCCGGGCACCATGCCGAGCTTCCGGGCCCGTTCCCGGAGCGCGCCGGGCTCGGAGTGGGCGTCCACGTCCCGTTGCAGGGCCTGTTCCTCGTCGGTCAGTTCGGTGGTCTCCCGCTTCAGCTCGCTCAGCCGGAAGGACCCCTCGTTGAGCGAGGAGTTCAGCAGCAGCAGGGTGATCAGACCGCCGCCGAGCAGGAGCGTCATCAGCAGGACGAACGGGGTGCGGGCGGCCCGGCTCGGCCCGGCGGGCAGCAGTCGGGCCAGTCGGGCGGCCCGACCGCGCAGTTCCGGTCCTCTGGTCACTCGCCCCTCCCCGGCCGTGCGGCAGGGCCGCTCGCCCCGCGGGTCATCCTGCGTCGTCCTCGCGGATGCGTTCGGCACCGCGCAGCCGGGCCGGCGCGGCCCGCCGGTTCTCGGCGACCTCGGCCTCCGTGGGCAGTTCGGCCCCGCGGGTGAGCAGCCGCAGCCGTGGCTGGTAGCGCTCCGGCACCACGGGCAGCCCGGGGGGCGCGGTGGTGGTGGCGCCGGCCGCGAGGACCTGCTTGACCAGGCGGTCCTCCAGCGAGTGGTAGGACAGGACGGCGATCCGGCCGCCGACCGCGAGGGCGGCGACGGCGGCGGGGACTGCACGTTCCAGCACCGACAGTTCGCCGTTGACCTCGATGCGCAGCGCCTGGAAGGTGCGCTTGGCGGGGTTGCCCCCGGTGCGCTTCGCGGCCTGCGGGAGCGCCGCGCGGATCACCTCGACCAGCCGGGCGCTGCGGGTGAACGGTTCCTTCTCGCGTTCCCGCACCACGGCGGAGACGATCCGCTTGGCCTGCTTCTCCTCGCCGTAGGCGCGCAGCAGCCGGACCAGTTCGCCCGGCGGGTAGGTGTTGAGGACCTCGGCCGCGCTGATGCCGGTCGTCTGGTCCATGCGCATGTCGAGCGGGGCGTCCTGGGCGTAGGCGAAGCCGCGGTCGGCCTCGTCCAGTTGCATGGAGGAGACCCCGAGGTCGAACAGGACGCCCGCGACCCGGGGGGTGCCGAGGCGGGCGAGGACCTCGGGGAGTTCGTCGTACACGGCGTGGACCAGCGTGACGCGGTCGCCGAAGCGGGCCAGGCGCTCGCCGGCGAGTCGCAGCGCCTCCTTGTCCCGGTCGAGGCCGATGAGGCGGGCGCCGGGGAACTCGGTGAGCAGGGCCTCGCTGTGTCCGCCGAGGCCCAGGGTGCAGTCGACGACCACGGGGGGCGTGGCCGAGGGGGTGCTCAGGGCCGGGGCCAGCAGGTCCAGGCAGCGCCGCAGCATCACGGGGACGTGGCGGGTGCCCGGGGCGCGTTCCCCCTCGTCGCCGGCGGGGTGGTGCGGGGCGGGCGCCCCGGTCCCCTCGACGTCGGTACCGGTGGCGGTGCCGCCCTCGGATGCGGGGGTGTCCCCTTCGCGCCCTTGCATGTGCCCTCTCAGGTCCCGGCGCGGCGCCCCTGCCGGCGTTCGGACCGTCGCCCGCGGGTGCGTCGGGGAGGGAGGGGCGGCGCGGGTCCGTGACCGGTGCGCCGACCGTCCGGTGCGGGAGAGGCCGAGCCGTACGTGAGCGCTTCGCGCGCGCGGGGAGACCGAATCCGGTCTCCGGTGTGTCCACTGGTGCAGCGGGGAGCGCTCGCGGCCTCCCACTTCGCGTCACTTTAGTCCACCCTGTCGTGCGGTCAATCAACCCGCCTGCGCGTCGCGGACGGGCTCCCCCCGACCTTCACGACTCGTCCATGACAAGGCGGGGCACCCCCGGACCTCACCCGTTCGGCGGGACGTACCCCACACGTGTGGGGTACGTCACAACAAGGCGCAATGACGTTCTTTGTCCACTCCCGTGCCATGCTCCGGGGCCCCCACCCCACTACGGTCGAACCATGACGACTTCCGCACCCTTCCCGTCAGGCACCGAAGCCGCCATACCGGCCGAGCGGACCGTGACCGACCGGCTGGTCCACGCGAACGCGGACTACGCCTCCGCCTTCACCGACCCGGGCATGGACGCCCGCCCCGTCCTCAAGGTCGCCATCGTGGCCTGCATGGACGCCCGTCTCGACCTGCACGCGGCGCTCGGCCTGGAACTGGGCGACTGCCACACCATCCGCAACGCCGGCGGAGTCGTCACGGACGACGTGATCCGGTCCCTCACCATCAGCCAGCGGGCGCTCGGCACCCGCAGCATCGTGCTCATCCACCACACCGGTTGCGGTCTGGAGACCCTCACCGAGGAGTTCCGCCACGACCTGGAGATGGAGGTCGGACAGCGGCCCGCCTGGGCCGTGGAGGCGTTCCGCGACGTCGACCAGGACGTCCGCCAGTCCATGCAGCGGGTGCGGACCTCTCCGTTCCTGGTGGAGACCGGCGACGTGCGCGGCTTCGTCTTCGACGTCCGCACCGGGCTGCTGCGCGAGATCGACCCGACCTGACCCGGTGGGTGCCGCGCCCGCGCGGCACCCGCCCCGACCGGATGCGCCCCGCCGTCCGACCGGGCGCGTCCGCCCCCGCCGTGGCCGCCCCGCCGAACGGGCGATCCGTCCCGAGGACCGGCCGCGGGCCGCACGGACACCCGGGACGGCCTACGCTGAGACCCTCGGAGCACCACGAGCGGGGGCATACGACGCGACTCCCCGTCCACCCCGTCCGCCGGGCCGCGTTGTCCCTCAGCAGTGACACCGACCGGTGGCGGGCACAAGAATGCGTGGACACGGCGTTGCGGCCCGGCCGCGACCCGTGGTGCCCGGGTTTCGGGGTGGGTCGGTCCGCGGCAGCGCGCACCGGCCCTGAATTTGGGGAATCCCCGGCACCGCGAGGCGCCAGGGGGAGGGCCGAGGAGGGCCGGGTGACGACCTATGACGATCGAGCGAGCCTCACGGATCTGACCACCACAGCGGAGCGCGTCCGCGCATCGGTGGAGAGCGTGATCGAGGGCAAGCCGGAGGTCGTGCGACTTTCACTGACCGTACTCCTCGCCGAAGGGCACCTGCTCATCGAGGACGTGCCGGGCGTGGGCAAGACCATGCTGGCCAAAGCGCTCGCACGGTCCCTGGACTGCTCCGTGCGCCGCATCCAGTTCACGCCCGACCTGTTGCCCTCGGACATCACCGGGGTGTCGATCTGGGACCAGGAGCGACGGGACTTCGAGTTCAAGCCGGGTGCGATCTTCGCCCAGGTGGTGATCGGGGACGAGATCAACCGGGCCTCCCCGAAGACCCAGTCCGCGCTGCTGGAGTCCATGGAGGAGCGCCAGGTCACCATCGACGGGCACAGCTACGAGCTGCCCGATCCGTTCATGGTGGTGGCCACGCAGAACCCGGTGGAGATGGAGGGCACCTACCCGTTGCCCGAAGCGCAGCGGGACCGGTTCATGGCCCGGGTGTCCATCGGCTACCCCAGTCCCGAGGCGGAGTTGGCGATGCTGGGCGTGCACGGCGGCGCCTCCCCGCTGGACGACCTGCAACCGGTGGCCCGCGCGCACGACGTCGCCAAGCTCATCGAGCACGTCCGCACCGTCCACGTCGCCGACACCGTCCGCCGCTACGTGGTCGACCTGGTGGCGGCCACCCGCAACCACCCCGACCTGCGGCTCGGCGCCTCCCCCCGGGCGACGCTGCACCTGCTGCGCGCCACGAAGGCCGCCGCCGCGCTCGCCGGTCGGGAGTACGCGCTGCCGGACGACGTGCAATCGCTGGCCGCCCCGGTGCTCGCGCACCGGCTGCTGCCCACCCCCCAGGCCCAGTTGAACCGGCGCACCGCCGAGCAGGTGGTGCTGGACATCCTCCAGCGCACCCCCGTGCCGGTCGCACAGCCGGCCGCGGGCGGCGGCTACCCCGGCCGCGGGCCGGGCGCGCCCGTCTTCGGGGAGCGTGCGCCCGGCGCGCGGAGGCTGTGATGACGGCCCCCGGCGATCCGCACCGGGGCGGCCCCCAGCGGGCCCGGGGCGGACCGTGGGCCGCTCTCGGCGGGCTCACCACCCGCGGACGTTCCTTCCTGGCCGCCGGGATCGCCGCCACGGCGTGCGCCTACGTGCTGGGGCAGGGCGACCTGTTGCGGGTCGGGCTGCTGCTGTCCGTGTTGCCGCTGGTGTGCGTGTTGGTGCTGTACCGCACCCACTACCGGGTCGCCAGCAGCCGGGTGCTCACCCCCGCGCGGGTGCCCGCCGGTTCGGAGGCCCGGGTCCAACTGCGGATGGAGAACGTGTCGCGGCTGCCGACCGGACTGTTGATGCTCCAGGACCAGGTGCCCTACGTGCTCGGGCCCCGCCCCCGGTTCATCCTGGACCGGGTGGAGGCCGGCGGCCGGCGCGAGGTGTCCTACCGGGTCCGGTCCGACCTGCGCGGCCGCTACCCCCTGGGCCCCCTCCAACTGCGGCTGGGCGACCCCTTCGGGATGTGCGAGCTGACCCGTTCGTTCACCACCCACGACACCCTCACCGTGGTGCCCCGGGTCGAGCAGCTGCCGCCGGTGCGGCTCGGGGGCGCGGCCACCGGGTTCGGCGACGGACGACAGCGTTCGTTGGCCCTCGCCGGCGAGGACGACCTCATCCCGCGCGGCTACCGGTACGGGGACGACCTGCGCCGGGTCCACTGGCGCTCCACCGCCCGCCACGGCGAGCTGATGGTGCGCCGCGAGGAGCAACCGCAACGCGCCCGCTGCTCGGTCCTGTTGGACACCCGTCGACTCGCCCACGAGGGGGCCGGGCCCGACTCGGCCTTCGAGTGGGCGGTGTCCGGCGCCGCCTCGGTGCTGCTGCACGTGCTGGAACGGGGCCTGTCGGCGCGTCTGCTGACGGACACCGGCGCCTCGGTCCCGGACCAGGGGGGCGACGGATTCGGGGGGTCCGGCCCGTCACCGGAGTCGACCGACGCCGGAGGGCTGCTCCTCGACACCCTGGCCGCGATCGAGCACTCGGACGGGGCGGGACTCTCGCGCGCCCACGACCGGTTGGGCGGCGAACGGGAGGGGCTGCTGGTGGCGTTCCTGGGCGGTCTCGACGAGGAACAGCTCGCGGTGGCCGCCCGGATGCGGCAGCGCGCGGGCACCGCGGTGGCCTTCGTGCTCGACCCGGGGTGGTGGGCCCGTTCGGCCGGCCGCCTCGACGACCGGGGCGAAGGCCGGCTGCGGACCCTGCGCGAGGCGGGCTGGACGGCCCTGGCCGTCACGCCGGGGGCGAGCCTCGCCGAGCTGTGGCGCCGGGCCGACCGGGAGCGCGCCGCAGCGGACGCGGCACCGGGAACGGGAGGATGGTCATGAGCGGCCGATGGCGTCTGGTGCTGTGCGCCTGGTTGGCCACCTTGTCGGCGTCGGCGGCGCTGGTCCCGCTGGTGGACTCGTCCTCCTGGCTGGTCCAGGCCGCGGCGCTGCTCGGGGTGCAGGCGGTGGTGGGCGTGCTGGGCCGGCAGGCCCCGCTCCCCCGGTCGGTGACCCTGCTCGCCCAGGTCCTGGTGACCGTGCTGCTGCTCACCGCGTCCTTCGTCGCGGAACGGGCCCTGCTGGGCTTCGTGCCCGTCCCCGACACGATCACCGCCTTCGCCGAGTTGCTCCGGGACGGCGGTGAGGACGTGGGCCGGTTCGCGCCGCCCGCGCCGCTGTCGGACGGGGTGCGGTTGATGCTGGTGAGCGGGGTGCTGCTGATCGGCCTCGCGGTGGACGCGCTCGCCGTGACCTTCCGCGCGGCGGCCCCGGCCGGGTTGCCGCTGCTCACCCTGTACTCGGTCGCCGTGGGGATCGGCGGGGGCGACGCGGGCTGGACCTGGTTCGCGCTCGCCGCCGTCGGCTACCTGCTGCTCCTGCTCGCCGAGGGCCGGGACCGGCTGCTGCGGTGGGGGCGGGTCTTCAGCGGGGCCCCCGTCGCGCGCGGCGGTCGGGTCACCGCCGGGCTGGAGAGCGGCCGGACGGTGCCGGTGCGCACCGGCCGTCGGATCGGGGCGATGGCGCTGGGCATCGCCGTGGCCGCGCCGCTGGCCCTGCCCGCCCTGGACGGCGGTCTGCTGGACCGGGACCGCGGCGGCGACGGGGGCGAGCCCGGCGGCGGCACCATCTCCGCGGTGAATCCGCTGGTGTCGCTCCAGAACAGCCTCAACCAGCCCGAGAACCGGGAGGTGCTGCGGTACACCACCGACACCCCCGAACCCCAGGAACTGTACCTGCGGATCGTCTCCCTCGACGACTTCGACGGCAGTGCGTGGAAGCCCTCGGTCCGGGAGATCACGGAGGTGCCCGAGGTGCTGCCGCCGCCCGTGGGCTTGAGCCCGCAGGTCGAGCGCCGCGGGGTCACCACCCGGATCGAGGCGGCCGACTGGTACGCACAGAACTGGCTGCCGATGCCGTTCCCGATGCAGCGGACGGAGATCCCGGGCGACTGGCGCTTCGAACCGGTGGGGCGCACGCTGGTCGGCGACCACGGGCAGACCACCCGCGGCGCCCGGTACACGGTGGAGAGCCTGCTCGTCGAACCCACCGCGCAGGACCTGGCGAACGCGCCGGCGCCGCCCCCGGAGTTCGTCCGCGAGTTCACCCGGGTGCCGGACGCCCTGCCGGACGTGGTCGCCAAGGAGGCCCGCCGGGTCACCGCGGGCGCCTCGAACGACTACGAGCGGGCCGTCAAACTCCAGGACTGGTTCTCGGTCGACGGCGGCTTCACCTACGACACGGAGGTGACGGCGGGGACCGGAGCGGCGGCGATCGCCCGGTTCCTCACCCAGAAGCAGGGCTTCTGCGTGCACTTCTCCTTCTCGATGGCCGCGATGGCCCGCACGCTCGGGATACCGGCCCGGGTCGCCGTGGGCTTCACCCCCGGCTCCCCGGGCACGGACGGCACCGTGTCGGTGGGGCTCAGGGACGCCCACGCCTGGCCCGAGCTGTACTTCGAGGGGGTCGGCTGGACCCGGTTCGAGCCCACGCCGAGCCGGGGCTCGGCCCCGGACTACACCCGGGCCCAGCGCCCCTCGGACACGCCGAGCGCCTCGGCCGCGCCGAGCCGCTCGGCGAGCGCGGCCCCCTCGGCCGCGCCCACCCGCACCGAGACCTGCTCGGTGGAGCAGCGCCAGTTGGACGGCAGCTGCGGGGCCGTCTCGCCCTCCGCCGCGGCCGGTGCCGCGGGAAGCGGCGGGGGTCCGCCCTGGACGGGACTGCTGATCGGCTTGGGGGTGCTGGTCGCACTGGCGCTGCCGTTCGGGCCCGCCCTGTGGCGGGCCCGGGTGCGGGCGGTACGGCTCGGGTCCTCCCCGGGACGCACGGAGGCGGACGCCGCCGCCCGGGTCCTGGCCGTCTGGCAGGAGCTGGTCGACTCGGCCTGGGACCACGGAATCGCGCCGGACCCCTCCCGCACGCCCCGGGCGGCGGCGGCACGGATCGTCCGCACGGCCGGCTTGGACGGGGCGGCCGGGGCCGCGGCGCACCGGGTGGCCGCGGCCGTCGAGCAGGTGCTGTACGCGCCGGTGCCGCGGGCCGTCGCCGGCCTCGGGGACGAGGTGCGGACGGTGCGCGCGGCGCTGGACCGGTCGGTGGGGCGCACGGCCCGGTTGCGGGCCAGGCTGGCGCCCCGGTCCGCGGTGCGGTTGCTGTGGGCGGGCAGCGAACGCTGGATGGCGCTGCGGGTGCGCACGGCCGGGGCGCTGCCCCGGTGGGCCCTGCTGCGGCGCTGAAGCGCGACGGGGTGGGCCGCCGGACTTCGCCGGCGGACCCACCCACCGGCGGCGGCTCCCGGGGCGCATGCGAAGGGCGCCCTCCGCATGCGTCGGAGGGCGCCCTGCCGTCTAGGGGGCGCAGGCCGGGGCCGGCGCCGGGCGGATCGGTGGTCGAGGGGTGCCCCAGGGGTGGGACGGTGGGCTCAGCGCCCGCCCTCCTGCTCGTCGCGGCGGCGCTGCCACCGCTGCTCGATGCGGTTCATCATCGACCGGCGCTGCCGGTCCTGCGGCCGGGCGGGATGGGCCCCTGGTACGGAACCGACCTGTTCACCCGGCTTGGGCGCCTTGCGCCATCCGGTGACGGCGAGCACCGCACACCCCAGCATGACGAGGAAGCCGACCACGCTGATCCAGATCTGCTGGGCGACCATTCCGGCCATGAGGAGTGCGATACCCACCAGGAAGCCTGCGGCCGCCTGGTACACCCGGCGTCGGGTGTACGTACGCAGCCCGCTTCCCTCAAGCGCTGTCGCGAACTTCGGATCTTCGGCGTACAGCGCTCGCTCCATCTGCTCGAGCATGCGCTGCTCGTGCTCCGAGAGCGGCACGGAGTCCTCCTCATCGTGCAGTCGCCGGGGCGACCGGGGGGTTCCCTTCAGGATAGGCAGGGAATCGCCCCCGTGAAACCCGCCCCTCTACGCCAATTCGCCAGTCCGAGCCCGTCGTGGCGGATCGGCCCGCTGAGGCGTCCATTCCCCGGCGACCCGTCCGTCATGCCGGACCGTCTCTCTCGATCATACGGCGAGTGCCGGCCGATCGGGTGGTGTGTGGCGTACTGCATCCGCCGCAGCGCCCCTGATCAGGGCGGCAACGGCGACGGGAGGCGGAGCGGGCACGGGGGCGGGGGTCAATCCCCGTCGGGCTCCGGGCGGGCCGCGAGGACGTGCAGCTGGGTCGCCACGGCGTGGAAGGCGTCGAGCTCGGCCGCGGCGGCCTCCAGCCGCAGCAGGGCGTCCAGCGCCCCCGGCTCGGTGTCCACCAGGACCCCGGGCACCAGATCGGCGAAGACGCGCACGCCGTGCACCGCGTCCACCCGGGCACCGGCCGCGTTCACCAGTTCGGCGAGCTGTGCGGCGGTGAAGCGCCGGGGCACCGGGTCGCCCTCGCCCCAACGGCCGTCCGGGTCGTCGAGCGCCCGGTGGGCCTCGGCGAAGTGACCGGCCAGGGCGCGGGCCAGGACCGCGCCGCCGAGGCCGGCCGCCAACAGGCTCAGCACCCCGTCGGGCCGCAGGGCGCCGACCGCGTTGCGGATGCCCTCCGCCGGGTCGTCCACGTACTCCAGGACGCCGTGGCACAGCACGACGTCGTGCCCGTCGCGCTCCACGACGTCGAAGAGTCCGAGGGCGTCGCCCTGAACCCCGGTGACGCGGCCCTCGACCCCGGCTTCGGCGGCCCGCCGCTCCAGGGCGAACAGCGCGTTGGGGCTGGGGTCGACCACGGTCACCCGGTGGCCGAGGCGGGCGACGGGCACGGCGAAGTTGCCGCTGCCGCCTCCGGTGTCCAGGACGTCGAGCACCTCGCGTCCCGTGGTCTTGACCCGCTGGTCGAGGGCGTCCTTCAGCACGTCCCAGACCACGGCGGTTCGGAGGGAGGCACGGGGGCGCATCGGGTCCGACACTGCAACTGACTCCTCGGCACGGCACCGTCCGGCGGGCGGCGGTAGCGATCGGCGCGCCCCGCCCGTCCGGTCGGGCACGGGCCCGGCCGGCGGGGGAGGCTTTCAGGTCATCCCACCCTATTGCCTCGCCGCCGCGGACGGGTCAGCCCGCGTCCGCCACCGGTGGCGGCGCGGCGGGCCGGGACCGCACCGGGCGCGCCACCAGCATCCGTTCGACCAGCCGCAGGAACACCCCGGCGTCGCGCAGCAGCGCGTCGGCGTCCTGGGGGCGGGCCGCGCCCGTGATCCCGGCTTCGGCCCGGGCCCGGCGGTCGGCGCCGGCGGCGAACAGCGCACTCCATTCGGCCAATTCGGGAGCGACCTCGGGCAGCACCTCCCAGGCGCTGCGTATGGTGGGGCGACGGCGTCCGGGCGGCTCGGGGCGGGCCCGGGCGGCGAGGACGGCCGCCGCGGTGCGCAGGGCGGCGAGGTGGGCGGTGGCGTAGCGCTCGTTGGGGGCGGTGCGGGCGGCGGCCTCGTCCAGTCCGGCGCGCGCCTTGGCCAGCAGGTCGAGGGCGGCGGGCGGGGCACCGGTGCGGCGGGGCACCGGGTGCACGTCACCGGCGGGGCTGCCGGCACGGTGGTACGGCGCGGCTGCCGCGGAGGAATGGGCCATGACGAACCTCCTGTCGTCCGTGAACGGCACGGATGCCGTTCACCGCCCATCGTGGGGCACCCCTCTGACAACGCGGTCCGACCTGCGGTTCCGCGCCGGGCAGCGCGACCGGGAAGCGGGCCGGCGGGGCGGGCCTGTGAGAATCGGGGGCATGCGGAGCAGCACGCGACGTCAGGCGACCCGGCAGAAGCTGTACGAGGCCGCCGTGACCCTGATCGCCGAGCAGGGGTTCTCGGCGACGACCGTGGACGAGATCGCCGAGCGGGCGGGGGTGGCCAAGGGAACGGTGTACTACAACTTCGCCACCAAGTCGGTCCTGTTCGAGGAGGTGCTGCGGCACGGCGTGGGTTTGCTCGTCGCCTCGCTGCGGGAGGCCGCCGAGGGCTCCCGGCGGGCGGGCGGGACCAGTGCGGACGCCCTGGACGCGATGGTCCGCGCGGGGTTGGTCTTCGTCGAACGGCACCCGGCGTTCGTGCGGCTGTACGTGGCGGAGCTGTGGCGTACCAACCGGGCCTGGCAGCCCACGCTGGCGACGGTCCGGCGGGAGGCGGTGGCCGTGGTCGAGGAGGTGCTGCGGGCCGGGGTCGCGGCGGGTGAGCTGGGTGGGGACGAGGAGCCGCTCGACGTGCCGCTGACCGCGTCGGCGCTGGTCGGCACGGTCCTGGTGGCCGCGCTCGACTGGCGGTCGTTCCAGCCGGAGCGGTCCGTGGACGAGGTGCACGCGGTGCTGTCCCGGTTGCTGCCCGGGCGGGGCGGCGGGCGGTGAACGCTCCTGCGCGGTGCGTGCCGCAGCACGCACCGCGCAGGAGCGCCGCGTGTGCGCGAGCCCGTACCGGACCGGGGCCCCCGTGTCGCTCGGGCTTCCCCGTGCGCCCCCGTCCCCCGTCCCCCGTGGTCCGGGCTCCGGGCACCGCGGCCGGTCCGCCGCCCCGTGTCGGCGGTGCGTCCGCGGTGCCCCGCTCCGTGGGACCCACTCTTCCGGTCCCGCGCGGCACCCTCATCCGTACGGGTACTCATCCCCCTCTGAGTACCCGTCCCCGGTGCCGCCGGAACGGCGGATACAGTCGCGGCATGGGACGGATCGTGGTGATCGGCGCGGGCATGGGCGCCATGGCGGGCGCCGCACGGCTGGCGGTGGCGGGCCACCGCGTGGTGGTGTGCGAGCGTCGGGAGACCTACGGCGGGGCGCTGGGGCGCTTCGCCCGGGACGGCTTCGGCTTCGACACCGGGCCCGGCCTGTTGCTGCTGCCCGCCGTGCAGCGGGACCTCTTCGTCAAGACCGGCAAGGAGCCGCTGGAGCGGTGCGTCGGGCTCCGTCAGGTGGAGCCGGCTGTGCGGCACCTCTTCGCGGACGGCACCGGGGTGTCCCTGCCGAACTCGTCGCGCGCGGGCGTCCGCGAGGCGCTGGACGAGGCGCTCGGCGGCGGTGCGGGCGAGCGGTGGGCCGCGTTCGTGAACCGGGCCCGGGACGCCTGGGACCGGGCCCGCCGGCCCCTGTTGGAGGAGCCGTTGTGGCCCAACTGGCAGGTGCTCGCCGACCGCGAGCCCTATCCGGCGGAGCCGGTGAAGCGGCTGTGGCGCCGGGACCGCACCGCGAGCACGGTGCGGGAGATCGCCGAGTGGGAGTTGGCGGGCGAACCACGGCTGCGGGCGCTGCTGGAGAGCCACCCCCTGGAGTGGGGGCTCGATCCGCGGACCGCCCCGGCCGCTGCGGCCGTGCTGCCCTACCTGGAACAGACCTTCGGGGTCTGGTCGGTGGACGGCGGGATGCGCGCGCTGGCCACCGCCGTGTACGAGCGGTGTCGCGCCCGCCGGGTGGAGTTCCGCTTCGGGGCCCCGGTGGCCCGGATCGTGGTGGCCGACGGGCGGGCGGCGGGCGTCGAACTCGGTGACGGGGAGGTGCTGGAGGCGGACCACGTGGTCGCCGGGGTGGCTCCGGCCGTCCTGGACGCGCTGGTGCCCGGTACCGCACTGCGCGCCCCGGACGAGGTGCCGGCGCAGCGCGTCGGGGCGAGCCGGCTGACGGTGTTCCTGGCCCTGCGGGGCGCCCGGCCCGAGGGCACCGCGCACCGGACGGTGGTCCACTCCGCCGATCCGGACGGCGAGGTGGAGGCGCTGTTCGGCACGGTGCCGACGCTGCCCGGGCAACCCACGGTGCAGGTGCTGCGCACGGGCGACCCCGCGGGCGTCCCCGACGCGGAGCACGAGGCGGTGACCTTGACCGCGACCGTCCCCGCGGACGGCGGGACGGCGACCGAGGCGTACGAGCGGGCGGCCGGGCGGATGGTGGAGGCGGCCGGACGGGCGGTGCCCGGGTTGGCGGACCGGCTGCTGTGGCGGGAGGTGCGCACCCCCGTGCAGGTCGCCGCGGACACCGCGGCCCCGGGCGGCGCCGTGCCGGCCCCCGCGCTGGCGGCGGCCGGCGGCCGGTTGCTGCACCAGGCCAACGACACCCGGGTGCCGGGGCTGTTCCTGGTCGGCGGTTGGTCCCACCCGGGCGGCGGGCTGCCGCACGCGGGCATGTCGGGGGCGCTGGTGGCCGGACTCATCGTGGAGGGACCGGAGTTCCGCGGCTCCCAGTGAGCGCCGGCGGTGCCGGTCGCCGGATCAGTAGCGGTACGGCTGGCGCTCGTCGTGCTCGGGGTCGTAGGCGCCCCGGTAGCCGTCGTACGGCGCCTCGGGGACGGGCGGGAGGCCGTCGGCGGCGGTGATGCGCTGCTGGGGGACCCAGACCCCGCCGGGCGGGGTGTCCTGGTAGCCCTCCCCGACGTAGGGGTCCTGCCCGTAGGACGGTGCGTACGGGTCGTGGGGGGCGTCGAAGCCGCCGGGCGCCGGGTAGGGGTCGGCGTAGGCGGCGTACTGCTGCGTCCCGGGGTCGTAGGCGTCGCGGTAGGGGTCCTCCGCCGCCGGGTGGGCGGCGTAGCCGAGGTGGGCGGGGTCGGGGCCGAATCCGGGTGCGTGCTCGGGGTGTCGGTCGCCGTACCCGTCGTACCCTTCGTACCCGCCGACGGCCGGGCCGCCGCGGTCGGGTCCGGGGCCGTCCGCGTCGAAGACGGGTCCGATGGTGGTGGCGGCGTTGGCGAAGTCCTCCGCGGAGGCGGGGCCGGGGGCGTCCGGGAAGCCGGGCACCCGGTCGAAGGTCGCCGTCTCCTCCATCCCGGACACCCGGAGCGTGGGTTCCTGATGGGTCTCCTCGTGGTTGCGGCGGCGCTTGCTGGCGCCCGGGCGCCCGCCGATCGCCCACCCGGTGGAGAAGCCCTGGCGGAAGGACATGGTCACGTAGGTCTGTCCGATGGCGAAGGCGATCGCGCCGATGCCGATCACCACCACCGAGGGGATGACCACGCCGACGACCACGCCCAGGAAGCCGCAGAAGGCGAGCAACCGCCAGCGGAGCCTGGCCTTGTACTGGAGGAGCACCTCGCCCAACAGCCACAACGCGACGATGCCGAACGCGATGTAGAGGACCGCCCAGCCCATGTACGCCCCTCTCGTGCGGTCGGCGCCGTGCGCGTACGACCGGCTCAGGACCGCGTGCGGTGCAGTCCCAGGTTCTCGTGGATTTCCAGCGTCGCGGTCGAGTTGTTCAGCGTGATGAAGTGCAGCCCGGGCACGCCCTCGTCGAGGAGCCTCGCGCAGAACTCGGTCGCGAACGCGATTCCCATGGAGCGTACAGCCGCGGGATCGTCCTTGGCGGAGAGCATCCTCTCTTTCAGCTCCGCGGGGAAGACGGCGGTGCTGAGCTGCCCCAGCCGTTCGAGTTGGCGCACGCTCGTGACGGGCATGACCTCGGGGATGATCGGCGTCCGGCAGCCGGCCGCCTCGACCCGGTCGCGCAGTCGGAGGTAGGCCTCGGGGTCGAAGAACATCTGGGTGATGGCGTAGTCGGCGCCGGCGCGGCACTTGTCGACGAAGTGCCGCACGTCCGCGTCCCAGTCGGGCGAGCGGGGGTGCATCTCCGGGAAGGCGGCGACGCCCACGCAGAAGTCGCCGGACTCCTTGATGAGCCGGACGAGTTCGACGGCGTAGGTGAGGCCCTCGGGGTGCGGGACCCAGTCGCCCATGGGGTCGCCGGGCGGGTCGCCGCGGACGGCGAGCATGTTGCGGATGCCGGCGTCGGCGTACTGGCCGATGATGTTGCGCAGTTCCGCGAGCGAGTGGTTGACGGCGGTCAGGTGGGCGACCGGGGTCAGGGTGGTGTCGGAGGCGATCTGCTCGGTGGCCCGGACCGTGCCCGAACGGGTGGAGCCGCCCGCACCGTAGGTCACCGAGACGAAGCTTGGCGCGACGGCCTCGACGCGGCGCAGCGCGTTCCAGAGGTTCCGCTCGCCCTTGGGGGTCTTGGGCGCCCAGAACTCGAAGGAGTACGTCGTCTTGCCGGATGCGAGCATGTCACGGACCGTGTGCGCACGGTCCGTCCTGGTGGAAGCTGTCCCAAGGGCCATAACGGCAGGTTAGCCAGGCCGGAGCCGTCACCCAACCGGGCGTCCGGCAAAAGCGGCAAATGACGCTCCGTTGTCCACCCCTCGGACACTTTTCGTCTCATCCGTCGTGGGCCGCGGGGCTCGTCGCCCGCCGGGCCGTCCACATCGCGGACGGTCCGGCACGGGGAACGGACCTACCGGTCGCGCAACCGGCGGGCGAACTCGGCGGCGGCCGCCGCGGGGTCGGACGCCTCGGTGATCGCCCGGACGACCACCACCCGACGGGCGCCCGCGTCGAGGACCTCGTCGAGGGTGCCCAGGTCGATGCCGCCGATGGCGAACCAGGGGCGCTCGGGGCGGGCCGCGGCGGTGCGCCGGACCAGGTCCAGCCCCGGTGCGTGACGGCCCGGCTTGGTCGGGGTGGGCCAGCAGGGGCCGGTGCAGAAGTAGTCGGCGCCCGGCTGCGCGGCCGCCGCCTCCGCCTCCGCCACGGCGTGGGTGGAGCGGCCGATCAGCACGTCCTCGCCGAGGACGGCCCGGGCGGCGGGCACCGGCAGGTCGCCCTGGCCCAGGTGGAGCACGTCGGCCCCGATGGCGTGCGCGACGTCCGCCCGGTCGTTCACCGCGAGGAGCGTGCCGTGGCGACGGCACGCCTCGGCGAAGACCCGGAGGTGGTCGAGTTCCTCGGCGGCCTCCATGCCCTTGTCGCGCAGTTGCACGATGTCGACGCCGGCCCCGAGGACGGCGTCCAGGAACTCCGGCAGGTCGCCCCGGCGGGTGCGGGCGTCCGTGCAGAGGTAGAGCCGGGCCGCGGCGAGCCGGGCCCTTCGGGTGCCGCCCGCCGGTGCGGCGTCGGTGGCGGCGGTGGTGGCAGAGGCGGCGGCGCCCATGTGCGGTGTCCCCCCGGGGTGGTGCGGAACGGATCGGGTGGGGTGTGCGGGCCCGACCGCCCGGTCGGACCCGCACACCGCCTGCGTGGGCCCGTCGACCGGCGGTCGACGGGCCCACGCACGGTAGGTCACACGGCGAGCGCCTGCGCCCGGCGCTTCACCTCCGTGCCCCGGTTCTCGCTCAGGGCCTGGGCCGGCGTTCCCGGCAGGCTCGGGTCGGGAGTGAAGAGCCACTCCAGCATCTCTTCGTCGGTGAAGCCGTCGTCCCGCAGGAGCGTGAGGGTACCGCTGAGCCCCTTGACGACCTTGTCGCCGTCGATGAAGGCCGCCGGTACGTGCAGCGCCCTGTTCTCGCCACGGCGCACGGCGATCAGCTGGCCTTCCTTGACCCACTGCCGGACGCGCGTCACCTCCACGCCGGTCACTTCGGCGATGTCGGGGAGGGTGAGCCAGGCGGGGACGAGAGCATCAATCTTTACGTCAATCTCGGTCACGCCCCCAAGCCTGCCACTTCCCCCTGACATCGGAAAAGCGGCCCGCTGCCGGTGCCGCCGACCGGCCCCGCCGCGCACCGCCCGAGCGGGTCAGCGCAGGGCCGACTTCAGGGGCAGTCCGGGGTCCGCCAACAGCGCCGGATCCAGGGCCGCGCCGGACTCGATGAGCTTGCGGCCCTGGGTGAGGTCCCGGGGCCGGCCCACCGACAACACCGCCACCAGCCGCTCCTCCCGGAGCCAGCACACCGCCCAGGCGGCCCCGGCGGGGTCCCCGCGCCACACCGTGGCGTCGGCGTCGGCGTGGTGGCCCGCGTACTGCACGAAGCGCCCGAACTGCTCGGACCAGAAGTAGGGCACCGGGTCGTAGGGCGCGGGCGCCGCCCCGACGATCCCGGCGGCGACCGTGCGCGGCCCCTGGAGCGCGTTGTCCCAGTGGTGCACCAGCAGGCGCTCCCCGTAGCGGGCGGAGGGGAAGGAGGCGCAGTCCCCGACGGCGTAGACGCCGGGGACGGAGGTGCGCAGGAGGTCGTCGGCGAGCACCTCCCCGTAGGCCCCCAGCGCGATCGGGGAGCCGGCGAGCCACCCGGTCGCGGGGCGGGCGCCGACGCCCACCACCACCGCGCCCGCGGGCAGCGCCGTGCCGTCCTCCAGCACCACCGTGCCGGGCTCGACGCGGGCCACCCGGGCGCCGGTGCGCAGGGTGGCGCCGGCCTGGGCGTACCAGTCGGCCATCGGCGCGGCGACCTCGGCGGGCAGCGCGCCGGCGAGCGGCCGGTCGGCGGCCTCCACCACGGTCACCGGGCACCCCGCCTCGCGGGCGGCGGTCGCGAACTCGGCGCCGATCCAGCCGGCGCCGACCACGACCACGTCCCGTCCGTCCGCGAGGACCGGCCGCAGCCGTGCGGCGTCGTCGAGGGTGCGCAGCAGGTGCACCCCCGGCACGCCCTCCGTGCCGGGCAGTCGCACCGGCTCGGCGCCGGTCGCGATCACCAGGGTGTCGTAGGGCACCGGGCCGGCCTCGGTGTCCAGGAGGCGTTCCTCCGGGCGGAGCCCGGTGACCTCCAGGCCGAGCCGCAGCTCGACGTCGAGGTCCGGGAAGTCGATGTCGAAGGCGGAGTCCTCCGCCTTGCCGAGGAGGACGGCCTTGGAGAGCGGCGGTCGGTCGTAGGGCTGGTGGGGCTCGGCGCCGATCAGCAGCACCGGACCGGCGTAGCCCTGTTCGCGCAGGGCGACGGCGGTCTGCACCCCGGCCATCCCCGCACCCGCGATGACGACCCCCGCGGGGGTCGGTTCCGTCGTTCGGTCCGTCGCCGGCTCGCTCACCGCGGCCACCTCGCCATCCTCGTACGCTTCCGCTGCCTGCACTGCGCGCCCGCCGCGGGCCGCACCGGCCCCGCGGGGCCACGATAGACAACCCCCCGGCCGCACCGCGCCGGTCAGGCGGCGTCCGCGAGCTCCTCGACGACGCTCGTCCCGCGTCCGGGGCCGGACTCCCACTCCCAGGTCTCCAGCAGCCGCAGCCGCCCGTCGGGCAGCACCAGCACCTCGGAGGTGCAGCGGCCGCAGGCGGTGGTGCCGTCGGTGCGCAGTTGGACGTAGCGGAAGTCGAGCCGGTCCCCGTCGCGGGTGCCCACGAGGTGGCCGCGGACCACGTCCCCGCCCGCGTACTCGGCCCAGACGACGCCGTCCCGCTCGTGGTACGCGAAGCGGGTGCGGGGGCCGACCTGACCGGGCGCCTGCTCCACGACGGGAGCGAAGACCCGGCCGTCGAGCGCCGGCGCACCCGGGGCGGACGGAGGGACGGGCCGGGGCGTCTGTCGGGGCACGGGGCGGCTCCCTCTACTGGCGTGCGGGGCATCGGGTTAGGGTGGCCAAGGTAACTCGCGGGAGCCCGGACGACCGGGCTGAGAGGGGGGCTGACCGGCCGCCGACCGTACGAACCTGATCCGGGTCATGCCGGCGAAGGGAGGAGCGGGACAGCCATGTCTCGTACAGCGGACGTGTTGGTCGTCGGCGGCGGACTGATCGGTCTGGTGACCGCGTGGCGGGCCGCCCAGCGGGGGTTGGGCACCGCGGTGGTGGACCCCGCGCCGGGCGGCGGCGCCGCCCGGGTGGCGGCCGGGATGCTGGCCGCGGTCAGCGAGCTGCACCCCGGCGAGGAGACCCTGCTGGCCCTCAACACCGCTTCGGCGCAGGCGTATCCGGCGTTCGTCGCCGAACTCTCCGCCGTCACCGGGGCGGACCTCGGCTACCGGCGGTGCGGCACCCTCGCCGTCGCCCTGGACGCGGACGACCGGGCCCAGTTGCGGGAGTTGCACGCCGTGCAGACCGCGGCCGGGCTCCGCTCCGAGTGGCTCAGCGGCCGGGAGTGCCGGCGGCTCGAACCGATGCTCGCGCCGGGGGTGCGGGGTGGCTTGCGGGTCGACGACGACCACCAGATCGACCCCCGCCGACTCGCCGCCGCCCTGGTCACCGCCTGTGCCGCGGCCGGCGTGGTCTTCCACCGGCAACGGGCCGGGCGGCTGCGGACGGACGGGGAGCGCGCCACGGGCGTGGTGCTCGCCGACGGCACCGCGCTGGCCGCCGGGCGGGTCGTCCTGGCCGCCGGCAGCCTCAGCGGCCGGCTCGCCGGCGTCCCGCAGGAGGTGCTGCCCCCGGTGCGCCCGGTCAAGGGCCAGGTGCTGCGGCTGACCGTGCCCCCGGCGCAGGCCCCGTTCCTGAGCCGGACGGTGCGGGCGGTGGTGCGGGGCGGACAGGTGTACCTGGTGCCGCGCGAGAACGGTGAGCTCGTCCTCGGCGCCACCAGCGAGGAACTCGGCTGGGACACCAGCGTCACCGCCGGCGGCGTCTACGAACTGCTGCGGGACGCGCACGAGTTGGTGCCCGGCATCACCGAACTCCCGCTCGTCGAGACGCTGGCCGGCCTGCGGCCCGGCTCCCCCGACAACGCGCCGCTGCTCGGCCCGACCGCGCTGGACGGCCTGTTGCTGGCCACCGGGCACTACCGCAACGGCGTCCTCCTCGCACCGATCACCGGGGACGTCCTGGCGCACGCCCTGGTGCACGGCGAGCTGCCGCCCGCCGCCCGCCCCTTCTCGCCCCTCCGGTTCGCCCGCCTCCCCCAGGAGCAACCCGTATGACCGTGCCGTCCGCCGCCGGGGCCGCGCCCCTGCGCGTCACCCTCAACGGAGAAGCCCGGGACGTCACGCCCGGGACCACCCTCGACCAGCTGGTCGCCCAGCTCACCGCCGCGCCCGCCGGGGTCGCCGCGGCCCTCAACGAAACGGTCGTGCCGCGCACCGGCTGGTCGCTGACCGCGGTCCGCGACGGCGACCGGGTCGAAGTGCTCACCGCCGTCCAGGGGGGCTGACCGATGGCCGACGACCCGTTCCTGCTCGGTGGCCGCAGCTACGACTCCCGACTGATCATGGGCACCGGGGGCGCCCCCAGCCTGGACGTGCTGGAGCGCTCCCTGGTGGCCTCCGGCACCCAGCTCACCACCGTGGCGATGCGCCGGGTGAATCCGACCACCGCCGGGTCGGTACTGTCCGTCCTGGAGCGGCTCGGGATCCAGGTGCTGCCCAACACCGCGGGCTGCTTCACCGCGGGCGAGGCGGTGCTCACCGCCCGGCTGGCCCGGGAGGCGCTCGGCACCGGCCTGGTCAAGTTGGAGGTCATCGCCGACGAGCGCACCCTGTTGCCCGATCCGGTGGAGTTGCTGGACGCCGCCGAGATCCTCGTGGACGACGGGTTCACCGTGCTGCCGTACACCAACGACGACCCGGTGCTGGCCCGCAAGCTGGAGGACGTGGGGTGCGCGGCGGTGATGCCCCTGGGCTCGCCCATCGGCTCCGGGCTGGGCATCCGCAATCCGCACAACTTCGAACTGATCGTGGAGCACGCGGGGGTGCCGGTGATCCTGGACGCCGGTGCCGGTACCGCCTCGGACGTGGCACTCGCCATGGAGCTGGGCTGCGCCGGGGTGATGCTGGCCTCGGCGGTCACCCGGGCGCGGGTGCCGGTGCAGATGGCGCGGGCCATGCGGTACGCGGTCGACGGCGGGCGGCTGGCGTACCGCGCCGGGCGCATCCCCCGGCGCTTCTTCGCGCGGGCCAGCTCGCCGACGACGGGGCAGGCCCGGCTGGACCCGGAGCGCCCCGCGTTCTGAGCCGGCGCACGGGCTCGCGGGGGCGCGCACCCACCTGGGCTGCGCGCCCTGCTTCCGCCGGCTCTTAGACTGCCTCCGTGGACACGTCGCTTCAGGACCCGCTGCTCGGGCACGTGCTGGACGCCCGCTACCGGGTGGACGCGAAGATCGCGACGGGCGGCATGGCCACCGTCTACCGGGCCCTGGACATCCGCTTGGACCGGGTGGTCGCCCTGAAGGTCATGCACCCGGCGCTGGCCGTGGACGCGAGCTTCGTGGAGCGGTTCATCCGCGAGGCCAAGTCGGTGGCCCGGCTCTCCCACCCGAACGTGGTCGGCGTCTTCGACCAGGGCGCCCAGGGCGCGTACGTGTACCTGGCGATGGAGTACGTCGCCGGCTGCACCCTGCGGGACGTGCTGCGCGAGCGGGTGGCCCTGCGTCCCGGGGCCGCGCTGGACGTGCTGGAGTCGGTGCTCGCCGCCCTCGGCGCCGCGCACCGGGCGGGCTTCGTCCACCGGGACGTGAAGCCGGAGAACGTCCTGGTCGGGGACGACGGACGGGTCAAGGTGGCCGATTTCGGCCTGGTCCGGGCGGCGGGCAGCGGCACCGGCACGACCGGCACCGTGCTCGGCACCCTGGCCTACCTGGCCCCGGAGCAGGTGGCCGAGGACCCGGCGGCGGACCGGGACTCGGGCGCCCGGGTGGACGTGTACGCCTGCGGGATCGTCCTCTACGAGATGCTGACCGGCCACAAGCCGCACGCCGGGGACTCGGCGGCCTACGTGATCTTCCAGCACGTCCACCAGGACGTGCCGGCGCCCTCCGCGGCGGTGCCCGGGCTGCCGGTGGCCCTCGACGAGTTGGTCGCCTCCGCCACCGCCCGCGATCCGCGGCTGCGGCCGGCCGACGCGGTGGAGCTGCTCGCCGCGCTGCGCCTGGCCCGGGACGCCCTCACCCCGGCGCAGTTGGACGCGGCGCCCCCGCAGGCGCGGGAGGCCGCGCCGGAGGGCCGGGACACCTCCGAGGACCGGACCAGCGTCATCCCCCGGGCCCTCGGCACCCCGCACCCGTCCCCGGCGGACGACCCCGACCGGGGGGTGCAGCGCACCGCGCTGCTCGCCCGGCCGGTGCGGTCCCGCCCGGGCCGGCGCGGGGGGCGTCCGCCGCGGGCGGTGCTGGCCGGGATGGGCGCCCTGCTCGCGGTGGTGCTCGGCATCGGCGTCTGGTACATCAACTCCGGCCAGTTCACCCGGGTCCCGGCCCTGCTCACCCAGACCGAGGCGGACGCCCGTGCCCGGCTCACGGACGCCGGGCTGGACGTCGGGAAGGTCCGCCGCGCGTACAGCGACACCGATCGGCGCGGCACCGTGATCGCCACCGAGCCGGCCGCCGGGGAGCGCATCCGCGGCAACGGGAGCGTCGGGCTGACGGTCTCGCTGGGGCCGCGGACGGTACGGGTGCCCGATGTCACCGACCGGACGCTGGCCGTGGCCCGCAAGGAGTTGAAGGCGGTCGGACTGGTGCCCGGCATGGTCACCGAGGAGTTCGACGCCGCGGTGCCCCGGGGCGAGGTGATCAGCACCGATCCGGCGCCGGACACCCCGCGGCGGGCGGGGTCGGCGGTCGCGATCACCCTGAGCCGGGGCGCCCCGGTGGAGGTGCCCGACGTCAGCGGTCGCCCCCTGGACGAGGCCAAGCAGGCGCTGGCCGCACGGGGGCTGGAGACCGAAGTGGCCTCGGAGCGGGTGCACGCCAAGGTGCCCGCGGGCGAGGTGGCGCGGCAGTTCCCGCGGGCCGGCTACGAGGCCGCCGAGGGGGAGGCCGTCACCCTGACGCTCTCCGACGGCCCCGAGATGATCGAGGTCCCGGACGTGGTCGGGGACTCGGTGGACGACGCCCGGCAGACCCTGGAGGCCGCCGGGTTCGCGGTGAAGGAGGACCGGGGCATCCTCGGGCTGTTCGGCGACACGGTGCGCGGACAGTCGGTGGACGCGGGCGAGAAGGCGCCCGAGGGCTCGGAGATCACCCTCAGCATCCGCTGAGTCCGCACCGGTGGCCGGCCGGCTCCGGTGGCGTGAAACCCTGGTGGGGTGACTGTCACCCCGCTCCGCAACCCCGTCGGCGGCCACGTCCCGGTCGCCGGCGGCCTGGCCTCCACCGGCCTGGCGTACGCCCGTGAGATGGGCGCCGAAGCCGTTCAGGTCTTCGTGGCCAACCCCCGGGGCTGGGCCACCCCGCCCGGCGATCCGCGCCAGGACGAGGAGTTCCGCACGGCCTGCGCCGCCGGGGGCACGCAGGCGTACGTGCACGCCCCGTACCTCATCAACGTCGGCTCCCACACCGAGGCGACGGCCCGGTCCTCGGTGGTGTCGCTACGGCACTCGCTGCGCCGGGCCCGGGCGATCGGGGCGCTGGGGGTGGTCGTCCACACCGGTTCGGCGACCGGCGGACGGGAACGGAAGGTGGCCCTGGCGCAGGCGCGGGAGCTGGTGCTTCCGCTGTTGGACGAGCTGACGCACGAGGACGACCCGTTCCTGTTGCTGGAGTCGACGGCCGGGCAGGGCTCCTCGCTCTGCTCGCGGATGGAGGACTTCGGACCGTACTTCGAGGCGCTGGACTCCCATCCGAAGCTGGGCGTCTGCCTGGACACCTGCCACGCCTTCGCCGCGGGACACGACCTGGCCGGCCCGGGCGGGATGGACGAGGCCCTCGACACCCTGGTGCGCACGGTGGGGAGCGGCCGGTTGAAGCTCGTCCACGCCAACGACTCCCAGGCGGACGTGGGCTCGCACCGGGACCGGCACGCCAACATCGGTGCGGGTCTGATCGGTGCGGACCCGTTCCGGGCCCTGCTCGCCCATGCCGCGACCGAGGGCGTTCCGCTGGTGATCGAGACCCCGGGCGGCAAGGACGGGCACACCGGCGACGTGGCGCTGTTGAAGCGGCTCAGGACGGGCGGGCGGCCCACCCCCTAGGGGTACGGGGTCGGGTGGTCCGCAGGAACGCCTCCGCTCCGGGCCGGTCAGAGTTCGGGGCCCTCGCCCGGCGCCTCCTGGTACGAGTACCGCTGCTCGCGCCAGGGGTCGCCGACGTTGTGGTAACCCCGTTCCTCCCAGAAGCCCCGGCGGTCGGCGGTCATGTACTCGACACCGCGGACCCACTTGGGCCCCTTCCAGGCGTACAGGTGGGGCACCACGAGCCGCAGCGGGAAGCCGTGCTCGGCGGTGAGCAGCTCACCGTCCTTGTGGCTGGCGAAGACGGCGCGCTCGGCACCGAAGTCGGAGAGGCGCATGTTCGCGCTGTAGCCGTACTCCGCCCAGACCATCACATGGGTGACGTCCGGGGCCGGCGGCGCCAGGTCCAGGACGGTACGGGTCAGGACGCCGCCCCACTCGGCCCCCAGCATGCTGAACTTGGTGACGCAGTGCAGATCGGCCACCACCGTGGCGTACGGCAGGGCCGAGAACTCCTCGTGGTTCCAGCACCGCTTCCCCCCGTCCGCGGTCGCGCCGAAGACGCGGAACTCCCAGCGTTCCGGACGGAACCGGGGCACCGGACCGTAGTGCGTGACGGGCCAACCGCGCTGGAGCCGCTGTCCCGGCGGTAGCGGCTGCTGCGCCGCTTGTGGAGATTCGCGACCGACCGGATGACCCATGTATCCATCCTGACAGACCGGGACGAGTGTTCCCGACCAGGTCGGAGCCCACCACCACGAGAACGGGCAACTCCTAGTAAGGAGGCACTTACTGGACGCCCCCCGGGGGCGGTGCGAGGATGCGGCCACCGCACCGATCCCCGCTGGGAAGGAGCCTTCGGCATGCAGGGCGACCCCGAGGTCATCGAATTCCTGAACGAACAGCTCACGGGCGAGCTGACGGCGATCAACCAGTACTGGCTGCACTACCGCATCCAGGACAACAACGGCTGGACCAAGCTGGCGAACTACACGCGGTCCGAGTCCATCGACGAGATGAAGCACGCGGACCGGCTCACCGAGCGCATCCTCTTCCTGGACGCGCTGCCCAACTACCAGCGGCTGTTCCACGTCCGGGTGGGGCAGACGGTGACCGAGATGTTCCAGGCCGACCGGCAGGTCGAGGTCGAGGCCATCGACCGGCTCAAGCGCGGGATCGACGTGATGCGGGCCAAGGGGGACGTGACCTCGGCACGGATCTTCGAGGACATCCTGGAGGACGAGGAGCACCACATCGACTACCTCGACACCCAACTGGAACTGATCGCGAAGCTCGGCGAGGCGCTCTACCTGGCCCAACAGATCGAGCAGCCGAGCAGCTGAGCCGCCGCGGCCCGAGCGTCAGCCGCAGAAACGGTCAGGCAGCTTCGTCGAGGTCGGCGACACGCCCGCCGGAACGCGCCCTCCCGATCGTCGCCAGCGCCGGGTCGCCCCGGTCGACCAGCTCGCGGCGGGGGCACGCGCCCCGGCCGAGCAGCGCCTGGATGCGCTTCACACAGGAACCGCAGTCCGTGCCCGCCTTGCACGCGGAGGCGATCTGACGCGGGGTGCACGCCCCGTCCGCCGCGTGCTGTCGCACCTGCGACTCGGTGATGCCGAAGCAGCTGCACACGTACACGCGGTCACCTCCCCGGTGGGGCGCTCGGAGTCCGGGCCGGGCCGGACGGCCCCCCGATCGGTGAGGCTTGCCTAACCTTACCCCCGGCTCCGGGTGGCGTAAAAGGGTCGGACAGCCCGATGGGGCACGGATCACAGCATCCGTGCCCCATCGGTGCGTACCGGGAAGATCACCCGTGACCGGGCTCCTCACTGGTCGCGGTACATCTCCGCGACCAGGAAGGCCAGGTCCAGCGACTGGCTGCGGTTGAGCCGCGGGTCGCAGGCCGTCTCGTAGCGCTGGTGCAGGTCGTCGACGAAGATCTCGTCGCCGCCGCCCACGCACTCGGTGACGTCGTCGCCGGTCAGCTCCACGTGGATGCCGCCCGGGTGGGTGCCCAGCCCCTTGTGGACCTCGAAGAAGCCCTTGACCTCGTCGAGGACGTCGTCGAAGCGACGGGTCTTGTGCCCGGAGGCCGCCTCGAAGGTGTTGCCGTGCATCGGGTCGGTGACCCAGGCGACGGTGGCACCGGAGGCGGTGACCTTCTCGACCAGGTTCGGCAGCTTGTCGCGGACCTTGTCGGCGCCCATCCGGACGATGAACGTGAGCCGACCGGGCTCGCGGTCCGGGTCCAGCCGGTCGATGTAGGTCAGCGCCTCGTCGACGGTGGTCGTCGGGCCCAGCTTGATGCCGATGGGGTTGCTGATCTTCGAGGCGAACTCGATGTGCGCCCCGTCGAGCTGGCGGGTGCGCTCACCGATCCACACCATGTGGCCGGAGGTGTCGTACAGCCGGCCGGTGCGGGAGTCGGTGCGGGTGAGGGCGCCCTCGTAGTCGAGCAGCAGCGCCTCGTGGGAGGCGAAGAACTCGACGGTCTTGAACTCCTCGGGGTCCGTACCGCAGGCCCGCATGAAGTTCAGCGCGTTGTCGATCTCCCGGGCCAGCTGCTCGTAGCGCTGCCCGGACGGGGACGAGCGCACGAAGTCCTGGTTCCAGGCGTGCACCTGGCGCAGGTCCGCGTAACCGCCGGTGGTGAACGCGCGCACCAGGTTCAGCGTGGAGGCGGAGGCGTGGTACATCCGCTTCAGGCGCTGCGGGTCGGGCACCCGCGCCTCTTCGGTGAAGGCGAAGCCGTTCACCGAGTCGCCGCGGTAGGTGGGCAGGGTCACCCCGTCCCGGGTCTCGGTGGGCTTGGAGCGCGGCTTGGAGTACTGGCCCGCGATCCGGCCGACCTTGACCACCGGCACCGACGCCGCGTAGGTGAGGACGGCGCCCATCTGGAGCAGGGTCTTGAGCTTGGCCCGGATCTGGTCGGCGCCCACCGCGTCGAAGGACTCGGCGCAGTCGCCGCCCTGGAGCAGGAACGCCTCGCCCTTGGCCACCGCTCCCAGGCGGGCGCGCAGCTGGTCGCACTCGCCGGCGAACACCAGGGGCGGATAGCTTTCGAGGTCGGCGATCACATCGCGCAGAGCCTCGACGTCCGGGTACTCGGGCTGCTGCGCCGCGGGCAGGTCGCGCCAGGTGGCCCCGGCGACGGGCTGGGTTTCAGCGTTCACGGTCACCCGGACAACATTACGTGCTCGGCGGAGGTGTCCATCTGTCCGCTCATCTTTTGAGACACACCTCGCAGGTGAGCACGGGCTCGACCGGCCAGCGCGCCCGGCGGGGGCGTCCCCCGTGCGGGCTCGGACGCCCGCCGGGCCGGGCATCGGGTAGGGTGCCCGGCATGTTCGCGCACTCGACCCGTCACTGGTGGTGGACCGCTCATCCGGCGGCCCACTGACTGCGCGTACCCGAGACCACGCGAAGGCCGCCCGAGGGGCGGCCTTCCGGCGTTTTTGGGGCCGTTCCTCCACCCGACCGCCGGGCCCGCCCGGCGCCCGCAGGGAAGGACCTCCCCATGACCGACCGCCCCGCCGCCCCCGCGATCCTGAACCGGCTGCTTGACCCGCAGGGCCCGCCGTTCGCACTGCTGCGCCGGCGCACCCCCGGCCGGGACCACGCCACCGTCGAGGTGCTGATCGGCCCCGTCTCCCACCACGAACGGCTCGCCGACATCCCGGACGGCTTGGCCCTGGTCCCGTTCCGGCAGATCCGCGAGCGCGGTTTCGACGTCCGCGACGACGGCACCCCGCTCGCCGTCCTGGTCCCGGAGGAGTCCCACGAGCTGCCCCTGTCCGAGGTGCTGGCGGCGCTGGCCTCGGCCGGCGCGCCGGCGGTGCGGGTGGCGGACGGCGGCTTCGACGTGTCCGACGCGCAGTACGCGGCCGTCGTGGAGCGGGTGCTGCGGGAGGAGATCGGCCGGGGCGCGGGCGCCAACTTCGTCATCCGGCGCACCTACACCGGCCGGATCGAGGACTTCGGTCGGGGGCACGCCCTGGCCCTGTTCCACCGGCTGCTGGTCGGCGAGGAGGGCGCGTACTGGACCTTCGTGGTGCACACCGGGGACCGCACGCTGGTCGGGGCCAGCCCGGAGGTGCACGTGCGGATGAGCGGCGGCACGGTGGTGATGAACCCCATCAGCGGCACCTACCGGTACCCGGCGGGCGGTCCCACCGCGGAGGGGCTGCTGGACTTCCTCGCCGACGGCAAGGAGGTCGAGGAGCTCTCGATGGTGGTGGACGAGGAACTGAAGATGATGTGCACGGTCGGGGACCGGGGCGGGGTGGTGGTGGGGCCGCGGCTGCGTGAGATGTCCCACCTCGCGCACACCGAGTACGAGCTGCGCGGCCGGTCCTCGCTCGGGGTCCGCGAGGTGCTCCGGGAGACGATGTTCGCCGCCACGGTCACCGGCTCGCCGGTGCAGAACGCCTGCCGGGTGATCGAGCGGTACGAACCGGCCGGCCCGGACGGCTCCGGCCGGGGCTACTACGCGGGGGCGCTCGCCCTGGTCGGGCGGGACGCGGGCGGCGCCCAGACGCTGGACTCGCCGATCCTGATCCGGACCGCGGACATCGCCGCGGACGGCACCCTGAAGGTGCCGGTCGGGGCGACGCTGGTGCGCGGCTCGGACCCGCACGGTGAAGTGGCCGAAACCCATGCCAAGGCGGCCGGGGTGCTCACCGCCCTGGGGGTGCGGAGCGGCCGGGAGGCGTCCGGTGCGCCGCGGACCCCGCTGGCCGACGACCCCCGGGTGCAGGAGGCGCTGGCCTCGCGGCGGGCGGGCCTCGCCCCGTTCTGGCTGCGGATGCAGGAGCGCTCCGAGGCGCTGACGGGGCACGCCCTGGTGGTGGACGGGGAGGACACCTTCACGGCCATGCTGGGCCACCTGCTGCGGTCCTCGGGGCTGGGGGTGACCGTGCGCCGCTACGACGAGCCGGGGCTGCGCGCGGCGGTCCTCGACCACCCGGGGCCGGTGGTGCTGGGCCCGGGGCCGGGCGACCCCTCGGACCCGACCGATCCCAAGATGCGGCTGCTGCGCGCCCTGGGCGCCGAGCTGATCCGCTCCCACCCGCACGGGGTGCTGGGCGTGTGCCTGGGGCACGAGCTGATCGCCGCGGAGCTGGGGCTCTGCATCGTCCGCAAGGCGGTCCCGTACCAGGGGGCGCAGACCGAGGTCGACCTGTTCGGCCGGACCGAGACGGTCGGCTTCTACAACAGCTTCGTGGCGCACTGCGACGAGGACGCGGCCCGGGAGCTGGCCGCGCACGGCGTGGAGGTCAGCCGGGACGCGCGCGGCGAGGTGCACGCACTGCGCGGGCCCGGCTTCGCGGGCGTCCAGTTCCACCCGGAGTCGGTGCTGACGCTGCGCGGTGCGGCGATCGTGCGGGAGCTGGTCGGTCAGCTGCTCGGGGACGCCGGGACCAGGACGTTCTCGCTGCGGCGGCCGGCGAGGTAGTCGAGCACGTTGGCGGCGGTGGTCTCCACGATCTGGGTGACCGCGTCGGTGGTGTAGTACGCCTGGTGGGAGGTCACCACCACGTGGGGGAACGTGACGAGGCGGGCGAGCACGTCGTCGGGTACGCCTTCCAGCGACTTGTCGAGGAAGAACAGCCCGGCCTCCGCCTCGTACACGTCCAGGCCGACGCCGGTGAACCGGCCCGCGCGCAACTCCTCCACCAGGGCCTTGGTGTCGATGAGTCCGCCGCGGCTGGAGTTGACCAGGATCGCGTCGTCCTTCATCGCCGCCAGGGCCGCCGCGTCGATCAGGTGGTGGGTGGCCGGCAGCAGCGGGACGTGCAGGCTGACCAGGTCGGCCTCGGCGAGCAGCCGGTCCTTGTCGACGTACGTCATGCCGAGGGCGGTGCACCGCGGGTTCTCCACCACGTCCCAGCCCAGCAGCCGCATCCCGAAGCCGTGGGCGATCCGGGCGAACGCCTCGCCGATCTTGCCGGTGCCGATCACCCCGACGGTCCGGCCGTGCAGGTCCCGGCCCATCAGCCCGTCGAGGCGGAAGTCGAAGTCCCGGGTGCGGTTGCTGGCCCGGACGATGCGGCGGTTGACCGCCATCGCCAGCACCCAGGCGAACTCGGCCACCGAGTACGGCGAGTAGGAGGACACCCGGGCCACGGTCATACCGAGGCGTTCGGCGACCTGGAGGTCGATGTTGTTGAAGCCGGTGGAGCGCTGGGCGATCATCTGGGTGCCGCCGGCGGCGAGGGTCTGGAGGACCCGGGGCGTGAGGTCGGCGTTGACGCTGCTGGAGACGACCTCGTAGCCGGCGGCGATCGGGGCGGTGTCCTCGTTGAGGAAGACGTCCAGGCAGCGCGCCTGGTGCGGGGCCGTGAAGGCGGCTTCGATCAGGGGCTTCTCGTCGGCCTGTACGCCGAAGGCCAGGATCTCCACGGGGTCCCTCCGGGGCGGTGGACGGTCGGTAGCGGTGGGCGAAAGCGTACGGGGCGCCGGCCGGCGGGGGGCCGGGGCGCGGCGGGGCGTCCCCTGCCGGCCGATGACTCCCACTGAGAGCTAATATGGACATATGACCGGAAATGCTCCGGTGGCCGAGTTCGGTGCCCTGCTCGTCGGGGTCAACCGACTGGTGCGCAGGGCCCTGTGGCGCGGGCTGACCGGACCCCGACTGCGGGGCGCACAGGTCGAACTGCTGCGCCTGGTGCGCGGGGCGCCCGGGCTGCGGGTCTCCGCGGCCGCGCGGCAACTGGGGCTCGCCGGCAACTCGGTCTCCACCCTGGTGCGGCAGCTGGTCGCCCTCGGCCTGCTGGAGCGGTCCCCCGATCCCCGCGACGGCCGGGCGGCGCTGCTGACCCTGACCCCGGAGGCCGAGGACCGGCTCCGGGCCTGGGAGGACCGCCGCACGGCCCTGTTGGCGGCCAGGTTCGCGGCGCTCGCCCCCGCCGAGCGGGAGGCGCTCGTCGCGGCCCTGCCCGCGCTGCGGGCCCTGGCCAAGGGACTCCACGAGGAGGTCACCGAGCCATGACGCATCCGTCCGCCCCCGCCGTCGACTGCACCGGGCTGCGGTACCGCTTCGGCGGGACGCGCGCCGTGGACGGGGTCGACTTCTCCGTGGCCCCCGGTGAGGTCTTCGGCCTGCTCGGCCCCAACGGCGCGGGCAAGACGACCACCATCCGGGCCGTGACCACCCTGCTGCCGGTGTCCGCCGGCATGATCCGGGTCTTCGGCCACGACGCCGCCCGCGAACGGATGGCCGTCCGTCGGCTGCTGGGCTACGTGCCGCAGCAGCTCTCCGCCGATGCCGCGCTCACCGGCCGCGAGAACGTCCGGCTCTTCGCCACGGTGTACGACGTACCGCGCCGCGAACGGCGCGCCCGGAGCGCGCAGGCACTGGCCGCCGTCGGGCTGACGGACGCGGCCGACCGCCTCGCGGGCACCTACTCCGGCGGCATGGTCCGCCGCCTCGAACTGGCGCAGGCCCTGGTCAGCGCCCCGCGGTTGCTGATCCTGGACGAGCCCACCATCGGTCTGGACCCCATCGCCCGCACCAGCGTCTGGGAACGACTGACCGACGTGCGGCGGGCCACCGGGATGACCGTGCTGGTCACCACCCACTCCATGGACGAGGCCGACCGGTACGCCGACCGGCTGGCGCTGATGCACCGGGGCCGCGTCCGGGCGCTCGGCACCCCGCAGCAGCTCAAGGACGAGTTGCGGGCGGCCACCGGCGCCCACCGCCCCACGCTGGAGGACGTCTTCCGGCACCACGCCGGCAGCGGCCTCGACGACACCGGAGGTGACTTCCGCGATGTCCGCAGCACCCGGCGCACGGCCACCCGGCTCGGTTGAGCCCGCCCCCGCCGCCCGGTCCGCTCCCCCGCCCGCCCTCGACCTGCTGCTCGTCCCGCCGCGGGCACGGCCCGGCTGGGTGGCGCTGCCCTCACGGATCGCCGCCCTGTGCACGGTGGAACTGGAGAAGCTGCGCCACGACCGGACCGAGCTGTACACCCGGGCGGTGCAGCCCGCGCTGTGGCTGCTGATCTTCGGCGAGACCTTCACCCGCATCCGGGCCGTCCCCACCGGCGACGTGCCCTACCTGGACTACCTGGCGCCCGGGATCATCGCCCAGTCCGCCATGTTCATCGCCATCTTCTACGGCATCCAGATCATCTGGGAGCGGGACGCGGGCGTCCTCAACAAGCTGCTGGTGACGCCCACCCCGCGGGCCGCGCTGGTGAGCGGCAAGGCGTTCGCCGCCGGGGTGAAGGCCCTCGTCCAGGCCGCGGTGGTGCTGCTCATCGCCGCCGCGCTGGGCGTCGCCCTCACCTGGAACCCGCTGCGGCTCGCCGGGGTGGCCCTCGCCGTGGTCCTCGGTTCGGCGTTCTTCTCCTGCCTGTCGGTGAGCATCGCCGGGATCGTGCTCACCCGGGACCGGTTGATGGGCATCGGCCAGGCGATCACCATGCCGCTGTTCTTCGCCTCCAACGCGCTGTACCCGCTGGACCTGATGCCGGGCTGGCTCCAGGTGGTGGCCCGCTTCAACCCGCTGAGCTACGAGGTCGACGCCCTGCGCGGGCTGCTCATCGGCACCCCGTCCCACCTCCCGCTGGACTTCGGGGTGCTGGCCCTGGCCGCGGCCCTGGGCATCGCCGCGGCCTCGGCACTGCTGGGCCGGCTGGCCAGGTGACCGTCAGTCGTCCAGTCCGCGCTCTATGGCGTACCGGACCAGCTCCACCCGGTTGTGGAGCTGGAGCTTGCCCAGGGTGTTCTGCACGTGGTTCTGGACGGTGCGGTGCGAGATGACCAGCCGTTCGGCGATCTGCTTGTAGCTGAGGCCCTTGGCGACCAGCCGCAGCACCTCCGTCTCCCGGTCGGTGAGCCGGGGCGCGCCCGGCCGGTCACCGGAGCCGGGGGCCGGTTCGGAGGCGAGGCGGCGGTACTCGCCGAGGACCAGCCCGGCGAGACCCGGCGTGAACACGGCGTCCCCGGCGGCGGTGCGGCGGACCGCCTCGACGAGTTCCTCGGTGGAGGCCGACTTCACCAGGTAGCCGGTGGCGCCCGACTTCACGGCTTCGAGGACGTCGGCGTGCTCCCCGCTCGCGGACAGCACCAGGACCCGGAGCGCGGGGTCGGCCGCGACGACCTCCTTGCAGACCTGGACGCCCGGCTTCACGGGCAGGTTGAGGTCGAGGACCACCACGTCGGGCGTGGTGGCCCGGGCGCGGTGCACCGCCTGTTCGCCGTCGCCCGCGGTGGCCACCACGGTGAAGCCGGCCGCCGCGAGGTCCCGCGCGACCGCGTCCCGCCACATCGGATGGTCGTCCACCACCATGACCGTGATCGCCGTGTGCTCCGTCATGTCGTCGCCCTCCCCCGGGTGCCGTTCCGCGGCACCCTCAGTTCCACTTCCGTGCCCTGGCCCGGTACGGAGATCAGTTCGGCGGTGCCGCCGAGGTCCCGCAGCCGGCCCCGGATCGACTGGGCCACCCCGAGGCGGCCCTCCCCCTCGGCCCGTTCGAGTCGGCCCGCGGGGATGCCGGGGCCGTCATCGCGGACCGTGACGACCACCTCGTCCGGTTCGTCCTCCACCAGGATCCACGCCCGGGCGTCCTCGCCCGCGTGCCGGCGCACGTTGTCCAGCGCGGCCCCGACCGCCGCCGCGAGTTCCCGGGCCGCGGTCGGCGGCAGCAGCACCGGGGCCCCCGGTTCGGAGAGGGTGACCCGGGCACCGGCGTGGCCGCCGAGGAGGGGACGCAGGTCGCAGGGGTCCCGCGGGTCCTCCCCTCCGGCGTCACCGGGGACACCGGGCTCGCCGACGGCCCGGACGAACGCCCCGTCGGCGGCGTCGCCCGAGGCCCGCGAGGGCTGCACCAGCCCCCCGGTGACCAGGGTGCGCAGCGCGCCCTCCTGTTCCCCGGCCATCCGTCCCAGTTCGGCGGCCTCGCCGCCGAGGGCGGTGCCCCGGCGCTGGACCATCGCGAGGACCTGGAGGACGCCGTCGTGGATGTCCCGGGCCAGCCGTTCGCGCTCGCGGGTGGCGGCCTCGATCTCCAGGGCCCGGGCGAGGGTCGCCTCGGAGGCCCGGGCGACCTCGACCACGTAGCCGATGGCGATGGAGGCCACCCACACCAGCAGCACGTTGTGGACGGTGTCCCGACTGAACCCGCCCCGTTGGACGATGTTGGCGACGCCGACCAGCGCCGAGGCCACCGCCGCCCAGCGCCAGCCGCCCTTGAGCGCGAAGGCGAGGACGGCGCCGGCGGTCCATATCGACGGCAGGGTCGGTGCGGCCTCGACGGTCAGCTCCCGGCCTGCGGCGAGCGGGGTGAGCAGGATGCCGGCGAGCGCGACGGTCAGGTCGACGGCGAGGAACCCCCGGGTGCAGCGGACGGCCCCGGAGACCTTGCCCAGGGTGGCCGCGGTCCAGCCGACGAGGACGACGTGGTAGCCGACGGCGACCTGGGGACGGGCGTAGGAGTCGTGCATCGACGCGAACACCCCGACCGCGTACAGCGCGGTGAGCACCCGGTAGCCGGTGAGGGCCCGCCACAACGGCTGCTCGACCGACATCCGGGTCACCTGCCAGCGTCTGGCCGTCCCGCCGCCCACCGTTACCCCCCGGCTCCCCGTTGTGCTGCCGGCCGGCGGCCGGTACTCGATGGTGTCGCTGGCGCTGACGGCCCCCCGCGGTTCCCGCGGGCCGTCCGGTTCAGGAACCGGAGGGCCCCGCGGCGTCCCCGGGCGGCGTCTGCCGGGCGGCCTTCTCGGCCTTCGCCGCCTCGGCGATCTGCCGTTTGGCGGCGGTCGCGTAGATGTCCACGTACTCCTGGCCGGAGAGCTTCATGATCTCGTACATGACCTCGTCGGTGAGCGCCCGCAGCACGAACCGGTCGTGGTCCATGCCCTGGTAGCGGGAGAAGTCCAGGGGCGCGCCGATCCGGATGCCCGGCCGCATCAGCTTGGGCACCACCTTGCCGGGCGGCTGGATCTTCTCGGTGTCGATCATCGCCACCGGGATCACGGGCGCTCCGGTGGCCAGCGCCACCCGGGCGAGGCCGCCCGGCTTGCCGCGGTAGAGGCGCCCGTCGGGCGAGCGGGTGCCCTCGGGGTAGATGCCGAACAGTTCGCCCCGCCGGATCACCTCGATGCCGCTGCGGATGGCGGCCTCGCCGGCGCCGCGCACCCCGGAGCGGTCCACCGGGAGCTGGCCGACGCCCTTGAAGAAGGCCGCGGTCATCCGGCCCTTGACGCCGGGGGTGGTGAAGTACTCGGCCTTGGCGATGAAGGTGACCTTGCGGTCGAGGACCGCCGGCAGGAAGAAGGAGTCCGAGAAGGAGAGGTGGTTGCTCGCGAGGATGGCGGGACCCTCGGCGGGGATGTGCTCGATGCCCTCCACCCAGGGCCTGAAGGCGAGCTTCAGCGGCCCTCCGAGGGAGAACTTCATCGCGCCGTAGATCAACCGAATGCCTCCTGTTTCTGTCGGAGAGACCATAACCCGCCCCGTCCGGAACGGGTCCGACGGCCCTGGTCGGTGTCAGGGCGGTCGCGTACGGTGAGATGTTCCGGCCCGACCGCCGGTTTCCGCGGCGCCCGCCCGTCCGGAGCCCCCCACCCCCCCACCCCTCCACACGAACAGGAGACCGAACGTGACGGTCCTCCCCGGCGCCGAGCCGTTCCACCACGAGGGCGGTGACGTCGGTGTGCTCCTCTGCCACGGGTTCACCGGTTCCCCGCACGCCCTGCGACCCTGGGCCGAGTTCCTCGCCGAGCGGGGGCTGACCGTGTCGCTGCCCCTGCTGCCGGGGCACGGCACCCGCTGGGAGGACCTCCGGCCGACCGGTTGGCAGGACTGGTACGCGGCGGTGGAACGGGAACTGCTGGCCCTGCTGGACCGGTGCGCGCGGGTGTTCGTGTGCGGGCTGTCCATGGGCGGGGCACTGGCCCTGCGCCTCGCGGCCAGACACGGGGAGGCGATCAGTGGGGTCGTCGTGGTCAACCCGGCGATCGCGGTGCACGGCGCGACGGCGAAGGCGCTGCCGTTGGTGCGGCACCTGGCGCCCTCGACCCGGGGGCTGGCCGGGGACATCGCCAAGGAGGGCGTGACCGAGGTCGGCTACGACCGGGTGCCGCTGCACGCGGCGCACTCGGTGCGCCGGTTCTTCCGGACGGTGGACGGGGAACTGCCGCAGGTGACCCAGCCGCTGCTGGTGCTGCACAGCCCGGAGGACCACGTGGTGCCCCCGGCGGACTCGCTGCGCGTCCTGGGACGGGTGTCCTCGACCGACGTCGCCGAGATCCTGCTGGAACACAGCTACCACGTCGCGACGTTGGACAACGATGCGGACCGGATCTTCGCGGAGAGCCATGCGTTCATCGGCCGGCTCGCATCCCGCGCCGACGACGAAGGGACGACCACCGGTGGCTGAGCACGACCGTGACGAGGAGCGTGAGCCCGAGGACCGCTCCGCGGCGGAACAGCCGGACGGAGCGGCGCCCTGGGACGAGTCGGCGGCCTGGGAAGCGATCGTCGCCGGGTACGGCGAGGAGCCGCCGGACCCGCCGGGGGCGAAGCCGTTCAAGTCGGTGGAGGACCTGGCCCTGTTGGAGGCGGAGCCCAACGACCTCGACGACCGCCCGGCGCGGGGCGGCTTCGCCAACCCGGCGCAGGACAAGCCGCTGGGCGGTTCCGTGGCCTTCGCCCCCGGGGTCGGGCCGCGCGACTACACCCCCGAGGAGGCGTCCGAGGACGACTTCGACGACGGGGACGAGGGGCACTTCGTCCCGCCGGAGCCCCCGCCGCTGCCGGAGGCGGACCCCACCGCGAAGTTCGCCTGGCTCGGCATGCTCGGCGGCCCGGTGCTGCTGTTGTTGGCCGTGCTGCTGGGCTGGGACATGACCTGGTGGTTGGCGACCCTCGCGATCGGCGGTTTCCTCGGCGGATTCGCCACCCTGGTCGCGCGCATGCACGAGGACGGCGAGGAGGACGACGACCCCGGGCGCGGGGCGGTGGTGTAGCCCCGTCCGGCCGCGGGCACCACGGCCGGTGGAGAGCCCCCGGTGGGCGACGGAGATCGTGCGATCCCGTCCGCCCGCCGGGGGCTCCGCGCATGTGCCCGGCCGATCGCCACCGGGAGCCGCCACGACTCCATAGACCTTGAGAAAGTTCATCAATAGGGGTTGCTGGTTCAAGAAAATCAATCTACAAATAAATGAAGGCAAGTTTGCAGACGGAAGGTGCCGACCGTGGACTGGCAGGAACTGACGAACCTGACCCGCGGACAGCCGTTCGTGGTGGAACGGGTCCGCCTCGCGGACGGCGACATCGCGATCGAAGGGCGGTTCGAGCCGCCGCAGCTGGCTCGACTCGACGTCGACGACCAGGTGTTCGTCGCGGCGTTCGTCCGCGCGCACGGGTCGATCAAGGAGATGGAGCGGATCTTCGGGGTGAGCTACCCGACGGTCAAGTCCCGGCTGAAGCGGATCGCCGGGCAGCTCGACTTCGTCGACACCGATCCGGCGCCCACGGACGCGGACGTCATCGAGCGGCTGCGGCGGGGGGAGATCAGCGCCGAGGAGGCACTGGCCGAGTTGGAGCGGCCGCGGTGATCCCCCGGTCGGTGACGGTGCGCCTGCACCGGTCGGACGGGTGGCGACGCCGAATCTGCGTCCCCGTCCCGCCGGTCCTGCTGGTGCTGTCGCCGTTGGTGCTGCTCGTGGCGGTGGCCGGGGCGGTCGTCTGCCTCGCCACCCGGATCCCCCCGCTGGGCGCGCTGCGCGCGGTGGGAGGGGTGCTGTGGGCGTTGCCCGGCACGCTGTGCGAGCTGGAGCGGGGCCGGACGGCCGTCCGTCCGTCTGGACATCAGGTGAATCGGAGGGGAACGACCATGGGGAACGAGCAACGCCGGCGAGTCCTGGACCTGTTGGCCGAGGGCAAGGTCACCGCGGAGGAGGCCGAACGGCTGATCGACGCGCTCGACCGGGAGCGGACCGAACCGCCGTCGAAGACGGCGCCCCGCTCCCCGTCGCGGCCCACGCACCTGCGCGTGGTGGTGAACGCGACGGACGAGGGCGACGGCGAAGGGGCGAGCCGGATCAACATCCGCATCCCGCTGCAACTGCTGCGCGCCGGCGTCCGGATCGCCAGCCTGTTGCCCCCGCAGGCGCTCGCCAAGGTCAATGCGGAGTTGAGCAGGTCGGGGGTGCCGATCGACCTGGCCCAGCTCAAGCCGCAGGACCTGGAGGAGCTCATCGACCACCTCGCCGACCTCACCGTCAACATCGACGACGCCGAGGCCGAGGTGCACGTGTTCTGCGAGTGACGCCGTCCGCGGCATGCCCCGTCCGGCCGGCTGACCGGGTGGGGGCGGGGTCAACGCGCCGGGGCTACCGGCGCGTTGCGGGGAACCTGAGGGTGGCCAGGACCGGCAGGTGGTCCGTGGCGGACCGGAGGTCGCCGGCGGTGACGCCCGGGAGGTCCTCGGGGACGCCGCACCCCAGCACCTCGACGCCGGGGGTCGCGAAGACGGCGTCGATCCGCTGGCGGGGGCCCCTGGCCGGGGAGGTGTGCTCGCTCCCCCGCGGCGCGGTGGCCCAGCCGTCCTGGAGGGACCCGGCGAGGCGCCGGAAGGCGGGGCCGTCCGGCCGTTCGTTGATGTCGCCGCCCGCCACGGCGTACGGGGTGTCGAAGGCCGCGACCCGGTCGAGCAGCAGTCCGGACTGGGCCAGCCGCTCGTCGTCCCGGAGCGAGAGGTGGCAGCTGAGGAACCCGACCCGGACCCCGCCGAAGCGGAGCACGGCGGTGGCGAAGCCGCGACGGTGCAACCCCGGGGTGAGCGGCAGCAGGACGTCCTCGGTGTGCTCCACGGTGGCCCGCAGCGAGCACAGCAGCGCGGGACCGGCGGCGGTGGCCCCGCCGGACAGGACGTACAGACCGCTGCCCGCAGCGAGCCGGGCCAGCTTCTTGCGCCAGCGGAAGAAGCGGGGGGCCTCCTGGACGAGGACCACGTCCGGCGCACCGGCCCGGATGACCCGGGCCAGCGCCGCGGTGTCGTCGCGCATCGACCGCACGTTGTAGCTGAGCACCCGCACCGTGGCCAAACCGTCGTCTTCCGCAACCGAGTTGACGTCCATGCCCCCAACGTACGCGGCCCGGCCGGTCGGTCGACACCGACACCCGGGGCGCACGGCTGACGTCGTGCGCCCCGGGTGCGGGCGGCCGTCAGCCCTGTCGGGCCAGGTCGGCGGCGCCCACCAGGCCGGCCCGGTTGCCCAGCTGGGCGGCCAGCACCTCGGCGTGCGGGCGCCAGTGCGAGCCGACCAACCAGCGGCGGAAGGAGCGGCGGATGGGGTCGAGGACGAGTTCCCCCTCGTCCGAGACGCCGCCGCCGACGATGAAGGCGGAGGGGTCGAGGAGGGAGGCCAGGTCGGCGAGTCCGGCGCCGACCCAACGGGCCAGCTCCCGGAAGGAGTCGACGGCCACCGGGTCGCCGGCGCGGGCCGCGTCGCTGACGTGCTTGCCCTCGATCCCGTCCGGGGTGCCGTCCCCGAGGCCCAGCAGCACCCCGGCGTTCTCGGGGGTGGCCCGGGCCCGCTGCCGGGCGTAGCGCACCAGGGCCCGGCCGCTGGCGTACTGCTCCCAGCACCCCTGGTTGCCGCATCCGCACAGCAGCCCGTCGGGCACCATCCGGACGTGACCGAACTCCGCGGCGACGCCGAAGCGACCGCGGCGCAGCTTGTTGCCGATGATGACGCCGCCCCCGATGCCGGTGCCCAGGGTGACGCAGACGACGTCCTCGTGGCCGCGGCCGGCACCGAAGCGGTACTCGCCCCAGGCGGCGGCGTTGGCGTCGTTCTCCACCACCACGGGCAGTCCGGCGCGCTGCTCGACCTCGTCCTTCAGCGGTTCGTTGCGCCAGTCGATGTTGGGGGCGAAGAGGACGGTGGCCCGCTTGTCGTCGACGTAGCCGGCGGCGCCGATGCCGACCGCCTCGATGTCGTGGCCCGCACCGGCGCCGGCGACCGCGGTGCAGATCGACTCGACGATGCCGTCGGGGGTGGGCGGCGTGGGCACGGTGTGCGTCTCCAGGATCGTGCCCTCTTCGTCGACCACTCCGGCCGCGATCTTCGTCCCGCCGATGTCGACCCCGATGGTCAGTCCCATATGTTCCTCAGCTCGGTCGTGCCCCGCACGGGCCACCGTACCCGAGGGCAGGAGTCAGTCGAGGTCGATCCGGCCGCCCCGGGCGGGGCCCTCGTCCGGGGGGTCCTGCTGGTCACGGGGGTCCTCGGCCTCGGGCGGGGTGCTCGGGGAGGGGGCGTCGCCCCGGGTCCAGCGGGTCTCCTGGGCCGAGACCGCCGAGCGGTAGGCGGCGAGCAGTTCGCCGCCCGCCGCGGCGAGGTGGTCGAAGACGTCCGGATTGCGTTCGATCACCGGTTCCACGGCCTCACGGGCCTGCTTCACCGCCTGCCGCACGACCCCCGAGGCGGCCGGCCCGAGCAGCGGGCCGGGAAGGTCGGAGAGCTTGTCGGCGACCGCGTCGACCAGCTTGCGCAGCTCCTCGGCGGCGGAGCCGGTCTGCGGGCCGTACCGGGCGCGCCGGCGGTCCCGCTCGGCGGCCAGGTCCTCGGCGCAGGCGGTGGACCAGGCGTCGTCGTCGGGGGCGTCCGGACCCCCGGCGGGGCCGTCGGGACCGGGTGCGGGGCGCTCGGCTTCGCTCATGTCGGGGTGACTCCTGCGGGAGAAGGTGGCTCGCCCCTTCGACGGTACCCGAACGGCGGCGGGCGTTTCACTTCCTGGGCCACAGGGCGGGGTCGGGGGTGCAGCGCACCCGCAGCGCCCCCTCGCTCAGTCCGGCCCCGGTGACCGTGCAGCGGCGCAGCGCGGAGGGCAGCGGCACGATCCTGCGGAACCGTCCCACGGTGAGGACCAGTTCGTCGCCGCGGCGCAGCAGGTCGAGTTCTCCGCGGACCGCCCCGGGCAGCGGGATCGTCCACACCAGGACGCCGTCGGCGGCCAGGCAGTCCTCGACCGGCCAGTGGACGGGCCGGGGCGGGGCGGCGTCGAGGGGCACGCCGAGTGCGGCGAGGTCGTCGAGGCCGCGGGGCTCGCGCCCCAGGTGCGGCAGCTCGTGCACGGGGGCCGCGGGCCGGGCGGTCCAGTCGTCGAGCGCGGCACGCTGCTGGGCGAGGGGCCCGGCGAGCCAGCTGCCGGCCGCGTCCCCGTCGAGGGACCGGGGCAGGGTGCGGCTGGCGAGCAGGGCGTCGACCCGCAGGGCGTGCAGGGCGAAGCCGGTGGTGGCGGTGGCCAGGGCGGTGGTGGCGGCGGGGCCGGGTTCGGCGACCAGCCGGACGGTGGTGGTGGGGGCGGCCACGACGGCCTCGACGGCGGCGAGTTCGCGGTCCCAGCGGTCGACGGTCTCGTAGAGGCCCTCGGTGGGCAGCGGTATGCCGGCGAGCCGGCCGAGGACGGGGCGCAGCCCGCTGGCCGCGCGGCGTTCGGCGGGCAGCAACCGGCGCAGGTAGCGGCGCAGTTGCGGGGGCAGGGCCAGCAGGGACAGGGCCCGGTCGAGCGGTGGCAGGTCGACCACCACCACGTCCGTGTCGGCGACCTGGGCGCTCTCCCGCAGGGCGCGGAAGACGGCGGCCTCCTCGGCGCCGGGCAGCGGGGTGAGCTCCTCGGCCTCCAGGCGGGCGGCGCCGGCGAGGTCGAGGGCGGGGGCGGCCCACTCCTGGAGGCGCAGCAGGTCGGCGCCGAAGGGCGCGGCGGCGGGGCGCCAGGCGGTGAGGGGCGCGTCCGGGCCCGCGATCCGCACCGGGTGGGGGCCGGTGGGGGTGGCGAGGGCGGCGCCGAGGCCGTCCGCGGGGTCGGCCGACAGGACCAGGGTCCGGTGGCCGGCGCGGGCGGCGGTCAGTGCGGTGGCCGCGGCGGCGGTGCTGCGGCCCGCTCCGCCGGGGCCCGTGACGAGGATCGTTCGCATGCCCGCACGCTAGTACCCGTGCGGGGGCGGTCGTGCGGGCGGCCGGCGGTCGCGGGCCGGGGGCGGCGGGTCAGTCGGACTCGACGCGCTTCTTGAGTCCGGCCAGGGCCCAGTCGATGATGACCTTCTCGGCCTTGCGCTTGATCATCCCGAGCATGGGGATCTTGACGTCGACGGTCAGCTGGTAGGTGACCTCGGTGGCCGCGTCGCCGACGTCCTTCAGCAGGTAGGAGCCGTCCAGGGAGCGCAGCATCTGCGACTTCACCAGGGTCCAGCTCACCTCGTGCTCCCCGTGCCAGGTGTAGCCGAGGGTCTGGTCGTCCTTGATCGCGCCCGCGTCCATGACCAGCCGCACCTGTTCGGCGCGGCCCTCCGGGTCGGTGGCCAGCACCTGGGCCTCCTTCACCTCGCCGGTCCAGTCCGGGTAGCGGGCGAAGTCGGCGATCACGGCCATGACGTCGGCCGGAGCGGCCTCGATCCTGATGCTCGAACTGGTGTACTCCGCCATCGCCGTGGCTCCTCCCGATGCGGTCGGTGGGTGCGGGGTGCGCGTGTGCCACGCGCGGGATCAGGGATGAAGGCTACCGCGGAGCGCTGACCGGCCGTTCCCGACCCCGGGCCGGCGCGGCCCGGCCGCCGGACGGGTCACCACCGGAGCACCCAGGGCCGTCCGGTGCGGGCGAAGTGTCCGACGTTCACGCACTCCGTGGCGCCGATCCGCATGCGCGGGGCGAGGGGTTGGTGCACATGGCCGAAGAGGGCGTAGCGGGGGCGGGTGCGCCGGATAGCGTCGAGCAGGGCCCGGCTGCCCCGCTCGAAGCGTCGCGGCACCGTGTCGTAGAGCAACTCGGGCACGTCGGGCGGGATGTGGCTGCACAGCACGTCCACCTCGCCGAGGGCCTCGACCTTGGCCGCGTACTCCTCCTCGGGGACCTCGTAGGGGGTGCGCAGGTGGCTGGGCAGGCCGCCGCCGACGAAGCCGAAGGTCCGGCCGGCGATCTCCACCCGCTCCCCGTCCAGGACGGTCGTCCCGGGGCGGGCGTACTCGGGCCAGAGGGCCGGCAGGTCGACGTTGCCGTAGGTGGCGTACGTAGGAGTGGGGAGGGCCGCGAACAGTTCTGCGTACTGCTTGCGCACGGCGCCCACCACGACGGTGTCGTGGTCGACGCCCTCCCACAGCCCGCGCGCCAGGGCCCGGGCCTCCGTGAAGCGGCGGGCGGTGCGCAGGGCGATCAGTCGACGGGCGTTGGCCTCGCCGAAGAGTTCGGCGAAGATCCCGCGGGCGGGGTCGGCGTAGTCGAGGAAGAGCAGCAGGTCACCGAGGCAGACGAGGGCGTCGGCACCCTCCCCCGCCCGGGCCAGGTCACGGACGTTGCCGTGCACGTCGCTCACGACGTGGATGCGGGCGTGGCGGGTTCGCGGAGGGACGGCAGCCATGGGGATCACCCTAGGGTGGGCCGGACGAAGGTGGGTAGAGGGTGCCGGACCTGCGGTTACTTCCCAGTCGGAAACAGGGTGGACTACTGTGCGCAAAGGAACGCGCCGGGATGTGACGCAACGAACATCTGGCCGGAACCCTCTATCGAAGGGTCGTACCGGTCGGTAACGTCCGGGCCGTCCTGCCGTGCCACCGCGCTCCGAGCCCGGCGTCCGCGTGCCGCACCCGGTCGCGGAGCCGGTGAGGGACCCGAGGGCACATGCCGAGCCGTGACCGGACCGTCGCAGCGACACACCGTCGTGGCGCCGGCGCCCTATGAGGAGCAGCAGCCTTGCGCGAGTTCAGCCTTCCGGCCCTGTACGAGGTCCCGACGGACGGCAACCTGACGGACATCGTTCGGAGAAACGCCGCCCGGCACTCCGAGGTGGCGGTGATCGCCCGCAAGGCGGACGGCGCCTGGCAGGACGTGACGGCGCGCGAGTTCCTGGCCGAGGTCGAGTCCGCGGCCAAGGGCCTGATCGCAGCCGGGGTGGCCGCCGGGGACCGGGTCGCCCTGATGTCGCGCACCCGCTACGAGTGGACGCTGCTGGACTTCGCGATCTGGAGCGCGGGCGCCGTCAGCGTCCCGGTCTACGAGACCAGCTCGCCGGAGCAGATCGAGTGGATCCTCGCCGATGCGGGTGCGGTGGCCTGCATCGTCGAACAGGACGCGCACGCGGCGGCGGTGGCCTCGGTGCGCGAGCGCCTCCCCCTGTTGCGCCACGTCTGGCAGATCGACCTCGCGGAGCCCGGGGGCAACGGCGCGATCGCGGAGCTCGGGCGGCTCGGCGCCGACCTCGCGGACGGGGACGCGCTCGTCGCCGAGCGGGGTGGCCACGCCAAGGCCGACGACCCCGCCACCATCATCTACACCTCCGGCACCACGGGGCGCCCCAAGGGCTGTGTGCTGACCCACCGCAGCTTCCTCGCCGAGTGCGGCAACGTCGTGGCGCGGCTGCGGCCCCTGTTCCGCACCGGCGAGTGCTCGATCCTGCTGTTCCTCCCGCTGGCGCACGTCTTCGGCCGCATGGTGCAGATCGCACCGATGATGGCCCCGATCCGGCTGGGCTGCGTACCGGACATCCGTCAGCTCACCGACGAACTCGCCTCCTTCCGGCCCACGTTGATCCTCGGCGTGCCCCGGGTCTTCGAGAAGGTCTACAACGGCGCCCGGGCCAAGGCACAGGCGGACGGCAAGGGGAAGATCTTCGACCGGGCCGCCGCCACGGCCATCGCCTACAGCCGCGCCCGGGACACCGGCGGCCCCTCCCTGGGGCTGCGGATCAAGCACAAGGTCTTCGACAAGCTCGTCTACGGCAAGTTGCGGGCGGTGCTCGGCGGGCGCGGCGAGTACGCCATCTCGGGCGGCGCCCCGCTCGGCGAGCGGCTCGGACACTTCTTCCGCGGCATCGGCTTCAGCGTGCTGGAGGGGTACGGCCTCACCGAGACCTGCGCGGCGACCACCTTCAACCCGTGGGACCGGCAGAAGATCGGCACGGTGGGGCAGCCGCTGCCCGGTTCGGTGGTCCGCATCGCCGACGACGGCGAGGTGCTGCTGCACGGCGAGCACCTGTTCACCGGGTACTGGAACGACGAGGCCGCGACCGCCGAGGCGCTGCGCGACGGCTGGTTCCACACCGGGGACATCGGCACCCTGGACGAGGACGGCTACCTGCGGATCACCGGCCGCAAGAAGGAGATCATCGTCACCGCCGGCGGCAAGAACGTCGCCCCCGCGGTGATCGAGGACCGCATCCGAGCCCACGCCCTGGTCGCGGAGTGCATGGTGGTCGGCGACGGGCGCCCCTTCGTGGGAGCGCTGATCACGTTGGACGAGGAGTTCCTGGGCCGCTGGGCCCGTGCCCACGGCAAGCCCGCCGACGCCACGCCCGGCTCGCTGCGCGAGGACCCCGAGCTGCTGGCCGCCATCCAGCGCGCCGTGGACGACGGCAACGCGGCGGTGTCCAAGGCCGAGTCGGTCCGCAAGTTCCGTGTCCTGCCCGGGCAGTTCACCGAGGAGACCGGACATCTGACCCCCTCGCTGAAGCTGAAGCGGAACGTCGTCGCACGGGACTTCGCGGACGAGGTCGAGGCCATCTACCGGCGGTGACGGTCCTCAGCCCCGCCCGGCCACCAGGTCGGGCAGGGCCTCGCGCACCGCGCGGACCAGGTCCTCGCTGACCTCGGTGGCGGCGGCCCCGCCGGCGATCGGGTTGCTGCCGGCCCGCTGGCCGAGGACCACCCCGAGGACCAGTCGGGGCACTCCGGCCACCTCCTGGCGCACCGCCCACACCAGGTTCCCGCCGGCCGGCGTGGACGAACCGGTCTTGAGGCCGATCACCCCGTGCCGTCCCAGCAGCTTGTTGGTGTTGGCCACCCGGACCCCGGGCGCGGTGACCTCCCGGACCGCCACCACCTCGCGGAAGACCGGGTCCTCCATGGCGGCCCGGGCCAGCCGGAGTTGGTCGGCGGCGGTGCTGGTGGTGGTGGCCTCCAGCCCGCTGGGGCCGGTGTAGGTGGTGTCGGCGAGGCCGAGTTCCCGGGCGGTGGCGTTCATCTTGGCGACGAAGGCCCGCTCGTCGCCCGCGTCCCAACGGGCCAACAGACGGGCGACGTTGTTGGCGGAACCCACCATCAGGTACTCCAGCAGCTCCCGCTGGCTGTAGGTCCGCCCGGCCTCGACCGGGACGGTCGACTCGGTGCCGGAGTACGACTCGTCGGCGGCCCGTTGGTCGACGACGATGTCGGCGCCGTCCTCGCCGGGGCGCATCGGGTGCTCCCGGAGCAGGACGTGGGCGGTCATGACCTTGGTGATGCTGGCGATCGGCACCGGGGTCCGGGAGCCCCGGGTGCCGAGGCTGCCCACGCCCTCCACGCTGATGCTGGCCTGCCCCTCGGTGGGCCAGGGCAGGTCCAGCCCGTCGGCCGCCGCGGCCACCGGCGGGGCCCCGGGGGTGCGGGGGGCGGCGGCGGACGGGCCTGTGGTGTCCAGCACCAGCCAGGCGACGGTGCCGGCCATCAGGACGGCCGCGGCGAGCAGCGCCGTCAGCAGGGGGCGCCAGACGCCCCGGCGGGACACGCGCGGATGACTGTGGTCGGGGAACACGGAGGACCTCCGGGAAGCGGGCGGTGGGGGTGCGTCGTTCGCACCCCCACAGCCTCGGGGAGGGGGTCTTCCGGGCCGGTTCGACACCGTTTCGGTCACCGCGTGACCGGGTTGCGGTTCTGTTTCGGCCGGGCTGGGGGGCGGTTCAGGCCAGGTCGAGGGTGGCGACCGCGCCGCCGTCCGGGGCGTTGGCGAAGGTGAGCCGGGCCCCGAGCACCCCGGCCTGGCCCCGGGCGACGGTCAGCCCGAGCCCGTGTCCGCGGCCCCGCTCGCTGGCCCCGGTGCGGAACCGCTGCGGCCCGTGCTCCAACAGCTCGGCGGGGAACCCCGGCCCGTGGTCGCGCACGGTGATCCGGGTGCCGGCGACGGCCACCTCGACGGGCGCCGCACCGTGCCGGTGGGCGTTGGCGACCAGGTTGACCACGATCCGTTCCACCCGCCGCGGATCGGTCTCCACCACCGCCGGGTCCCGGAGGGTGACCCGCGGCCGGACGGCCTCCTCCGGGCCGGTGCGCCGCACCACGTCGGCGACGAACTCGCCGAGCGGCACCCGGTCCGGGCGGGCACGTTCGGCGCCCGCGTCCAGTCGGGAGATCTCCAGCAGGTCCTCGACCAGCGCGGTCAACGCCCGCACCCGGTCCCGGACCAGGACGGTCGCCTCGTCGTCCTCGCGCAGCAGCCCGGCGGCGGTCGCCAGGCCCATCAGCGGGGTGCGCAGCTCATGGGCGACGTCGGCGGTGAAGCGGCGCTCGTCCTCCAGCTTGCGCTGGAGCGCCGCGGCCATCTCGTCCACGGCCGCGGACATCTCGGTGATCTCGTCGCGGGCCCGGCCCGGTCGGCCGATCCGGGCGTCGAGGTCGCCGTCGGCGATGATCCGGGCGGTGCGGGCGCCGTAGCGCAGCCGTCGGTTGACCGGCTCGGTGGCCAGGGCGGCCAGCGGCACCACCACGGCGAGCGCGGCGAACAGCGAGAAGAGGATGCGCCGGTCCAGGAGCTGGCGGTTGCGCTCCTCCTTGCTCATGTCCTGCCGGAAGACCAGCATCCGGTCCCCGACGTCGACGGCACCCCACATCCAGTACCAGTTGGGCGGGTCGGTGTCGTACCAGAGGCCGATGCCGCCGCCACGGGCCGTGTCCTCGGCGAGCGAGCGGGCGAGCGGGGCCGGCAGTTCGGCCCGGTCCCACTCGATCACCGGCAGCTTCACCTGTCGGGAGCGCCCGTACTCCTGCTCCGCCTCCGCCAGCCGGTCCGTGACCTGGCCGCGCAGCAGGTTCATGGAACGGTCGTGGGCGGCGTCGCGGATCAGCACGCCGACCACCGCGGCGACCGCACAGCAGGCCGCCGTGGTCAGGGCGGCGATCTTGAAGCGCAGACTGCGGAAGGGGGGCGGGAGCACGGCGGTCAGCCGCGGACGAGCTTGTAGCCGAAGCCGCGGACCGTCTCGATGCGCCCGCTGCCGATCTTCTTCCGCAGCCGCAGCACGCACAGGTCGACGACCCGGGTGTCGCCCTCCCAGCCGTAGTCCCAGACCTCGCGCAGCAACCGGCGCCGGTCGAGGACCGCACCGGGCGCCGAGACGAACTCCAGCAGCAGCCGCAGTTCGGTGGGGGTCAGCGGGACGGTGCGGCCGTCCACCCGGACCTCCAGGCCGCGGGTGTCCACGCTCAGGTCACCGAAGACCAGGGTGTCCCCGGGCTCCGGCTCGGGCACCGCGTCGGACGGGGCGGGCGGCTGGAAGGCGGCGCGGCGCAGCAGGGTCCGGATGCGGGCCACCAGGACGGCGGTGTCGACCGGTTTGACCACGTAGTCGTCGGCGCCGGCCTCCAGCCCGGCGACCACGTCGAGGGAGTCGCCGCGCGCGGACATCATCAGGATCGGGACGAGGCTCTCCTCCCGGACCCGGCGGCACACCCCGATGCCGTCGAGCTCGGGCAGCATCACGTCGAGGATCAGCAGGTCGTGCCCGCCGCTGCGGAAGGCTTCCAGCCCGGCGAGCCCGTCCGCGGCGACGGCGACCCGGTAGCCGTACCGTTCCAGGGCGAGCTGGACGCCGCGGCGGATGGTGGCGTCGTCCTCCACCAGCAGCACGCTGACGGGGTCCGGGACTCGGGCTGGGGGCACGGCTTCTTCCTGGTCGTACGGTCGGTTCGTCCTACGCATGGTAGCCATCCGGTCGGGGCGGGCGCGGTCACGGCCGGAGGGCGGCGGCCACCGGCAGGTGGTCGCTTCCGGTGGCGGGCAGGGTCCAGGACGCCTGCGGGGCGAGGCCGCGGACCAGGACGTCGTCGATGCGGACCACCGGGAACGCGGCGGGCCAGGTGAAGCCGAAGCCGTCGCCGGCCTCCCGCTGCGCGGAGCGCAACCCGGAGGTGAGCGGTGCCAGTGCCCGGTCCCGATGGGTGCCGTTGAAGTCGCCGAGGACCACGACCCGGTCCAGCGGCTCGGCGCGCACCGCCTCGGCGAGCAACCGGCCCGCCTCGTCGCGGCGTCCGGTGGTGAAGCCGGCGAAGGGGCTGACCCGCACCGAGGCGAGGTGGGCGGCGTACACCGCGACCGGGCCCTTCGGGGTGTGGACGGTGGCCCGCACGGCACGGGTCCACGGCATGATCTCCACCGGGGCGACCTCGGTGAGCCGGTACCGGCTCCACAGCCCGACCCCGCCGTGCACCCGGTGGTACGGGTAGGCGGCCAGTTCGCGCACGTAGACCGAGGGGTCCCGGGGCAGTTCCTCCAGGGCGAGCAGATCGGCGTCGGCCGCGGCCAGGGCCCGGGCGGTGCGCACCGGCTCGGGGTTGTCCTCGTCGACGTTGTGGCTGAGCACGGTGAGGGTGCCGGTGCCGCCCCGGGCGCCGGAGCGGTCGGTGAGCTCCGGGGTGAAGAGGGCCGCCCACACCACGGCGGGCAGCAGCGTCGCCGCCGCTCCCCGCCGGGAGCGCAGCCCGAGGGACAGGGCCAGCAGCACCGGCACGCCCAGCCCGACCCAGGGCAGCAGCGTCTGCACCAGGCTGCCCAGGTTGCCGACCCGGTTGGGCAGGTGGGCGTGGAGGACCAGCGGTGCGGTGCAGAGCAGGGCGAGCACGATCAGCCACCCGCCGCGGCGGTCGGGGCGCGCGGCCGGGGACGGTCCGGCGGGCGCCGGGGCGGGGGCCGCCGTCGACGGGGCGGTGTCGGCACTCTTCGGCGGGGAGCCCGGCGGACTGAGCACGGTACGTCCCTTTCGGGGTCGGGGTGCACCCGGGACCGGGTGTGCGCCCCAGCCTGCGGGAGGCGGGCTTCCGGCCGGTCTGGGCTCCGCTTCGGACACCGCGCGGCTGTGTTGCGGACGTGTTTCGAGGCGCCGGTGACGGGTCAGGGGCGGGCGCCGGGGTGCGCGTCGCGGTGCACCAGCGCGGCCTGCACCCGGTTGACGCAGTCCAGCTTGGTCAGCACCCGGCTCACGTAGGTCTTGATGGTCAGCTCCGTCATCCGCAGCCGGCGGGCGATCTGGGCGTTGGAGAGCCCTTCGGCGACCAGCCCCAGCACCTCCGCCTCCCGGGCGGTGAGCCGGGCCAGGCGGTCGGCCGCGTCCTGGTGGCGGGCGACCCGTTCGACGCCGACGGTGTCCAGCAGCAGCCGGGTCACCCGGGGGGACAGGAAGGCGTCCCCGGCGTGGGCCGCGCGCACCGCCCGGAGCAGTTCCCCCGGTTCGCAGTTCTTGAGCACGTAACCGGCCGCCCCGTGCCCCAGGGCGGCCAGGACGTGGGGCCGGGTGCCGAAGGCCGTCAGCAGCACGCACCGGGTGTCCGGCGCACGGTCGCGGATGCGGGCCGCCGCGTCCAACCCGCCGAGCACCGGCATGACGACGTCCAGCAGGGCCACGTCCGGCCGGTGGCGCACCACGGCGTCCACGGCGGCGCTGCCGTCGCCCGCGACCCCGATGACCTCGATGTCCGGGGCGGAGCCGAGGACGGTCTCGATGCCGGCCGCGATCAGCGGTTCGTCGTCGGCGATCACCACCCGGATCACTCAGCCCACCCCCACCAGCATGCAGCCGGGCACCAGGACGAACAGCAGGAGGCCGGCGGCGAGGCCCTGGACCGCGAGCCGGACCGGACGCCCGCCCGGCCCACCAGGCCCGGCGGCGGGCCCGGGTCCGTCCTCCTGCCGCGCGGGCAGCATGGCCCAGAGGCGGAAGCCCTCCGGCACCGGGCCGTGGTCGAGCAGCCCGCCGACCCCGTGCACCCGTTCGCGGAGCCCGGCCAGCCCGTGGCCGGCGGTCCCCGCCGGGGACGGGGCCCGGAGCGGGCCCCGGCTGAGGACGGTGAGCAGGGCCGCATCGCCCTCCCACGCCAGGGAGACCGTCACGGCCCGGCCGGGGGCGTGCTTGACCGCGTTGGTCAGCCCCTCCTGCACCACCCGGTGGGCGGCCCGCCACCCCTCCTCGGTCAGCTCCGCCGGCTCGCCGGTGCAGGAGAGTTCGACCGGGACGCCTGCCTCGCGGAACTCCGCGGCGAGAGCGGCGAGAGCGGCCGTCCCGGCGTCGCGCGCGGCCGGCGCCGGTTCCTCGTGGCCGCGCAGCGCGCCGACCAACTCGTGCAGTTCGTCCACCGCGGCCCGGGTGGCGCGCGCCAGGCGGCCGATCGCCTCCCGGTGCTCGGCGGGCGGATCGGCCACCTCCAGGGCGGCGGCCTGCACGGAGACCAGGCCGAGCCGTTGGCCCAGCGCGTCGTGCATGTCCCGGGCGATCCGCAGCCGTTCGGCCAGCCGTTCCCGCTCGGCGAGGAGTTCCTGGCGGCGGACGAGTTGTCGGTTGCGCTGGGACAGGGCGGCCACCAGCAGCTCGTGCTGGGCCTGGTGACGGCCGACCAGCAGGGGCATCGCGACGAACACCAGGTATCCGGTGACGATCGGGGCGGCTCCGGCGCCGGCGGGCGCCACCACCAACTGCGCCGCGAGCCCTCCGCACACCGCGCCCAGGACGACCGTGTTGCCGGCCCGCGTGGCGGAAGCCCGCCCGGCCCGGTAGCCGCTCCACAGCAGCACCGCGTACGCCGCGGAGAAGGCGGCGAAGAGGGCCAGCACGACGGTGAAGACCGCGATCGGTGCCCGCCGGCCGCCGACGGCCAGCAGTGCGTACCCGCAGGCCGCGGCCCACCAGGGGGCCGCCCCCGGATGGGCGGCCAGCACCAGCACGGTGTCCACCGCCGCCACGAGGAGGGCGCCGAGCACACGGAGGACGGCGGAGGGCGGCCGGATCATGGGCAGCAGCGTAGGCCGGAGGGCCGGGCCGGCGCCACGTCCACCAAGGAGGACCGGCCCCGCCCACTTCCGGCGACGGTGCCGGGGCGGGGCCGGCCCCTAGCGTCGATGCCATGATCGACGTACGGAACCTCTCCAAGAGGTACGGGCCCCGGGTCGCGGTCGACGACCTGTCCTTCACCGTCGCCCCGGGTCGGGTGACCGGTTTCGTGGGCCCCAACGGGGCGGGCAAGTCCACCACCTTGCGGATGCTGTTGGGCCTGGACCGGCCCACCTCGGGGCGGGCCCTGATCGACGGACGGCCCTACCGGGAGCTGTCCCGGCCGCTGCACCGGATCGGGGCCCTGTTGGACGCCGCCGCCCTGCACGGCGGACGGCGGGCGCGGCACCACCTGTTGTGGCAGGCGCACAGCAACGACATCCCGGCCCGCCGGGTGGACGAGGTGTTGGACCTGGTCGGGCTGGCCGACGCGGGGCACCGGCGCACCGGCGGGTTCTCCCTGGGGATGGCGCAGCGCTTGGGGCTCGCCGGCGCCCTGCTCGGCGATCCCCCGGTGCTGGTCCTGGACGAGCCGGTCAACGGCCTGGACCCGCAGGGCGTCCGCTGGTTGCGGGGGCTGCTCCGGGGCCTGGCCGCCGAGGGCCGCACGGTCCTGGTCTCCAGCCATCTGCTCACCGAGATGGAGCTGACCGCGGACCACCTGCTGGTCATCGGGCGGGGGCGGCTGCTGGCCGACGGCCCGGTCGAGGAGGTGGTCGCCCGCGGCGGCGGGGGTTCGCTGGAGGAGGCCGTGCTGGAGCTGACGGCCGGTGCGGTGGAGTACCGGGGCGGACCGGAGGCGCGGCGATGAGTGCGTTCCGTGCCGAACTGACGAAGATGCGCACCGTGCGGGCGGTCCCGTCGAGCCTGCTCGCCACGGTGGCGGTCGGCGGGGCGGGTGCGGTGGTCTTCGGACGCGCCCTGCGGGGGCAGACCCCCTTCGACCCGATCTTCGCCAGCTACTACGGACTGACCCTGGCCCAGGTGGCACTGGTGGTGTTCGGGGTGCTCGTCATCGGCGGCGAGTACGCGACGGGCACGGTGCGCACCGCACTGCTCGCGGTCCCCGACCGCGGCCGGTTCCACGCGGCCAAGGTGGCGGCGGTGACGGCGGTGCTGGCGGTGGTCTCGCTGGTCACCGTGGTGGTGGCGTTCGTGGCGGGCCAGTGGGCGCTGGGGCCGCAGGGCGTCGGGTGGGGCGATCCCCATACGTATCGGGCGGCCGTGGGGGCCTGGCTCTACCTGGTGCTCATCGGGCTGTTCGCGTTCGGGGTGGCCACCGTGGTGCGGACCCCGGGCCGGGCATTGGGGCTGCTGGTGCCCTTGTTGCTGCTGGGTTCGCAGGGACTCGGCAATGTGCCCCGGGTCCGGACGGTGACGCAGTTCCTCCCGGACGCGGCGGGTTCGTTCATCATGCACATGGCCGGGGTGCCCGAGGACCCGTTCGTCCCCCGCGCCTACGGGCCCTGGCAGGGCACCGGAATCCTGGCCCTGTGGGCGCTCGCCGCGCTCCTCGCCGGGCATCTGGCGCTGCGCCACCGGGACGTGCGCTGACCGGCCGGTCGTCGGGCCCGACCGGCCCGACGACCGGTGCCGGTCAGAGCAGTTCCCGCAGCCGCTCGGCGAGCAGGTCCCAACGCCAGCGCTCCTCGACCCAGGCCCGGCCGCGCTCCCCCATCCGCCGGCGCAGCTCCGGGTCGTCGAGCAGGGCCACGATCCGGTCGGCGGTCTCCTCGGGCCGTCCGCCCGGCACCACCCAGCCGGTCTCGCCGTCCAGCACGGCGTCCGGGGCGCCGCCGGAGTCCCCGGCGATCACGGGGAGCCCGGTGGCCGACGCCTCCAGGTAGACGATCCCGAGCCCTTCGACGTCCAGGCCGCCGCGACGGGTGCGGCAGGGCATCGCGAACACGTCGCCGGCGCCGTAGTGGGCGGGCAGTTCGGACCAGGGCACCGCGCCGGTGAAGCGCACCGAGTCGGCCACCCCGGTGGTGGTGGCGAGGCGGCGCAGGTCCGGCTCGTAGGGCCCGCCACCGACCACCAGCAGCACCACGTCCGGGACGGCGGCCAGCACCCGGGGCATCGCCTCGATCAAGGTGTCCTGGCCCTTGCGGGGCACCAGCCGGGAGACGCAGACCACCACCGGGCGGTCGGCCAGGCCCAGCCGCTCCCGCACCAGGTCGCCGCCCGAGTCGGGGTGGAAGGTCTTCTCGTCGACCCCGGGCGGGAGTTGGACCATCCGGCCGGACGCGGCGGGGGTGAGGGCGCCGGCGATCCGGGAACGGGTGTACTCGCCGAGGTAGGTGAGGGTGTCAGTGGACTCGCCGATCCGGCGCAGCAGTTGCCGGGCGGCGGGCAGTTGCGCCCAGCCCGCCTCGTGGCCGTGGGTGGTGGCGACCAGACGCCGGGCGCCGGCGGCGCGCAGCGCGGGCGCCATCAGGCCGAGCGGGGCGGCGGCGCCGAACCACACCGAGGCGCAGTCGTGCTCGCGCAGCAGCCGGGCGGCCCGGCGGGTGACCCGGGGGGTGGGCAGCAGCATGGTGGTGCGGTCGCGGACGACGGTGAAGGGCTGCTCCGCGTCGAAGGCCGCGGTGGCTTCGGCCCCCTCGCGCCCGCGCTTCCAGGTGGAGGCGTAGACGACGATCCGGTCGGGGTCCAGCCGCAGGGCCATGTTGTGCAGGAACGCCTGGATGCCACCGGGGCGGGGCGGGAAGTCGTTCGTGACGATCAGGGTCTTTCGCATCGAGGCCGACAGTACTGGACCCGGCCGTGCGCAGGTGCTCCGGCCACCGGCCTCGGCCCGGGTCGGCCGCCCGGTCTCAGCCCAGGTCGCGCAGGAGCCGGGCCCGCCACCGGGCGGTGAGCTCCGCGGTCGTCACCCCGAGCACCTCGTCCAGCACCGCCTCGACGGCCCCCGCGCCGGGCCGGGCGGCGTCGACGGCGCGGTACAGGGCGTTCAACCGGGGCCGGCCCCAGTGGTCGGCGACCAGGCGGCAGGCGAGCCAGGCGCCCTCGTAGGCGCGGGCGAGCCGCTCGGGGTCGTTGCCGAACCCGAAGTCGGCGTCGGTGGGCAGCCGCTCGGGCACGCGTGCCGCCCGCACCGCCCGGGCCAGGGCGGGCGCCCGCCGCCGCAGGGCGGGGCCGGCGGGTTCGGCCCGGTGGGCCGCCCAGTCCGCGTACCCCTCGGAGAGCCACATCGGCGTCCGTGCCGAGGTGTGGGCGCGGGTCGCCACGTGGGTGGCCTCGTGGGTGAGGACGATCCGGCGGCCGAACGCGCTCAGCTCCCGGTACGCCTCGGGGTTGACGACGATCCGGTCGGCGGGACCGGGCCCGCGGCGGCCGGTGGTGACCGCGGCGATCCCCCGGTAGCCGGCGGCGGGTTCCCCGAGCAGCGCCGCCATCGCCTCCGGGGAGCCGGGCACCACCACCAGCAGCCGGCGCCTCCAGTCCCCGCCCCAGGCCGTGCCGACCTCCTCCACCGCCCGGTCGGCGAGCGCGGCGAGCCGGGTCAGCTCGGTGCGGTGCTCCTCGCCCCGGGCCGTGCCGAGGACCAGGGTGCGGGTGCCGTGCACGACGTCGACCGGGCCGTGGTCCCACAGTCCGGGGCGGGCCCCGGGGGCCGGGCGCTCCGCGGTGACGTGCCAGCGGTCGGGGCCGCGGCGCAGGGCGAGGCTGCGGGCGGTGGTGACGGGTGCCGGGTCGTGGCCGGCTATCCGGTGGTCGAGGTCGGCGCGGACCGTGGCGCGCTCCCCGGTGGCGTCGGTGCTGACCGAGGTCACCCGGTAGGTCCAGGAACGGAGCGGCACCCGGGCGAGCCGGGCGGAGAGCGGGTCGGCGGGACGCGCGCCCCGGGCCGGGGCGAGCAGTTCCCGGGCGCGCTGGTCGAGCAACCGCTGCGCCCCGGCGGCGTCGAGGGCGGCCGGGGCGCGGGCGGCGCAGCCGAGGGGCGCGGCGAGCAGCGCGAGCCCGGTGGCGCGCAGCACGCCGCGGCGCCGCACGCCCGGTGGTCCTTCCGCCATGCCCCGAGGGTACGGGGCGGGTCAGACCCGGGTGACCGCGGAGACCGGCATCATCCCGACCGGGTCGTAGCGGACCGCGGCACCGGGGTAGGGGGCGTGGATGACCTGGCCGCCGCCCACGTACATGCCGATGTGGCTGGCGTCGCTGCGGTAGGTGACCAGGTCGCCGGGGCGGGCCCCGGAGAGCGGGACCCGGCGGCCGGCGAACCGCTGGGCCTGCGAGGTGCGCGGCAGGGAGACCCCGGCCTGGGCGTAGGACCACTGCATCAGGCCGGAGCAGTCGAAGCCGGCGGGGCCGTTGGCGCCCCACACGTAGGGGCGGCCGAGGGCGGAGCGGGCGGCGGCGAGGGCCGCGGCGGCCCGGGGGGAGGAGGCGTCCGCCCCGGCGGGCGACGGCTGGAGGTCGGTGCGTGCCGAGCGGGAGGCCCGGGCGTGCTCGGCGCGTTCGGCGCGGGTCAGCGAGTTGAGCAGTCGGCGGGCCTCCCGGAGCTTCCGTTCGACGGTGTGCTTGCGGCGGGCCACCTCCGCCCTGCTGCGCTCCAGTTCGGCCAGGGCGCGCACGGCCTCGGCGCGCTCCTGGGCCAGGGTGCGCTGTGCCTGGTGGAGTCGTCGCAGTTCGGCGGTCTGCTGGCTGCCGAGGCGGTCGAGGAGGGCGGCCCGTTCCAGGTAGGAGTCGGGGTCGGCGGAGAGCATCAGTTCCCAACCCGGGGCGATGGTCCCGGAGCGGTACTGGGCGCCGGCGAGGGCGCCGAGCGCCCCGCGGAGGGTGTTGATGCGTTCCTGGCCGCGGGCGACCCGGTCGCGGGCCGCGGTGGCGGTGGCCCGCAGCCGGTCGGTGCGTTCGTCGGCCGCGTTGTACTCCTCGGTGGCCCGTTCGGCTTGGGCCAGCAGTCGGGCGACCTCGGTGCGGGTGTCGGCGGGGTTGTCGCGGGGCGCGGCGCCGGCGGGGGTGGTGACGAGCGCCGCCGCCGCGGTGACCGCGGCGGCGGACAGGACGGTGAGGCGGGTGGACCGGTCGGGGCCGGAGTCCGCTGGGCGACGGTGGGAGCCCACGGGTGGCCGCCCTCCTCTGCTGGTCGGCGGTCGGACGTCCCCCCTTCGGGCGGGGGAATCGCGCGCCGACAGTAGCGGGGCGTCCCGGTCACGACCAACGAGCGGCTCGCGCACGGAGCGTGACCGTGGCCCGCCGGTGCAGGTCAGCGGGGTGGCGGGGGTCAGCGGAGGATCATGGATTTCGCCCGATCGGAGGGTTCGGGCGGCGGGGCGTCAACGCACGGCCGCCCGCGGGCCGGTGGGGCGCGCGGGCGGCAGCGGGTGTTCGGTGCGGCGGTGGGCCGCGTCAGACGCGGACGCCGAACATGTACGGCATGTTGTTGATCGACTCGTAGCGCACCACGGCACCGGTGCGCGGGGAGTGCAGGATCTGGCCGTTGCCGGCGTAGAAGCCGACGTGGTGCAGGTCAGAGTAGAAGAACACCAGGTCGCCGACCTGGAGGTCGCTCTGCGAGTTGATCCGGGTGCCGATCTGCGCCTGGGCCTGCGAGGTGCGCGGGATGGTCTGGTTGGCCTGGGCGAAGGACCAGGAGGTGAAGCCGGAGCAGTCGAAGGAGCTGGGGCCGCTGGCGCCGTAGACGTACGGGCTGCCGATCTTGCTCTGGCCGGCCGCGTAGGCGGAGGTGGCCCGGCCCGACACCGGCTTGGCGGCGGCGGCGGAGCCACCGCTCTTTGCCTCGGTGCCGGCGCTCTTCTTCGGCGCGGGCTCCTCCTGCGCCTTCAGGGCGGTGCGCTCGCTGGCGCGGCTGGCGCGCTTCTCCTCCTCCTCCAGGGCCGCCTTCTCCGCGGCGGTGAGGGAGTTGAGGAGCTTCTGGGCCTGGGCCAGCTTGCCCTGGACCTCGCCCTTCTTCTTCCCGAGTTCGCTGCGGGTGTCGGCGAGGTCCTTGAGCTTGTCGCCGGCCTCCTGCCGCTGCTGGGCGAGGGAGCGCTGCTTCTCCTGGATGGTGCGCAGCGCCTCGACCTGCTTGCCGCTGAGCTGCTCCAGCGTGGACGCCTTGTCGAGGTAGCTGTCCGGGTCGGCGGAGAGGAAGAGCTGGAGGGAGGGGTCGATGCCGCCGCTGCGGTACTGGGCGCTGGCGAGCGAACCGAGACCGGCGCGGAGTTCGTTGACCTCGTCCTGGCCCCGGGCGACCTTGTCCTGGAGGGTGCCGATCTCCTTCTCCAGCTTGCCCTGCTTCTCCTTGGCCCCGTTGTACTTCTCGGTGGCCTTCTCCGCGTCCTGGTAGAGCTTGTCCACCTTGGACTTGACCTCGTCCTTGGTGGGCTTCGCGCTGGGCGCGGCCTGGGCGGTCTGGGAGGTGAGCGCGACGGCCGCCGCGGCGGTCGCGGTGAGCACGGTCACGCGGGCGCGGCTGGGCTGCTTCGGTCGACGGTGGGACGCCACGGGGGCGGTCTCCTTCTTGCCTCAGCCGCCTACCGATTCGCCGGCGGGCGGTGCCCCTCCACCGTCGCTCCCGTTGAGCGATCACCCGAGCGGAGGTTCGACGCCCGACCTTAGTGACCCTCTTGTGATCAGTTCAAATCCTCACCGGAAAAAACTCGCCCCACGGCGACATTCTTTACACACAACTCACAAGCGGTGATCCGGAGCTGACGTTACGTCGCAAGAAAACATGATGAATGCCACCAAGAGCCATGAACCGAGCGAATCCGACGGAACGGGCCGATGGGGCGGACGGACGGGCCGTTACCCTCGCGACAGCCGCTTGAGGAGCATCACCGAGGCAACCGGGCGCGCCCCCGCCCGGGCGACTCCGTCGGCCACCTCGCGGTCCGTGGAGGCGACGATGACCGGACGGCCCGGCGGCTCGGCGCGCACCAGCTGACGGATCAGCTCGTCCGCGGTCACCCCGGGCTTGGAGAACAGCACCCGCACCCCGCGCGGCGGGGCGAGCAGCACCGGTGCGACGAGTTCGGCGCCGTCGAAGACGCAGGTGACCTCGGCACCGGTCTGGGCCGCGAGTTGGGAGAGCTGGCCGAGCAGCCGCAGCCGCTGCTTCTCCAAGGGCATCTGCGGATAGCCGGTCTTGGTGACGTTGTAGCCGTCGACGACCAGATGGGCCTGGGGCAGCCCGAGCAGTTGGTCCAGGATCGCCGGATCGTGCTCGGACAGGGCCCGCGCCGCGATGTCCTTGGGCGTCATCCGCCCCGGCTCCACCGCGTCGACGGTGTCGGCCGGCCGCACCGACACCGGCGGCAGGGCGAGTTCGCGGCGCAGTCCCTGGGCGGATTCGAGGAGCGTGTCCAGGAGCAGCCGCAGCCGCATGTCCTCCACGCTGCGGCCCTCGCGCGCGGCCCGTCGGCTGGCCTCCAGGGCGGCTTCGGTCTCGCCGAGCCGGGACTTCAGGCGGCGGGTCTCGCTCTCGGCCGCGGTGAGCTGGCTCTGCCCCTCGGCGCGGACGTGGTCGATCTCGGCGTGCACCTTGCGCAGCTCGGCCTGACCGCGCTTGACGTCGCTCAGGGCGCTGCGCAGCTTGCGCTGGGCGGACTCGGCCTCGCGGCGGACGGTGTCGAGCTCGCCGCGCAGCCGTTCCGTCTCGGTGCGGACCTGCTGCCGGGCCTCGGCGAGTTGGTCGCGCAGCCGGTCGAGTTCGGCGCGGGTCTCCTCGTCGGCCCGCTCGGCGTCCGCCCGCTGGGCCTCCTCACCGGCGGCGGCCACCAGCTTGACCCAGCCCACCGGGCGCAGGACGTAGGCCGCGGCGGCCACGTCGAGGGGGTCGGCGGCGGGTGGCGGGGCCCCCGAGTCGAGGGCTTCGGCCAGCTCGGGCTGGGCCCGGCGGAGGAACTCCGCGATGCGTTGGCGGAACAGCGCGTCGCCCTCGACCGCCGCGGCCATCGCGTTGCCCGCGAACTTGGCACGACGGCTGGGGGTGAAGCGGACGTACTGGCGCAGCGCGCTCGGCAGCTCGGCCGGGGTGAGCCCGCCGAAGCCGTCCGAGACGATCTGGACGACCCGGCGGCGCACGCCTTCGGGCAGCGGCCGGTCGAGCACCTCGGCCGTGCCGTCGTCCGGCACACCGCCTCCGCTCTCCGTCATCCGTCCACCCCACTAGCCGCTAGCTGTGCGGGGCCGGCTCCGTCAGGAGTCGGCGCCCGGCCTGTCCACGAGTTCCACGTTGTCGAGCGCGTTGCACCACCGGCAACGCACGGACTCGATGGTCTCACTGACGACCTCGCGCTCCTCCACCTTCGGCTGCCCGGCCAGGTCGAGGTGGACGTACTCCACCACCTTCGACGAACGGGTCACGTCGAACCGGGTGAGGTTGCCGCAGAGCGTGCAGCGCCACCGGGTGGTGTCGGTCGGCAGGGGTACCGTCATCGTGAGCGTCACTTTCCGTCGGGTGCCGGGGCCTCGGCGGCGGACCCGATCACTTCCATGGTGCGCCCGTCGCCTGAGCCCGTGTCGCCGTAACCCTACGACCTGGACGGGTGCCACCGCTCGGCCCCCGGCAACGGCGGGGCAACCGTCCGGTTTCGGTCCTGTTCCGCCATGATCTGCTCATGATCGGCTCCCCGGACGCCACGGAGCGACCGCGACGGACCGCGCCCCTAGTGGCTGCGGTCTCGGCGGCACCGGTCACGTACGCGCTGATCGCGGCGTGCACGGCGCTCTTCGTCGGCTCCCCCGCCTCCGGGATCGGTGCGCTGCACGGCGCCGGGGACGCCCTCGCGCTCGCCCAGCGGGACCTCTTCGCGCGTTGGGGCGTGGTCCCCGCCGAACTGCTGGCCGGACGGGCCCCCGCGCTGCCGACCCCGGTCACCGCCCTGTTCGTGCACGGCGGCTGGCTCCACCTGCTCGGCAACATGCTGTTCCTCCAGGTCTTCGGGGTGATGGCCGAGAAGCGCCTGGGTTCACCGCGCTACCTCGCGCTGTACGGGGGGTGCGGAGCCCTGGCACTCGTGGGGTACGCGGTGGCGCACGCCGACTCGGCAGTGCCCCTGGTGGGGGCCTCGGGAGCGATCTCGGCGGTGCTCGGGGCCTTCCTGTACCTCTTCCCCGGGGCACGGGTGACCAGTCTGTTCCCGTTCCTGTTCTTCCTGCCGCTGCGACTGCCGGCCTGGGTGGTGCTGCCGTTCTGGGCGGGCCTCCAGTGGCTCGCGGTCGGTCGGGGCGGCGGCGGGAGCGGCGTGGCCCACCTGGCGCACCTGATCGGCTTCGGGCTCGGGGTGCTGTGCTGCTGGGCGGCCCGCGCCCGGGTCGGCCGGGACCGGTCCGGCATCCGAAACGCCCCGATCGCACCCCCGGCTACAGTGACACCACCAGCCGCGGCCCCCGAGGGAGACGACAGACCGTGATCACCGCGATCGTGCTCATCAAGACCAGCGTGGACCGGATCCCCGAGATCGCCGAGGCCGTCGCGGGGCTGGACGGGGTCAGCGAGGTCTTCTCGGTGACCGGCACCTACGACCTGGTCGCCATGGTCCGGGTCCGGGCGCACGAGGACCTCGCCGAGATCATCCCCGGCCGGATCAGCAAGATCCCCGGCGTCGAGGCCACCGACACCCACGTGGCGTTCCGCACCTACTCCCAGCACGACCTCGAAGCCGCGTTCGCCATCGGACTGGACTCCTAGGACCCGTCCCGCGCGCCCGCCGACCGCTCCCCAGCCTCCGGGATCCACCGGGCCGAGGTGAAGAAGTCTTCATCTTCGACTCATCCAGCGGCGCGGTTCGGTTCGCCACGATCAGTGCCATGGTCTTCACACATCGCATAGCGGCGCTCGCCGCGGTCGTCGCGATCCCCCTGGGGATCGCGGTGACGAGTTACGCCCTGACCGACACGCAGGACGACCGCAAGGTGCCGACGAAGGTGGAGTTGGAGAGCGGCTCACCCGCCTCGCCGAACAGCCCCCCCAAGGACGAGACGGTCTCGCCGGCTCCCGTGGACCGGACTCCCACCCCCTCGCGGTCCGGGAAGAACGGTTCCGACGACTCCGACGACGGCGCTTCCCCGAGCCCCTCGGCGAGCGCCTCCCCCAGCCCTTCCCCCAGCGGAGACGACGATGACGACGGCCCGGGCGGCGACGACGCCGGTGACGACGGCTGATCCGGTGCGACGCTGGGTGTCCGCCCGGCTGCGCATCCTGCTCTGGCTCCTGCTGGTGATGGCGGTGGCGCTCGGCGCCGTGGCCTTCGCCACCCGTTCGGTGCTCCTGAAGGAGGCCGACGACCGCATCCGCGGACTGCTCGTCCAAGAGACCGCCGAGTTCGCGAACCTCGCCCGACAGGGCGTCGACCCGCGGACCGGCCAGCGCTTCACCGACCCACAGGCACTGCTGAGGCTGTTCCTGGAGCGCCAGTACGCCGACCCCGACGAGGAGTTGCTGGGACTGACCGAGAAACCCGGGGACCGTCCCCGCAAAATGGTCCAACCCCGGGAGCCCCGGGTGAAGAACCCGTTGGCCAAGGACGAAGGGGCGTTCACCGAGATATTCGAGTCCGAGGATTCGCTGGGCACCCTGCACCGCTCCCGGGGCGAGGTGCGCTGGGCGCGGGTGGACATCGAGGCGGACTCCCGGATGCCGCGGGCCGCCTTCGTGGTGGCCTTCCACCCCGGCGGCGAGCAGAAGAAGGCCGACGACGTCTTCACCATGCTGCTCGCCATCTCCGGGGTGGCACTGCTGATGACCACCGGCATCGGCTGGGCCGTCGCCGGACGCATCCTGCGGCCGGTGCGGCTGATCCGCACCACCGCCGCCCAACTCACCGAACAGGACCTGACCAGGCGCATCCCGGTGCAGGGCCGCGACGACATCGCCGCGCTCGCCGAGACGTTCAACGCCATGCTCGACCGGTTGGAGCGCGCCTTCGCCGCCCAGCGCGAGTTCGTCGACGACGCCGGTCACGAACTGCGCACCCCCATCACCATCGTCCGGGGTCATCTGGAGCTGATGGGCGACGACCCCGCCGAACGCGAGGAGACCGTCCGGATCGTCCTGGAGGAACTGGAGCGGATGAGCCGGATCGTGGAGGACCTGCTGCTGCTCGCCAAGGCCGAACGGCCCGACTTCGTCGCCCCCGAACCGGTCCAGCTCGGCGAGCTGACCGCCGACGTGTTCGTCAAGGCCCGGGCGCTCGGCGAACGGACCTGGCTGCTCGGTTCGATCGCCGACGCCGAGGTCCGGCTCGACGCCCAACGCATCACCCAGGCCATGGTGCAGCTCGCCCAGAACGCGGTGCAGCACACCGTCACCGGCCAGCAGGTCACCATCGGCTCCCGGATCGAGGAGGGGCGGGTCGAGCTGTACGTGGCGGACGGCGGTCCCGGCGTCCAACCCCAGGACGCCCAGGTCATCTTCGAGCGGTTCCGACGGGGCACCGCCCGCCGCGGTGCCCGGGCCACCGGAGCGGGGCTCGGCCTCGCGATCGTCAGGGCCATCGCCGAAGGCCACGGGGGACGGGTCGAACTGCGGACCACCGAGGGCGGCGGCGCCACCTTCGTGCTCGTCTTCGACCTGGATGCCGAAACCATCCTGCTGACCGCCGGCGAGGAGCCCGCTGAGGAGGCCGTGCCGTGAACCGGATACTCATCGTGGAGGACGAGGAACGCATCGCCTCCTTCGTGGAGAAGGGACTGCGCGCCAACGGCTTCGCCACCACCGTCGTCGGCGACGGCGAGGCCGCCTACGAGTACGCCGTCACCGGCGGCTTCGACCTCATCGTGCTCGACATAGGGCTGCCCGGGAAGGACGGCTTCACCGTCCTGCGGCAGCTGCGCGAGGCCCGCGTCTCGGTCCCCGTGATCGTGCTCACCGCCCGGGACTCGGTGCGGGACACCGTCGCCGGACTCGAAGGCGGCGCCGACGACTGGATGACCAAGCCGTTCCGCTTCGAGGAACTGCTCGCCCGGGTCCGGCTCCGGATGCGCACCGCCGCCCGGGCCCCCGAGGTGACGGTGCTGCGCAACGGGGAGCTCAGCCTCGACCTGCGCACCCGCCGGGCCCGCTCCGGACAGCGCACGGTCGACCTGACCGCCCGCGAGTTCGTCCTGCTCGAACTGTTCCTGCGCCACCCCGGACAGGTCCTGTCCCGGGAACAGATCCTGTCCCACGTGTGGGGGTACGACTTCGACCCCGGCTCCAACATCGTGGACGTGTACGTCCGGGCGCTGCGCAAGAAGCTGGGCGCGGACCGGGTGGAGACCGTCCGCGGCATGGGCTACCGGCTGCCCGAGTAGCCGCAGGACTCCGCTGTCCCCCACCCCGCACGGGGTCACCCACGGTGCGCGCCCGCGCACTCCGGTGGCCCCGTGCAGGCGTCTTCGCCCGCCGGTGCCGGCGGGGCCCGCCTTCCGTGAAGTTCCCTTCATCAACGGCTCATGGAGCACTCACCGCCCGGGTGAAACCTTCTTCATGTGACTGTGAACTACCGGCAAATGGCGACCCTGTGCGTGGCCCTGAGCATCTGTGCGGTGCTCGTGGTACCCGGCAACTTCCCGGGACTGGGCGGCGACGCGCGGATCACGCTGGCCGTCTTCGCGCTGGCCACCTGCGCGTGGATCGGCACCCCGATCGACGACACCTACATCGCGCTCGGCGCCGGACTCGCCCTCACCGCCACCGGCGTGATCAGCAGCGACGCGCTGTTCGGCACGCTCGGCGACGACACCGTGTGGCTGCTGATCTGCGCCTTCGTGCTGGCCGCAGCGGTCTCCCGGACCGGGCTGGCCGGCCGCGCCGCGGCCTTCCTGGTCAGCGGCGCCCGCAACGTCCGTCAACTCGTGCACCTGACGACGGCCGCCCTGGTGGTGACCGCGTTCGCGGTGCCCGCCACCTCCGGCCGGGCCGCGCTCGCCATGCCGGTCTTCCTGGCCCTGGCCAAGGTCCTCGCCGACCGCAAGCGCCTGGTGGTGATGCTCGCCCTGCTGTTCCCCACGGTGATCCTGCTCTCCGCGGTCGCCACCCTGATCGGCGCGGGCGCGCACCTGATCACCGTGTCCGTGCTCTGGGACGCGGTGGGCCAGCGGATCGGCTTCACCGAATGGCTGCTCATCGGCCTGCCGTTGGCGATCGTCTCCTCCCACCTGGCCGCCGAGGTGGTGCTCTTCACCACCACCAAGCGCGCCGACCGCGAAGGCCCCGTCCAGATCACCGCCGAGGAGATCCAGGAGCACAGCGAGCGGCCCGTCACCGGACCCTGGGAGCCGGCCGAGACCCGCTGCGCCCTGCTGCTCGCCACCGTGATCGCCCTGTGGTGCAGCGAGCCGCTGCACCGGGTGCCGCCCGCCGTGGTGGCCCTGATCGGTGCGGTCGTGGCCTCCTCCCCCGCACTGGGCACGGTGCGGCTCAAGGACGCCCTGAAGACGGTGCCCTGGTCGATGCTGCTGTTCATGGCGGCCACCATGGCCATGGGCCTGGCCCTGTCCGACTCCGGGGCCGCCGCCTGGCTGGTGGGCGGCATCCCGCTGGACCTGCCGCCGTGGCTGTTCCTCGCCGTGGTCATCACCGTGTCCACCGGCGCCCACCTGCTCCTCCAGTCGCGCTCCGCGCGCTCCTCGGTGCTGGTGCCGCTGGTCGTCGCGGCAGCGGCCTCCGCCGGGGTCAACCCGGTGGCCGCGGCCCTCGCCTCCACCGCCGCCGCCGGCTTCTGCCACACCCTGCCGGCCTCGGCCAAGCCCGTCACGCTCTACTCCGACGTGCCCGGCATCCCGACCTACACCCCGGGGGACCTGCTGCGGATGTCCGCCGTGCTGGCTCCGCTCACCGCCGTGCTGGTGCTGCTGTTCGCCGTCGCGGTCTGGCCGCTGCTGGGCGTCCCCCTCACCCCCTGACCGGGGCTTCGGCCCCGCACCCGCGGGCGATCCGCCCGCACACCCTCACCCCCAGGAGTACCCACGATGCTCACCCGATTCGCCGTCGCCCCCAGCGGCTTCAAGGAGTCCCTGTCCGCCGAAGCCGCCGCCGAAGCCATCGCCGCCGGCGTGCGCAGGGTGCTCCCCGACGCCGAGATCGACCTGATACCGCTGGTCGACGGCGGCGAGGGCACCGCCCGCGCCCTGGCCACGGCGTCCGGCGGACGGTTGGTCCCGCTGCGGGCCACCGGCCCCACCGGGGAGCGCATCGGCACCCACTTCGCCCTGCTCGGCGACGCCGAGGGCACCGCCGTGGTCGAGATGGCCGCGATCGCCGGGCTCTCCCTGGTGCCCCGGGGCCTGCGGGACCCGGGGGCCACCACCACCTACGGCGTCGGCGAGTTGATCCTCGCCGCCCTCGACGCCGGGGCCCGGCACGTCCTCGTCGGCTGCGGCGACTCCGGGACCTCCGACGGCGGCGCGGGCGCCCTCCAAGCGCTCGGTGCCCGACTGCTGGACGCGGACGGCGAGGAACTCCCGCGCGGCGGCGGCGCCCTGTCCCGGCTGGACCGCATCGACGCCACCGGGCTGGACCCGCGGCTGGCCGAGACCCGCATCCGGGTCGCCTGCAACCCGTACAACGTGCTGTGCGGGGAGCGCGGGGTGGCCCGGGTCTTCGGCCCGCAGAAGGGCGCGACCCCCGAGCAGGTGGAGCAGTTGGCCGCCGCCCTGGAGCACTGGGCCGCCGTTCTCACCCGTGACCTCAAGGTGCCCACCGACCTGTGCCACGGCCGCGGCACCGGAGCCTCCGGCGGCCTCGGCGCCGGACTCGCCGCGCTGGGCGCCGAGTTGCTGCCCCGGTTCGAGGTGCTGCTGGACCGCATCGGGCTCGACGAGCGGCTGGCCCGCGCCGACCTGGTCATCACCGCCGAGGGCGCGCTGGACCACCAGACCCCGCGCGGCAAGGTCCCCGCCGAGGTCGCCCGCCGCGCCAAGCTGCACGACCGCCCGGTGTTGGCGCTGGCCGGCACCCTGGGCGAGGGCGCCCACCGGGTGCGCTCGGTCGGGGTGGACGCCTACGCGTCGATCATGCCCGCGCCGATGGACCTCACCGAGGCGCTCGGCCGCGGCGGCGAGTTGCTCACCGACGCCACCGAACGCGCCCTGCGGATGGTCCAGCTCGGCACCCGGCTGTCCGGGGGCCGTCCTCAGGAGCCGGTGGGCGCCGTCCGGTCCGGCACGCAGCGCCCGTCCTCGGTGCGGTAGCTCCAGCGGGCGCCCTCGACGACGAGTTCCCGCACGGCCCGGACGAACCGGTCCACGTGCTCGTCGGGGGTGCCCGCGCCGAAGCTGACCCGGACCGCGTTCAGCGAACGCTCCCCGGGTGCGGCCTCGGGCGCCCCGCACTCCCCCGGGTCCTGCGGGTCGGTGCCCAACAGGGTGCGCACCAGCGGGTGGGCGCAGAACAGCCCGTCGCGCACCCCGATCCCGTACTCGGCGGAGAGCGCGGCGGCGAAGTGCGAGCTGTTCCAGCCGTCCACCACGAAGGAGAGGACGCCGACCCGGGGCGCGTCGTCCCCGAACAGCGACAGCACCCGCACCTGGGGCACCTCGGCCAAGCCGGCGCGCACCCGGTCGATCAGCTCCTGCTCCCGGGCCACCAGACGGTCGAACCCGGCCTCGGTGAGCGCCGTGCAGGCGGAGGCGATGGCGTAGGCGCCGATCACGTTGGGGGAACCGGCCTCGTGGCGGGCCGCGTCCTCGTGCCACTCCACGTCCACGCCCCCGTCGGCCCGGCGCGACACCTTCCGGGAGGCACCGCCGCCGGCCAGGTACGGCTCGGCCGTGCGCAGCCAGTCCGCGCGCCCGGCGAGCACCCCGGAGCCGAAGGGGGCGTAGAGCTTGTGTCCGGAGAAGGCGATCCAGTCGACGTCCAGGTCCGCCACGTCCACCGGGTGGTGCGGGGCGAGTTGGGCCGCGTCCAGCACGATCCGGGCGCCGTGGGCGTGCGCGGCGGCGGCCAGTTCGCGCACCGGCCACAGCTCCCCGGTGACGTTGGAGGCGCCGGTCACGCAGACCAGTGCCGGCCCGTACGGGTCGCGGTCGGCCAGCGCCCGCTCCAGGGTGTCCACCGCCTCGGCGGGGGTGCGCGGCGCGTCCAGGTAGGTGACGCGGGCGTCGCGCCAGGGCAGCAGGGAGGCGTGGTGCTCGGTCTCGAAGACGAACACCTGGCAGCCCGCGGGCAGGGCGGCGGCGAGCAGGTTCAGCGAGTCGGTGGTGGAGCGGGTGAACACCACCTGGTCGCCCTCCCGGCAGCCGAGGAACCCGGCGACGGTCCGGCGGGCGTTCTCGAACAGGTCGGTGGAGAGCTGGGAGAGGTAGCCGGCGCCCCGGTGGACGCTGCCGTAGTAGGGGGCGTAGGCGGCGACGTCGTCCCAGACCCGCTGGAGGGCGGGGGCGCTGGCGGCGTAGTCGAGCGCCGCGTAGGTCACCTCGCCGCCGGTGACGAGGGGGACGGTCACCTCGCGGCCCAGCACGGGCAGCAGCGGTTCGGCGGCGGTGCAGGCGGGCTCGGCGGTGGTGGCACGTGCGGACATGACGGACTCCCGGGTGAGGCAGGGCGCGTCTGAGCCACGCCGGACCGCCGCGCGGCGGGACGTCGACCGGCACCGGACGGCGGAGCGCACGGACCGGAACGGGACGGGGCGTGGGAGGACGCGGGAAGGGGTGAAGGGACACACCGGACGGGGCGTGCGCGGAGGTGGGGCGCTGCGCCCTATCGCATTCGCTTGCTCACGGAAACCGCTCCCTCGACGACCAGGACCCCTGGAGAGACGCGAGGGGTCCGCGCTTGCCGTAGACCTCGCTGCCTACGACCTGGTCTTCACCCGGGGCACCCCGCCACGGACGGAGGGTTGCCGGACAGCAGGCCGGGGCCGATGCGCTGTCACTCATGACCTGGGATGCATCATGCCAGACGATCGCGCGGGCGCACCACCCCGTCCCGGCGGTGCGCCGCCGGCCGCCCCGCACGGGGCGGGACGGCCGGCGGGAGGACGGGTGCGGTCAGGCGTTGGTGGCGGCGACCCAGCGCTCCAGGACCCGGTGGGCCGCACCGGAGTCGATCGACTCGGCGGCGCGCGCCAGGCCGGTGCGGATCTGCTCGGTCAACGGCTCGGTGCCGGGCGTCAGCGCCACCAGGGCCGCCGCCGAGTTCAGCAACACCGCGTCCCGCACCGGTCCGGTCTCGCCCGCGAGCAGCCGGCGGGTCACCTCCGCGTTGTGGGAGGCGTCCGCCCCGCGCAGCGCCTCCACCGGCACCAGGTCGATGCCGACCTCCCGGGGGTCGAAGCGCTGTTCGGCCACCGCGCCGTCGCGCACCACCCACACCGTGGAGGGGGCGGTGGTGGTCAGTTCGTCCAGGCCGTCGTCGCCGCGGAAGACCAGGGCGGAGGAGCCGCGTTCGGCGAGCACGCCGGCGACCACCGGCGCCATCCGCGCGTCGGCGACCCCGGTGGCCTGCGCCCGGACCCGGGCCGGATTGGTGAGCGGGCCGAGGAAGTTGAAGACGGTGCGGATGCCCAGTTCCTTGCGGGCGGCGCCGACGTGCCGCATGGCCGGGTGGAACTTGGCGGCGAAGCAGAAGGTGATCCCGGCCTCCTCGGCGACCTCCGCCACCCGCTCCGGCGTCAGTTCCAGATCGACGCCCAGCTTCTCCAGCACGTCGGAGGCCCCGCTCGCGGAGGAGGCGGCGCGGTTGCCGTGCTTGACGACCTTGGCCCCGGTCCCGGCGACGACGATCGCGGACATGGTGGAGATGTTGACGGTGCGGGCGTTGTCGCCGCCGGTGCCGACGATGTCCACGCTGGGACCGGGCACCTCGATGGTGCGGGCGTGCCGGTACATGGCGTCGACGAGTCCGGTGAGCTCCTCCACGGTCTCGCCCTTGGCCCGCAGGGCGACGGCGAAGCCGGCGATCTGCGCGTCGGTGGCCTCCCCCTGCATGATCCGGTCCATCGCCCAGGCGGTGGCGTCGGCGCTCTGGTCCGCCCCCGAGAGCAAGGCGGTGAGGACCTCCGGCCAGGAACGGGCCGCCAGGGTGTCGCCTCCGGCGGGGGTCACAGCGCTCATGGGTCGCTCCTGGGTGCGGGCCGTGCGGGGTGCGTACGGCGTACGGGGACGGGGCCGCCCGGAGGGGCGGCCGTCGACGTCGCGTGTCGTGCGGTGTCGTCGTGCCTGGGGATCCACCCTATCGAGGCGCGGAGGACGCGAAGGGCCCCGTCCGTGCAGTGGACGGGGCCCTTCGGGTGGCGACCCGCCGGGGCCCGTGCGGGCCCCGGCGCGGGAGACTCAGTGGTGGCCGTGGCCGCTCTGGATCTCCTTGTACTCCTCGACGCTGGGCTTCTCGATCTGCCCCTGCTCGCCGTAGTAGCCCTTGGAGAGACGGGCCCGCAGCTTCTGCACCGGGGAGACCTTGCGCTTCACGCCGTTCTCGTCGACCAGCGGGCCGATCTCGACCGGCTTGTACTGCTCGTGCTGGGTGAGCGTGTGCAGCTGCTCCTGGTTGAGCGGCTCGTGGACCTCGATGAACTCACCGTGCGGCAGGCGCTTGATGATGCCGGACTCGCGTCCGTGCAGCACCTTGTCCCGGTCCCGGCGCTGGAGGCCGAGGCAGATCCGCTTGGTGACGATGAAGGCCACGACCGGCCCCACGAAGAACGCGATGCGGACGAACCAGGTGATCGCGTTGATCGAGAGGTGGAAGTGCGTGGCGACGAGGTCGTTGCCACCGCCGATCAGCATGACCACGTACCAGGTGATCCAGGCGACGCCCACGGCCGTACGGGTCGGAGCGTTGCGCGGACGGTCCAGCAGGTGGTGCTCGCGCTTGTCACCGGTGACCCAGGACTCGATGAACGGGTAGACCGCGATCGCGACCAGCACCAGCGGGAAGACCATCAGCGGGATGAACACGCCCAGGACGAGGGTGTGTCCGGCGAAGTTGATCTCCCAACCCGGCATGACGCGGATCAGGCCCTCGGAGAAGCCCATGTACCAGTCGGGCTGGGCGCCGGTGCCGACCATGTCGGGTCGGTAGGGGCCGATCGACCAGATGGGGTTCAGGGTGAACAGCGCCGAGATGACCGCGATGACGCCGAAGACCAGGAAGAAGAAGCCGCCCGCCTTGGCCATGTAGACCGGCATCAGCGGCATGCCGACGACGTTCTTCTGGGTCCGGCCGGGGCCGGGGAACTGGGTGTGCTTGTGGTAGATGACGAGGATCAGGTGGGCCACGATCAGGCCCAGCATGATGCCCGGCAGCAACAGCACGTGCGCGGAGTAGAAGCGCGCCACGAAGTCGTGGCCCGGGAACTCCCCGCCGAAGAGGAAGAACGACAGGTACGTGCCCACGATCGGCACGGAGAGGACCGCGCCCTCCATGAAGCGGACACCGGTGCCCGACAGCAGGTCGTCCGGGAGCGAGTAGCCGGTGAAACCGGTGAACATGCCGAGGACGAACAGCAGGAAGCCGAAGACCCAGTTGACCTCGCGCGGCTTGCGGAACGCGCCGGTGAAGAACACGCGCATCATGTGCGCGAACATGCCGGCCAGGAAGATCAGCGCGGCCCAGTGGTGGATCTGCCGGATCAGCAGACCGCCGCGGACCTCGAAGGAGATCTTCATGGTCGAGTTGAACGCCTCGGACACCAACTGGCCCTGGAGCGGGGCGTAGGGGCCGTGGTACTCCACCTCGTTCATCGACGGGTGGAAGAACAGGGTCAGGTAGACACCCGTGAGGATGATGATGATGAAGGCGTAGAGGCAGACCTCACCCAGCATGAAGGACCAGTGGTCCGGGAAGATCTTGCGCATGTTGGCCTTGGCGAGGGAGTAGATCCCCAGCCGGCCGTCCGCCCAGTCGGCGACCCGCTCGCCCGCGGGCGCTTTGCCCCGGCGGGTCTGGGTCTCGGTGGTCGTCGTGGTACTCATCCGCGCTCCCAGAAGGCCGGACCGACAGGCTCGTCGAAGTCGCCGAGCGCCTCGAGGTAACCCTCCTTGTTCACACCGATCCGCAGCTGCGGGAGCGGGTGGCCGGCGGGGCCGAAGATGACCCGGGCGCCGTCGGAGAGGTCGAAGGTGGACTGGTGGCACGGGCACAGCGCGTGGTGCGTCTGCTGCTCGTACAGGCTGATCGGGCAACCGACGTGGGTGCACACCTTGGAGTAGGCGACGATCCCGTCGTGCGACCAGGCCAGTTCCTGCTTGTCCTTGATGTCCCCGGGCTGGAGCCGGACGATCATCACGGCGGCCTTGGTGATCTCGACCAGGAAGTCGTGGTCGTGCTCCTCCAGGCCCTCGGGCTTGACGAAGGTCAACGAACCGACGGCGATGTCCTCGGGACGCAGCGGCTCGTCGGTGTTCATGTTGACGAGCAGCTTGCCCTTGGCCCACAGGGTGTGGCGGAGCTTGGTGCCGGGCGCCGGGCCCAGACCGCCGAGCAGGACGACGCCGGAGAGCGGGAACAGCGCCAGCGCACCGAACATCGTGTTGCGGATCAGCTTGCGCCGGCCCATGCCGGACTCCTCGGCGCCCTGCCGGAAGTCCGCCATGACCTTCGCCTTGACCTCGGGGGAGGCGGCGATGGGGTGGCGCTCGTCGGCAATCTCCATGTCGGACATCAGGGTGCGGGCCCAGTGGACCGCTCCCGCGCCGATGAGGAACAACGACACGCCGAGGGTCAGGCCCAGGGTGAAGTTGAGGGCGTTGGTGTGCCCGATCGGCCACACGTAGATGGCCTTGTCGACCGGGATCATCACGTACGCGACGATGAAGCCGATCGTGCCCAGCATCGACAGCACGAACATCAGGGCCACGGTGCGCTCGGACCGCTTGGCGGCCCGCTCGTCGATGTCCTGGATGCGGTGCTCGTGCGGCGGCAGTCCCGGGTCCGCGAACGGGTTCTCCGTGTCCGCGAGGGCTACCGAGCCGTGGGCGTGGTCCTGCGCTGCGGGCAGGTTCTCTTCTGGAATGTCTTGGCTACTCATGACTTCTTGGCCTTTGCGGTCCGAGCGGCGACCCAGATGGCAGTGATGATCAGCGCACCGAGACCGAAGATCCAGGCGAACAGGCCCTCACTGACCGGCCCGAGGCCGCCGAGGGTCAGACCACCTTGGTTGACCGTCTTGTCCCCGTTGACCGCGTTGACGTAGGCGATGATGTCCTTCTTCTCCTTCTCCGGCAGCGTGGTGTCGGGGAAGGAGGGCATGTTCTGGGGCCCGGTCTGCATGGCCTCGTAGAGGTGCTTGGGGCTGACGCCCTCCAGGCTGGGGGCGTACTTGCCCTTGGTGAGGGCACCGCCCTGACCGGTGAAGTTGTGGCACTGCGCGCAGTTGTTGCGGAACAGCTCACCGCCGTTGGCGGCGTCCGCGCCTTCGAGGCTGTATTGGTCCTCGGTGGGCACCTCCGGGCCGGGGCCCATCGTGGAGACGAAGGCCGCGAGCTGGTCGATCTGGGCCTGCGTGTAGACCTTCTTCTTCTTCGGGGCCTGGGCACCCTGGGCCACCATCGGCATCCGGCCGGTACCGACCTGGAAGTCGACGGCGGCGGCGCCGACGCCCGCCAGCGGCGGACCGTCGGAGCTGCCCTGACCGGCCGTGCCGTGGCAGCTGGCGCAGCCGACGGCGTACAGCTTCTTGCCCTCTTCGATGGCGAGGGACTGGGCGGTCTCATCGGCCTGCGCCTTGTCCGCCGGCGCGAACGCGGCGTACAGCCCCCCGGTGGCCGCCAGCGCGAGGAGTAGGACGACGACCGCCGCCAGCGGGTGGCGTCGTCGTGCGGAGAGCTTTTTCACGGATTACCCCGGTGTCAGGATCTTCTGCGTCGATGCTTCTGGTTGTCGGGAGCGGCCCTGGGGGCGCGGCCCGATTACTTGATCAAGTAGATCGTGGCGAAGAGGCCGATCCACACGACATCGACGAAGTGCCAGTAGTAGGACACGACGATCGCGGCGGTCGCCTGCTCGTGGGTGAACCTTCTGGCCGCGTAGGTGCGACCCAGGACCAGGAGGAAGGCGATCAAGCCCCCCGTCACGTGCAGTCCGTGGAAGCCGGTGGTCAGGTAGAACGCGGAGCCGTACGGGTCGGAGGACAGCGACAGGCCGTACTCCTTCACCAGCTCCGTGTACTCGAAGATCTGACCGCCGATGAAGATCGCACCCATGATGAAGGTCACGATGAACCACATCCGGAGCTTCTTCACGTCCCCGCGCTCGGCGGCGAAAACGCCGAGCTGGCAGGTGAAGGAGGAGAGCACCAGGATCGTGGTGTTCGTCGCCGAGAACGGGAGGTTCAGGGTCGACGCCTGTTCCTTCCAGAAGTCGGGACCGGTCACCGATCGCAGGGTGAAGTACATCGCGAAGAGCGCCGCGAAGAACATCAGCTCGGAACTCAACCAAATGATGGTTCCGACGCTGGTGAGGTTCGGCCGATTGACCGACGGGTGCGCGGGCCCGGTTTCTACTGTCGTTGCTGTCGCCACGACCGACATTATGTCGGTCGCTTATCTCGCCCTCACTCCGGGGGGTGCCGTTCGGTGTGTCCACCCCGTGTGCGCTGCCCGGATGGCCCATCGAAGCGGCGTCCGAACCGGTGTTGACGACGTGTCCGAGCGAGTAGCATCCGCCCCAGCGGTTCCCGTCCCAGGCATCCCACAGCCCCGGGCCCCACGGTCCCGGTGCCCGCACGCACTCGGAGGAACAATGCAGCCGACCGCCACGGTGCTGGTCTACAGCGACGACGCGAACACGCGGGAGCAGGTGCGGCTGGCCGCGGGGCGCCGACCGGCCGCGGACCTGCCGCCCGTCGAGTTCGTCGAGTGCGCCACCCTGCCCGCGGTGCTCAAGGAACTGGACCGGGGCGGCATCGACGTGTGCGTGCTGGACGGGGAGGCGGTGCCCGCGGGCGGCATGGGCGTCTGCCGGCAGATCAAGGACGAGGTGTTCCGCTGCCCGCCGGTGCTGCTGCTGATCGGCCGGCCCCAGGACGCCTGGCTGGCCACCTGGAGCCGCGCCGAGGCCGCGGTGACCCACCCGGTGGAGCCGGTGGAGTTCGCGGAGGCCCTGGCCGGGCTGCTGCGCAGCCGGCTGGCCGTGCGGGCGTAGGAGGGTCCCGCGGGCCCCGTTCCGGCGCCGCGTCCCCGGCTCAGGTCCGGGGGCGCAGCCGGGCCTGCTGGGCCGGGGGCGGGGTGCGGGGGCCGGCGTCACCGGTGACCGCGCTGCCCTCCTGCCACTCCGTCCAGTCCAGGTTCCAGTCCCCGTACCCGTTGCCGAAGGGCGCCATGTCCTCGCCGTAGCTGTTGACGACCTTGACCAGGTCCCCCGGGCGGACGGTCTCGTAGAACCAGGCCGCGTTGCCGGTGCTCATGCCCACGCAGCCGTGACTGACGTTGGCGGAGCCCTGCGAACCCACCGACCAGGGTGCGGCGTGCACGTACTCCCCGCTCCAGGTGACGCGGGTGGCGTAGTACACGGGGAGGTCGTAGGACTCCGAGGTGCCCGCGGCGATGCCGATGCTGGTACCGCGCATCCGGACGAAGTACTCCTTGCCCAGGACCACCTTGATGCCGTTGCGGGTCTCGAAGCCGGGCTTGCCGGTGGTGACCGGGATCGAGTTGATCTGTTCTCCGTTGCGGTACACCGTCATGCGGTGCGCGGAGGCGTCGGCGACCGCGACGATCCGGTCCCCCGTGGTGAAGGTCAGCGGCGCGCTCTCGCCGCCCCACAGCCGGGTCCCCACCTTGATGCCCTCCAGGGCGCTGCGGGCCCGGACGGTGGCGTTGACGGGCCAGTACTCCTTGGGGCGGTAGTGCAGGACCTGGTCGTCGAGCCAGTACCAGGAGCCCTCGACGGCGGGCATCGACTCGACCTTCAGCCCGCGTTCGACCGCGGCACGGGCCTTCTTGTCGGTGACGGGCTCGCTCAGCTCGGCGATGATCGGCTGCCCCACCCCGTAGGTGCCCTCCTCGGGGCCGAAGGTGACCGTCAACTCGCGCTTCTTGGCAGGGACTCCCGTCTCGAAGGTGACGACCCTGCGGCCGGGCGAGCCGTCCGCCTTCTCGGTGCTGACCCGGGCCGTGTAGTGGGCGCCCGCGGCCAAGGGGACGGTGGTGCGCCAACGGGTGCCGTCCGCGGAGAGGGTGCCGGCCACGTACCGGCCGGCGGCGTCGGTGGCGGTGACGTCGGTGATGCGGCCCCCGCCGCCGGGCTTGGCCGTGATCTCCAGCGGCCGGTCGGGGTCGAGCTTGGCACCGCTCGCGGCGGCTCCCAGGACGACCTGGCTCGCCGCGTCGTACGGCGCGGCGGACAGCGGATGGCCGGCGGGCTCGTCACAGGCGGTGGCGCCCGCGAGGAGGGCGACCACCAGCGTCGTGCAGCTCATGACCGTACGCGTGCGCGGTGAGTGGTTCATGGTTGCGAGCCTATGAACGTCCCCCCTGTCAAGCACGGCGGGTGAGCCGTACGGGGGGTGTCGGGGCGTACGACGGGGCCCGGACCTCCGGGTGGAGTGTCCGGGCCCCGTACGGGTGCTCAGCGGGTGCTACTGGTTCTGGTTCTCGCCGTGGTAGTACTCGAAGACCCAACCCAGCAGGCCGACCACGAGGATCGGCGCCGAGAAGTAGAGCAGCCACCAGCCGAAGATGACGCCGCAGAAGGCGAACGCGCCGCCCACCGCGAGCGCGAGCGGCTGCCAGCTGTGCGGGCTGAAGAAGCCCACCTCACCGGCGTCGTCCGCGACGTCGGCCTCCTTGTTGTCCTGTGCGCCCGCGTCGACCCGCCGGGCCGTGAAGGCCAGGTAGTAGCCGATCATGATGCACAGGCCGAAGGCCATGAAGAGCGCCGTGGTGCCGACCGGCTCCTTCGACCACACGCCATAGACGATCGCCATGACGAGCACGAAGACGCTCAGCCAGATGAACATCTTGCCCTGGATCTTCACTTGCCGGCCTCCTTGCCGCCAGCCAGCGCCTCACCGGAACCGGGGCCGAGGTGCCCGCCCGCGTTCTCCAGCTGGTCGAGCGCGGCGATCTCCGGGTGATGCAGGTCGAACGCCGGGGATTCGGAACGAATGCGCGGCAGGGTGACGAAGTTGTGCCGGGGCGGCGGGCAGGACGTGGCCCACTCCAGCGAGCGGCCGTAGCCCCAGGGGTCGTCGACCTCGACCTTCTTGCCGTACTTGGCGGTCTTCCAGACGTTGTAGAAGAACGGCAGCATCGACAGGCCGAGCAGGAACGAGCTGATCGTGGAGATCGTGTTCAGGGCGGTGAAGCCGTCCGCGTTCAGGTAGTCCGCGTACCGGCGGGCCATACCCTCGGCGCCCAGCCAGTGCTGGACCAGGAAGGTGCCGTGGAAGCCGATGAACAGCGTCCAGAAGGTGATCTTGCCGAGGCGCTCGTCGAGCATCTTCCCGGTGAACTTCGGCCACCAGAAGTGGAAGCCGGCGAACATCGCGAAGACCACGGTGCCGAAGATGACGTAGTGGAAGTGCGCGACCACGAAGTACGAGTCGGAGACGTGGAAGTCGAGCGGCGGCGAGGCCAGGATGACACCGGTCAGACCACCGAAGGTGAAGGTGATCAGGAAGCCGATCGCCCAGAGCATCGGGGTCTCGAAGGACAGCGAGCCCTTCCACATCGTTCCGATCCAGTTGAAGAACTTCACGCCGGTCGGGACGGCGATGAGGAACGTCATGAAGGAGAAGAACGGGAGGAGCACGCCACCGGTGACGTACATGTGGTGCGCCCACACCGTGACCGAGAGGCCGGCGATGGCGATCGTCGCGCCGATGAGTCCGGAGTAACCGAACATCGGCTTGCGGCTGAACACCGGCAGGACTTCGGAGATGATGCCGAAGAACGGCAGGGCGATGATGTACACCTCGGGGTGGCCGAAGAACCAGAAGAGGTGTTGCCAGAGCAGTGCGCCGCCGTTGGCCGGATCGAAGATCATCGAGCCGAACTTCCGGTCCGACTCCAGTGCGAAGAGGGCCGCGGCCAGCACCGGGAAGGCGAGCAGGACCAGCACACCGGTCAGCAGCACGTTCCAGGTGAAGATGGGCATGCGGAACATCGTCATGCCGGGCGCGCGCATGCAGATGATCGTGGTGATGAAGTTGACCGAGCCGAGGATCGTGCCGAAGCCGGAGAAGGCCAGACCCATGATCCACATGTCCGCGCCGATGCCCGGCGAGCGGACCGCGTCGGAGAGCGGCGAGTAGGCGAACCAACCGAAGTCCGCGGCACCGTTCGGGGTCAGGAAGCCCGCGACCGCGATGAGCGAACCGAACAGGTAGAGCCAGTAGGCGAACATGTTCAGTCGCGGGAACGCGACGTCGGGGGCACCGATCTGGAGCGGCATGATCCAGTTCGCGAAGCCCGCGAACAGCGGCGTCGCGAACATCAGCAGCATGATCGTGCCGTGCATCGTGAACGCCTGGTTGAACTGTTCGTTCGACATCAGCTGCGTGCCCGGGCGGGCGAGCTCGGCGCGCATGAACAGCGCCATGACGCCGCCGATGATGAAGAAGACGAACGAGGTGACCAGGTACAGGGTACCGATGGTCTTGTGGTCGGTGGTGGTGAGCCACTTGACCACGACGTTGCCGGGCTGCTTGCGACGGACCGGCAACTCGTTCTCGTACGAGTCGTCAGCCACCTTCGCGTCCCGTGAAGGGTCGTTGATGATGCTCACAGTTGGTTCGTCTCCCGGTTCTTCTCCTGCTTCGTCTGCTCGATACCGGCCGGGACGTAACCGGTCTGGCCCTTCTCCGCGAGCTGCTTCAGGTGCTCCTGGTACGCCTCGGGAGAGACGACCTTGACGTTGAAGAGCATGCGGGAGTGGTCGGTACCGCAGAGCTCGGCACACTTGCCCATGAAGATCCCCTCCTTGTTGGGGGTGACCTCGAAGGCGTTGGTGTGGCCCGGGATGACGTCCAGCTTCATCAGGAACGGCACCACCCAGAAGGAGTGGATGACGTCGCGCGAGGTGAGGACGAAGCGGACCTTCTCCCCCTTGGGGAGGACGAGGGTCGGGCCGGGGTTGTTGTTCTCCGGGTTCCGGGTGCCGGGGACGCCGAAGTCGTACACGCCGCCCGCGTTGGCCGGGAAGTCCTCCTGGAAGCGGTCCGGGATGGCCGCGAGGTTCTTGTCCTTCTTCGCGTCGCCCGTGGAGCCGGGGACCTGCTCGATGTAGTTGAAGGCCCAGGACCACTGGTAGCCGACCACGTTCACCACGTGGGCGGGCTTGTCGTCCAGCTTCAGGAGCTTCGACTCGTCGCGCGCGGTGAAGTAGAAGAACACCGAGACGATGAGGATCGGAACCACGGTGTACAGGGCCTCAAGCGGCATGTTGTACCGGGTCTGGGGGGGAACTTCGACCTTGGTGCGGCTGCGCCGGTGGAAGAAGACACTCCACAGGATCAGGCCCCACACCAGCACGCCGACGGCGAGCGCGGCGGCCCACGAGCCCTGCCACAAAGAGAGGATGCGGGGCGCCTCCTCGGTGGCCGGGCTCGGCATACCCAGGCGGGGGAAGTCCTTGTATGTGCAACCGGTGGCGGTCGCCAGGACCAGGCCCGCAGTCAGTGCCTGCAGCAGCTTCCGCCGCATCGGGCGCCGCGGCGAGCGGTCGGAGCCGTTGGGACTCACGTAGCGCCTTCCCGAGAGTCTCGCCCGCGCGGTCGGCTGCGGCCTTCTCGCTGGTCGGTCGCCGCCCTGCGGCGGGCAGGGGTTTGGATGTTTATGCGGACCAAACCCTACTGGACGCTATTTGGGGTCGCGCGGGGAGGGTGCCCAACGCGCCGTTCGACTCCCCGAAGGGGTGGTGCGCTGCTGGTCGGAGCCCCGGAGGTCAAGCGGAAGACGCTGTTCCAGGCCGGATCGGAGCGCGGGATCGGCCCCGGGCGCGGCCCTTCTGACGCCCCCTCCGGAAGCCGCCCGCCGACACGTGGCGCCTCCCCCGTTCGGCGGGCGCCCCGGCCCGGTGGGGGCGGGGGTTACGGTACGGGCGTGTCCTACTTCGACGCCGCGTCCTCCGCCCCGCTGCACCCCGTCGCCCGCCAGGCCCTCCTCGCCTCGCTGGACGAGGGGTGGGCCGACCCCGCCCGGCTGTACCGCGAGGGCCGCCGGGTCCGGATGCTCCTGGACGCCGCCCGGGAGGCGGCGGCGGAGGCGGTGGGCTGCCGACCGGACGAGCTGGTGTTCACCCCTTCGGGGACCCGGGCCGTGCACGAGGGGGTGGCCGGGGCCCTGGCCGGTCGGCGACGCGTGGGCGACGGGCTGCTGGTCTCCGCGGTCGAACACTCCTCCGTCCTGCACGCGGCCGAGGTCCACGAGGCCGCGGGCGGCCGGGTGACGACGGTCCCGGTGACCCGGACCGGGGCGGTGCGGGTGGACGCCTACGCCGAGTTGCTCCGCCCGGACACCGCACTGGCCTGCCTCCAGTCCGCCAACCACGAGGTGGGCACCGAGCAGCCGGTGGCGGACGTCGCCGAACGGTGCCGGGCGGCCGGGGTGCCGCTGCTGGTGGACGCCGCGCAGTCGCTGGCCTGGGGTGCGGTGCCCGGGGAGTGGTCCCTGCTCACCGGCAGCGCCCACAAGTGGGGCGGCCCGGCGGGCGTGGGGGTGCTGGTGGTGCGCAAGGGGGTGCGGTTCGCCCCGCGCGGGCCGGTGGACGAGCGGGAGTCGGGGCGGGCGCCCGGCTTCGAGAACGTGCCGGCGATCGTGGCCGCCGTCGCCTCGCTGCGGGCGGTGCGGGCCGAGGCCGCCGCGGAGGGCGCCCGGCTGCGGGCGCTGACCGCCCGGCTGCGGGAGCGGGTGGCGGCCGAGGTGCCCGACACCGAGGTGGTGGGGGACCCGGAGCACCGGCTTCCGCACCTGGTCACCTTCTCCTGCCTGTACGTGGACGGCGAGAGCCTGCTGGGCGAGCTGGACCGGGCCGGGTTCTCGGTGTCCTCGGGCTCCTCGTGCACCAGCAGCACCCTGACGCCCAGCCACGTGCTGCGGGCGATGGGGGTGCTCAGCGAGGGCAATGTCCGCGTCTCGCTGCCGGTGGGCACGGACGGGGCGGACGTCGAACGGTTCCTGGCGGTGCTGCCCGGGGTGGTGGAGTCGGTGCGCGGACGGTTGCGCGGGGCGGCTCCCGACCCGTCCCCGGCCGGCCCGCCGGTGGAGGAGCTGGTGGTGGACGCCCTGGGGAAGCGGTGCCCGCTGCCGGTGATCGAGCTGGCGAAGGTGATCGACCGGGTGCCCGTGGGCGGCGCGGTCGTGGTGCTCGCCGACGACGAGGCGGCCCGGTTGGACATCCCCGCCTGGTGCGAGATGCGGGGACAGCGGTACGCGGGCGAGTCCCGCACGGAGCGGGGGTCCTCCTACCGGGTGGTCCGACTGGTGTGAACGGGGTGCCGGGCCGGGGCCCGGCACCGCGTCGTTCCCGGGGCCGCCGTTCAGGGGCAGCGGAGGTGCGACCGCACCTCGTTCGCGGCGTCCTCGCCGTACGCCTTGGTGAAGCGGTCCACGAAGTGGACGCGGCGCAGCTGGTACTCCTGGGTGCCGAGGGTCTCGATGACCAGGGTGGCGAGCATGCAGCCGACCTGGGCCGCCCGCTCCAGGCCGACGCCCCAGGCGAGGCCGGACAGGAAGCCGGCGCGGAAGGCGTCGCCGACGCCGGTGGGGTCGACCTTGGCGTCCTCCTCGGGCACCCCGACCTCGATGGGGTCGTGTCCGACCCGCTCGATGCGGACGCCGCGGGCGCCGAGGGTGGTGACCCGGTGGCCGACCCGGCCGAGGATCTCCTCGTCGCTCCAGCCGGTCTTGGCCTCGATCAGGCCCTTCTCGTACTCGTTGGAGAAGAGGTACGTGGCGCCGTCCAGCAGGACGCGGATCTCGTCGCCGTTCATCCGGGCGATCTGCTGGGAGAAGTCGGCGGCGAACGGGATGTCGCGGCTGCGGCACTCCTCGGTGTGGCGGAGCATGCCCTCCGGGTCGTCGGCACCGATGAGGACGAGGTCGAGGCCGCCCACCCGGTCGGCCACGGCCTTGAGCTCGATGAGGCGAGCCTCGCTCATGGCGCCGGTGTAGAAGGAGCCGATCTGGTTGTGGTCGGCGTCGGTGGTGACCACGAAGCGGGCGGTGTGCAGCACCTCGGAGATGCGGACCGACTCGGTGTCGACCCCGTGCCGGTCGAGCCAGGCGCGGTACTCGTCGAAGTCGGCACCGGCGGCCCCGACCAGGATCGGCCGTGCACCGAGCTGACCCATGCCGAAGGCGATGTTGGCGCCGACGCCGCCGCGACGGACGTCGAGGGCGTCGACGAGGAAGGAGAGGGAGACCGTGTGCAGTTGATCGGCGACGAGTTGCTCGGCGAACCGTCCGGGGAAGGTCATCAGATGGTCGGTGGCGATGGAGCCGGAGACTGCGATACGCACGGCGGGGCGCTCCTGGGGGAACTGGGGGGCGGCTGGAGGGGCCCGCGTACGGTGCACGGCCCGGGGCCCGAAAGTGAACACTTCACGCTACCCGGTCGTCGCAACGGTCCGAATCACCCGAAAGCCGGAAAACTACCTGATAGTAGGGCTTCTTTCGTACGGTTCCGGACGCCTACCGTTTCCTCATGGCCGATCTCCCCCTCCCCGACCGCTCCCCCCACGACCTCGAAGGCGGTCTCGCCGCACTGCGCGGCGACTGCGCCCGGATGGCCCCGCACTGGCAACCGGAACCCCGGTCGGCGCCACCGCCGGCGCGGGCGCTGACCGGAGTCGTCGTCCCGCCCTCCGCCGCCCGGCTGCTGGACGCGATGTTCGCCGCCGGGTTCCCGCGCCACGGGGGGTGACACCCGGGAGGGTGACGTCCCGCGTCGGCGGGGAACCGTGCGCCCTCCGCCCGCGTCCCATCGGCGTCCGCCGGCCGGTGGACGAGGGCCAGACCCGCCCGCGCTCCTTCGCGCGGATGCGGCGCAGGCGAAGGAGCGATGCGGTGAGCAGCAACCCAGTCGGCCCGGTCACCCCCGACGACACCGTGCGTCGGCGCGCCCCCCGGCGTTCCCGGGTCACCGTCGCCGCCGTCACGACGGCGGTGCTGGTCGCAGGCGGCGGCACCTACTGGGCCGTGGCCGCCGGCCAGAGCGGCGGGGCGGACCGGACGGCCGCCTCCGAACGGAACGGCGACCCCCCGCCGTTGGCCTTGGACGACCATCCGGTCCGTGCGGGTTCACCGGGGATCGCGCCCGGGGAGCCCGACCCCTCGGGCGGGCGGTACCGGGCGCGCGGGGCCCTGCCCGAGGGCCCGAAGGCCGCGGCCGTCCACCGGCCGGACGGGCCGGTCGGACGGGACCGGGTCGGCCGGTTGGCGGCGGCCCTCGGGGTGGCGGGCGAGCCGGTGCGCGACGGCGACGCCTGGCGGGTCGGGACGGCGGAGGCCGGCACCGGCGCCTCCTTGCAGGTCGCCGCGGGCGGGGCCGGGGCGTGGACGTTCACCCGGAACGCGACGGATCCGCACTGCGCGGCGGTGACCCGGTGCGCCACCGAGGAGCAGCCCCGTGCGCCGCGGGTGCCGGGCGCTTCCGCGGAGGTGGAGCCGATCGACGAGTCGGGGGCCAAGGCCGCCGCGGCGCCGGTGCTCAAGGCGCTCGGCCACGGCGGCGCGAAGCTGGACGCCCGGCAGCTGATGGGGACGACCCGGGTGGTGAACGCGGCGCCCGTGGTGGACGGCCGACCCACCTTCGGTTGGTCGACGGGGCTGCGGATCGGACCGGGCGGCGAGGTCGTCGGCGGGAACGGGCAGTTGGCTCCGCTGGCCCGGGGCGCGAGCTACCCGGTGATCAGCGCGGCGAAGGCGCTGGCGCTGTTGAACGGGACGGGCGGACGGCCGGTGGGGATCGGCGGCTGCGCCACCGCGGTGCCGCACCGTGAGGACACCACCGCGTCCTGCCCCGAGAGCGTGAAGGCGCCGGCGGCGAAGCCGCTGCCGGTGACCGGTGCGGAGTTCGGGCTGGCCTCCCAGCTCTCCGGGGGCGCTCCGGTGCTCGTCCCGTCCTGGCTGTTCGAGGTGCGCCCGGAGGGTTCGGACGAGCCGTACACGGTGACCCATCCGGCCGTCGCCCCGGAGCACCTGGTCACGGGCCCCGCCGTACCGCCGGCCGGCCCCAAGACCCCGGCCCCGGGGCTCTCCGTGCCGGCCCCGTCGAAGGGGGCGCCGGTCTCCCGGGACACGGAGGTCGGCTGGTACGAGGTCGCGGGGACCCGGCGGGACCGGCTGGTGCTGCACTTCACCGGCGGGGTCTGCGGTACGTACGAGGCGACGGCGCGGGCCCGTGGCGACGAGGTGGTGGTGCGGGTCACGGAGACCGTCGAGGACGGGCGGATGTGCGTGGCCCTGGCGAAGTACTACGAGATGACCGTCGAGCTGGACGGGCCGCTCGGGGACCGGAAGGTCGTGGACGACCGGGGTGCGCCGCTGGCGGACCGGGCTCCGGCGGGCTGGCCGCAGCAGGCGGAGGAAGCCCCCTGACGCAGCGCGGGACGTGAACGCGGTGGTGGCGGTACCCGGACGGGTACCGCCACCACCGCGTTGGGGCGACCGGACGCGCCGCACGGGGCGGCGGGCCGGGCCTCGGCTCAGCTGAAGGAGTCGCCGCAGGCGCAGGAGCCCGTGGCGTTCGGGTTGTCGATCGTGAAGCCCTGCTTCTCGATGGTGTCGACGAAGTCGATGGAGGCGCCGACGAGGTAGGGGGCGCTCATGCGGTCGGTGACGACCTTGACCCCGTCGAAGTCCTTGACGACGTCGCCGTCGAGGGACCGCTCGTCGAAGAAGAGCTGGTAGCGCAGGCCGGAGCAGCCGCCGGGCTGTACGGCGACCCGCAGGGCCAGGTCGTCGCGGCCTTCCTGGTCGAGCAGAGCCTTGACCTTCGCCGCGGCGGCGTCGGACAGGATGATGCCGTCGGTGGCGGTCGTGGTCTCGTCCGATACGGACATCTACATCTCTCCCGGGTTGTACGGAGACTGCTTGCCGACGTAACAACCGGCGGGGCTGCGGATTCATTCCGGGCCCGGGTGCGTCTTCGGCATCGCGCCTTGCGCTTCCCATGCTCGCACACGGACCGGCGGGGCGGCCATGCCCGCAGGGGCGCTCCGCCACCGCCCCGATCAGCGGACCGCGGGGGCGGCGAATTGGGGAACGTCCCTGGTCCGGGGGGTGGCGCGGACCTCGGAGCGAATGCGTCACATTGACACGAGGGCCATCGTCAAACTGACGTGAAGCGGTTATCATAGATAACGTCAAAACGACGAAAAGGGGCCTCCGGAGTCGGGTCAGTCCGCCCGGGGGCCACCTGCGAGCCGCCGGGGGTCAGACCCCGCAGAGAAAGGGTGCGTGATCGTGACCACCGCCCAGCCCCTGGACGTCCAGCCCAGCCCCCTGGCGCTGCTGCTGCTCGGCCGGGAGGCCGATCCACGCAGCGAGCGCGGGGTGGAGTGTCCCGGTGACCTGCCCTCGCCCTCCGACCCGGACCTCGTCGAACGCGCCCGGGCGGCCAAGGAGAAGCTCGGCGACAAGGTCTTCGTCCTCGGGCACCACTACCAGCGCGACGAGGTCATCCAGTTCGCGGACGTCACGGGCGACTCCTTCAAGCTGGCGCGCGACGCCGCGGCCCGGCCCGAGGCCGAGTACATCGTCTTCTGTGGCGTGCACTTCATGGCGGAGTCCGCGGACATCCTGACCGGAGACGACCAGAAGGTGGTCCTGCCGGACCTGGCCGCCGGGTGCTCCATGGCCGACATGGCCACCGCGGAGCAGGTCGCCGAGTGCTGGGACGTGCTGACCGAGGTCGGCATCGCGGAGCGCGTGGTGCCCGTCTCGTACATGAACTCCTCCGCCGACATCAAGGCGTTCACCGGACGGCACGGGGGCACCATCTGCACCTCGTCCAACGCCCGGCGGGCACTGGACTGGGCCTTCTCCCGGGGCGAGCAGGTGCTGTTCCTGCCCGACCAGCACCTGGGGCGCAACACCGCGGTGCGGGACCTGGGGATGTCCCTGGAGGACTGCGTCGTCTACAACCCGCACAAGCCGGGCGGCGGGGTGACCCCGGAGCAGCTGCGGGCCGCCAAGATGATCCTGTGGCGGGGCCACTGCTCGGTGCACGGACGGTTCTCGCTGGAGTCGGTGGCGGACGTCCGCGCCCGGATACCCGGGGTGAACGTGCTGGTGCACCCGGAGTGCCGGCACGAGGTCGTCGCGGCGGCGGACCAGGTGGGGTCGACCGAGTACATCATCAAGGCGCTGGAGGCGGCGCCGGCCGGCTCGAAGTGGGCGATCGGCACCGAGCTGAACCTGGTCCAGAGGCTGGCGAATCGTTTCGCTCCGGAGGGCAAGGAGGTCGTCTTCCTCGACAAGACGGTGTGCTTCTGCTCGACCATGAACCGGATCGACCTGCCGCACCTGGTGTGGGCGCTGGAGTCGCTGGCCGAGGGCACCCTGGTCAACCGGATCTCGGTGGACCCGGAGACCGAGCGGTTCGCCAAGCTGGCCCTGGAGCGGATGCTCGCCCTCCCGTAGCCGCCCGCCGCACCGCACGACGGACGACCCCCCGGCCGTTCCCGGCCGGGGGGGTCGTCCTGTGCGTCGTCCGACGGGTCAGACGCGGACCGGCTCCGGGGAACCGGCGTCCTCGGACGCCTCCGGGCCGGCCGGGCCGCCGCGCTTGGCCGCGCGCTTGGCCTGCTTGCGCTCCTTGCGGAGCTCGACCATCGCGTACAGCGTCGGGACCAGCAGCAGGGTCAGCAGCGTGGAGCTGATCAGACCGCCGATCACGACCACGGCCAGCGGCTGGGCGATGAACCCGCCCTCACCGGTGACCCCGAGGGCCATCGGGAGCAGGGCGAAGATCGTCGCGAGGGCCGTCATCAGGATCGGGCGCAGCCGGTGCCGGCCGCCCTCGATCACGGCCTCCACGACCCCGTGGCCCCGGGCCCGGTACTGGTTGATCAGGTCGATCAGGACGATCGCGTTGGTGACCACGATGCCGATGAGCATCAGCATGCCGATCAGCGCGGGCACGCCCATCGGGGTGCCGGTGACGATCAGCAGCCCGAGCGCGCCGGTCGCCGCGAACGGGATGGACACCAGCAGGATCAGCGGCTGGACCAGCGACTTGAAGGCCGCCACGAGCAGCATGAACACGATGGCGACGGCCGCGAGCATGGCGAGGGCGAGGGAGGCGAACGCCTCCTCCTGGTCCTCGGAGACCCCGCCGATGGTGGCGGTGGCGCCCTCGGGCAGCTCCAGTTCCTTGAGCTTCGTCTGCAACTCGGTGCCGACCGCGCCGGTGTTGTCGCCGGTGGGACGGGCCGTGACGGTGGCCGAGCGCTGGCCGTCGATGCGGGTCATCGAGACCGGGCCGTCGACGAGTTCGACCTTCGCGAGCTCGCCGAGCCTGGCCGGGCCGACCGGCAGGTCCTTGAGCTCCTGGAGGGTGCCGGCGGGCTTCGCCGAGCGGATCACGATGTCGCGCTCGGTGTCGTCCAGGACGGCCTTGCCCGAGGGGGTGCCGCGCACCGCCTGGGCGACGACCGCACCGAGGGCGGCCTCGTTCAGCCCGGCCCGGGCGGCCTTCTCGGTGCCCTTCACGGAGATCCGCGGGACGGACTGCGCCAGGTTGCTCTGCACGTCGGTGACGTCGTCCAGCTTCGCGACCTCGGCACGGACCTGCTCCGACGCCGTGCGCAGCACCTCGGGGTCGGCCGCCTTGACGACCACGCTGAGGTCCTGGGCGCCGAAGCCGTCACCGGCCGAGATGGTGGTGTCGCCGATGTCGGAGAGCCCGCGCAGGCCCTTCTCGATCCGGTCCTGGGTGGCGTCGAAGTCGGCGTCCTCCACCAGGCCGACCTGGTAGGTGGCCTGGTTGGTGTCGGTGCTGCCGCCGAAGGCCGCCATGAAGCCCGAAGAGCCCACGGTGACCTGGTAGTTCTTGACACCGTCGACACCGTCGAGCATCTTCTCGACCTTGCGGGCCGCGGCGTCGGAGGCGGCCAGACCGGTGCCCGGCTTGAGTTCCTGCCGGATGGTCAGGACCTCCTGCTCCCCGGGGTCGAGGAAGTTGGTCTTCAGCAGCGGGGCCATGCCGAAGGTGGCCAGCAGGACCACCACCGCGATGCCGAGGCTCACCAGACGACGGCGGGTGGCGAACATCAGGACGGGCACGTACGAGCGCTGGAGGCGGCTCTTGGCCTCCTTCTCCTCCGCCTGGCGACGGGCCTGTTCGGCGTCGACCCCCCGGACGGCCTTCGGCGGCCTCAGGAACCAGTACGACAGCACCGGGACCACCGTCAGCGAGACCAGCAGCGAGGCGAGCAGGGCCGCCGTGATGGTGAGGCTGAAGGAGGAGAAGAGGGCGCCGACCATGCCGCCGACGAGCCCGATCGGCAGGAACACGGCGACGGTGGTGAGCGTGGAGGAGGTGACCGCGCCCGCGACCTCCTTGACCGCGGTGAGGATGGCCTCCTTGCGCTCCTCGCCGTAGCCGAGGTGCCGCTTGATGTTCTCCAGCACCACGATCGAGTCGTCGACGACCCGGCCGATGGCGATGGTCAGGGCGCCCAGGGTGAGCATGTTGAGCGACAGGTCACGGCTCCACAGCACGATCAGCGCGAGCACCACGGAGAGCGGTATGGACACCGCGGTGACCAGCGTGGAGCGGAGGGAGGCGAGGAAGACGAGGATGACCACGACCGCGAAGAGCAGACCGAGGGCGCCCTCGGTGGTGAGGCCGTCGATCGCCTTGGAGACGGCCGGGCCCTGGTCGCTGACCACGGTCAGTTCGGCGCCCTTGCCGAGGTCGGCCCGGAGGTCGGGCAGGGCCTTCTCGACCGCTTCGGAGATGGCGACCGAGCTGCCGTCCTGGTCCATGGTGACCATGACCGCGAGGCTGGGCTCGCCGTTGGTGCGGGTGAGCGAGTCCGCCTTCGCGGGCTCCTGCTCCACGGTGGCCAGGTCGGCGAGCCGGACCGGCTTCTTGACGCCCTCCCCGGTCACCACCAGGTCCTGGATCTGACGGAGGCTGGTGAAGCCGCCGCCGACCTGGACGGTGCGGTTGGCGCCGCGCTCCTCGAAGGAGCCCGCCGGGACGGTCGCGCCGCCGGCCTGGAGCGCCTGGCCGAGCACCGCCGCGTTCACCCCGGCCGCCGCCATCTCCTTCTCGTCCGGGGTGACGGTGACCTGGAGTTCGCGGACGCCGTCGACGGCGACCTGGCCGACTCCGTCGATCTCCTTCAACTCCGGCAGCACCGTGCGTTCCAGCTGCTCCTTGAGGGCCTGCTGGTCCCGGTCGGCCGAGGCGGCCAGCACGACGGTGGGCATGTCGTCGGTGGAGCCGGCGATGACCTGCGGGTCGACGTCGGCCGGCAGCAGCGCGCGGACCCGGTTCACGGCCTGCTGGACGTCGGCGACGATCCGATCGGAACCGTCGCCGTAGTCGAACTGCGCCATCAGCACGGCGTTGCCCTCGCTGGCGGTCGCCGTGATGCCGGTGATGCCGTCGACGGCCTCGATGCCGTCTTCGAGCGGCTCGACCACCTGCTTCTCGACCACGTCCGGGGAGGCACCCGGGTACGGGGCGATGACGGAGACCATCGGCAGTTCGATGGAGGGCAGGAGCTGCTGCTTGAGTTGGGGGATCGCGAGGGCGCCGAAGACCATCGCGATGATCGACACCAGCCCGACCAGGGCGCGTTGGGCAAGGCTGAATCTCGACAGCCAGGACATGGGTGGAGGCTCTCTTCTGTGGCGGGAACACAGGCCCGCGACGGGGCGCGGGCGCGACGGGAGGCGGCTCTACACCCCCCACCACCACCCTGGCCCACGGGAGGAGGAACGTTCCTCGCTCCCAGGTGCCTTTCCTTATGCCGGGCATACTGCGGGTGTAGTACGCGGGCTACACCTTGCGGGGTAGGAACGCGGGCATTGCCGCGCGGCTCAGCCGCGGGGCCTCACCAAGCCCGATTCGTAGGCGATGACCACGAGTTGGGCCCGGTCCCGCGCGCCCAGCTTGGCCATGGCCCGGTTCACATGGGTCTTCACGGTGAGCGGCGAGACCTGGAGCCGCTCGGCGATGACGTCGTTGGAGTGACCGCCCGCGACCTGCACGAGCACCTCGCGTTCCCGGCCGGTGAGCGCCTCCAACCGCTCCGAGTGCGCGTGCCCGGACGCCCCGGAGTCGTCGCCCTGGGCCAGGAACCGCGCGATCAGCCCCTTGGTCGCGGTCGGGGACAGCAGCGACTCCCCCGCGGCGACCAGTCGTATGGCGCCCAGGAGTTCCTCCGGCTCGGAGCCCTTGCCGAGGAAGCCGGAGGCCCCGGCGCGCAGCGACTGCACCACGTACTCGTCGACCTCGAACGTCGTCAGCATCACCACCCGCACCCCGGACAGCTCGGGGTCCCGGCAGATGGCCCGGGTGGCGCTGAGCCCGTCCGTGCCCGGCATGCGGATGTCCATCAGGACCACGTCGGGGCGGGTCCGGGCGGCGGTCCGGACGGCCTCCGCACCGTCGGACGCCTCCCCCACCACCTCCATGTCGGCCTCGGACTCCACGAGGACCCGGAACGCGCTGCGCAGCAGGGCCTGGTCGTCGACGAGCAGTACCCGGATGGTCACGGCGCCTCCCCCGTCTCCCCCGCGCCGGAGCCGGGGCGGGTGTCGACCGGCAGGATCGCATGGACCCGGAACCCGCCCCCGTACCGGGGACCCGCGGTGAGGACGCCGCCGAGCGCGCTGGCCCGTTCGCGCATGCCCAGCAGGCCGTGGCCGCCGCCCGGGCGGTCGGGGTGCTCCGGCGGGGCCGGCGGGCCGGCCCCGCCGGCCGCGGCGGCGTCCCGGGAGCCGTCGTCGAGCACGGTGACCTCGATGTGGGGTCCCACCCGCACCACGCTCACCTCGGCGCGGGCCCGGCCCCCCGCGTGCTTGCGCACGTTGGTGAGGGCCTCCTGGACGATCCGGTACGCCGCGAGGTCGACCGCCGCGGGGGGCTTGCCGCCCCGGTCGCCGCGGGCCACCTCCACGGTCAGCCCGGCGTGCCGGAAGGTGTCGACGAGTTCCTCCAGCCGGTCCAGTCCGCTGATGGGCTCGGTGGGGGCCGTGGGGTCGCCGCTCTGGCGCAGCAGCCCGACCGTGGCGCGCAGTTCGTCGAGGGCCGACCGGCTGGCCTCCCGGACGTGGGCCAGCGCCTGGGCCGCCTGGTCGGGCCGCTTGTGCATGAGGTGGGCGGCCACGCCCGCCTGGACGTTGACGAGGGCGATGTGGTGGGCGACCACGTCGTGCAGGTCGCGGGCGATGCGCAGGCGCTCCTCGGCGACCCGTCGACGGGCCTCCTCCTCGCGGGTGCGCTCGGCACGCTCGGCGCGCTCCCGGATGGCGTGGATGTAGGCCCGGCGACTGCGGACCGCGTCGCCGGCCGCCGCGGCCATGCCCGTCCAGGCGAACACACCCACGTTCTCCTGGTGGTACCAGGCCAGGGGGCCGGCCACCATGGCCACCCCGGTCAGCGCGGCCATGGTCAGCAGGCCGACGCGCCAGGTGGTGGGCCGGTCGGTGCGGGCGGCGACGGTGTAGAGGGCGAGCACGGCGGTCATCGCCACCGGCGAGCGCGGGGAGCTGAGCGGAGAGCTGAACAGCAGCTCGACCTGGGTCAGCGCGACGGTGATCCACAGCACCGGGAGCGGGGCCCGGCGCCGGAACGCCAGGGCGGTGGCCGACAGCGGCATCAGCACCAGGCTGAGCGGATCGGGGGTGCGGGTGTTCCACTCCATGGGGCCGAACCGGGCGTGCGGACCGTACGGGTTGAGCACGGCGAAGCAGAGCATGAACGCCAGCACGACCAGCGCCAGGGCCGCGTCGGCGACCGCGGGGCGGACGCGGAGGTACCCGCGCACCGCCCTGGCCCGCTCGACGACGGCCGCACCGGGCGACGGGTCCGGAACGGCCCGACCGCAGGCGCGGCCGACCGGCGGTCGGAGTAAGGGGCGGGACGGTGGCATCAGTTGGGGATCAGGCCCTCGTCCGTCAGCAGGGCCCGGATCTCGTCCAGGCCGGCGTCCGGGGAGGGCAGGATCAGCTCGGACGGCTCCAGGGAGTCGTCGGGCAGGGGCGTTCCCACCTCCCGCACCCGGTCGAGGAGGGCGGTGAGCGTCCGCCGGAACCCGGGGGTGTCGCCGCTCTCCAGCTCGGCGAGCAGCTCGTCGTCCAGGGCGTTCAGCTCGGTGATGTGGCTGTCCGCCAGTCGTACCTGGCCCTCCCCCATGATCCTTACGATCATGACGCCCTCCTCGGCGTGTGTGCGGCCGGACCTACTGCTTGTCGAAGCGCGGGGCCTCCCGCTGCGGCTGCTGGTTCCCGGCGCCCTGTTGGCCGCCCTCGATGGCCGTCTGCGGGGCGCTGCCCCCGGCCAGCTCGGCCTTCATCCGCTGGAGTTCCAGCTCCACGTCGGTGCCGCCGGAGATGCGGTCCAGTTCGGCGGCGATGTCGTCCTTGGCGGTGCCGGTCGGGTCGTCGAGCGCGCCCGAGGCCAGCAGTTCGTCGATGGCGCCGGCCCGGGCCTGGAGCTGCGCGGTCTTGTCCTCGGCGCGCTGGATCGCCAGGCCGACGTCGCCCATCTCCTCGGAGATGCCGGTGAACGCCTCGCCGATGCGGGTCTGGGCCTGGGCGGCGGTGTACGTGGCCTTGATGGTCTCCTTCTTGGTGCGGAAGGCGTCGACCTTGGCCTGGAGCCGCTGGGCGGCCAGGGTGAGCTTCTCCTCCTCGCCCTGGAGGGTCTGGTGCTGCGTCTCCAGGTCGCTGACCTGCTGCTGGAGCGCGGCCCGCCGGGAGAGCGCCTCGCGGGCGAGGTCCTCGCGGCCGAGCGCCAGCGCCTTGCGGCCCTGGTCCTCCAGCTTGCTGGACTGGCCCTGGAGCTGGTTGAGCTGGAGCTCCAGGCGCTTGCGGGAGGTGGCGACGTCGGCGACCCCGCGCCGGACCTTCTGGAGCAGCTCCAGCTGCTTCTGGTAGGAGTAGTCGAGGGTCTCGCGCGGGTCCTCGGCCCGGTCAAGGGCCTTGTTCGCCTTCGCGCGGAAGATCATCCCCATACGCTTCATGACACCGCTCATGGGCTTCGCGCGCCCCCTTCTGACGGACTTCGGGCTCAAGCTCCAACAGGTCCCACAGTAAGGGCCCTGCCTCCATTACCGCACTGTTCGGCCGCGGATGCGCTCATCCCCAAGGACGACTGCCGCCACCGCCGATCCGGCGCGAGGAGGAGGCGTCACCCGGAGAACCGGTCCGCTGACCGTCGGTGCCGTGACGTGCGAACCGCCCGAAAGCGGAACGCACACCTCCTCGCGTCCGGCGTCGTGTCCCGTAGGACGTCCGGTGTTGCCGGATCGTTCCCCGCCGGACTGGGGTCCATGCGCCCCCACCCCGTACCCTTGGGTGTTGTGTTCCGTAGCCGTGCCAAGACAGAGAAGACCGCCACCGCCGAGCAGACGCCGGTAGCCGCGGCCCACCAGCCCCGTGACCCGCAGGCGCCCAAGGGTCGCCCGACGCCCAAGCGGAGCGTCGCGCAGTCCCAGCGCCGCAGCGTGGCGAACACGCCGATGACGCGCAAGGAGGCGTCCAAGCGCAACCGCGACGAGCGGCGTGCCGCGTTGGAGCGGCAGCGCCAGGCGCTCGCCAGCGGCGACGAGCGGTACCTGCCCGCCCGGGACAAGGGCCCCGTGCGGCGCTTCGTCCGCGACTACGTGGACTCGCGCTTCCACATCGCCGAGTTCTTCCTGCCCATGGCCGTGGTCATCCTGGTCCTGAGCATGGTCCGGGTGCCGACGCTCCAGAACGCCGCGCTGCTGCTGTGGATGTTCGTGATCGCGCTGATCCTGCTCGACTCCTCGCTGCTGGTCATCCGGCTGCGCAAGGAGCTGCGCACCCGCTTCGCCGACGTGCCCAAGCGCGGTGCCGTCCCCTACGGTCTGATGCGGACCCTCCAGATGCGTCGGCTCCGGCTGCCCAAGCCGCAGGTCAAGCGCGGGGAGCGACCCTGACCCAGGACGTCTCCCTGGGCGCCTTCGACGCCGGGGACGCACTTCCCCCCGTGGGGTTGCCGGACGTGGTGCGCCGCGAACTGGTGGCGCGCCAGTTGGAGGAACAGATCACGGCGCGGTTCCGGACCGGCCGACGACTGCGGGTCCTGGACGTGGGCGCGGGCCGGGGCACCCAGGCCCTGCGGCTGGCCCGCGCCGGCCACGCCGTGACGGGGCTGGAACGCGATCCGGCACGCCTCGCGGTGGCCCGCGCGGCGCTGGCCGCGGAGCCGGCGGGCGTCCGGGAACGGGTGCGCCTGCTGGAGGCCGACGGACGGGACACCGGGGTGCACTTCCGCCCCGGCGGCTTCGACGTGGTGCTCTGCCACGGGCTGCTGATGTACGTGGCGGAGCCCGATCCGGTGGTCGCCGGGCTGGCCCGGATGCTGGCCCCCGGGGGCCTGGTGTCACTGCTGGTGCGCAATGCCGATGCGCTCGCCCTGCGCCCCGGGCTCGCCGGGGACTGGACGGCGGCGCTCGCGGCGTTCGACTCGGCCGTGGGGCGGAACCGGCGCGGAGTGGAGGTCCGGGGCGACCGGCTGGACGCGGTGACCGCGACGCTCGCCGGCATCGGGGCCCCGCTGCGGGCCTGGTACGGGGTGCGGGTGTTCACCGACCGCACCGGCGTGCAGGAGTGGGGGCCCGCCCGGGGCACCGGAGCCGGTGACCTGGAGTCGCTGCTGGCCGCCGAGGAACGGGCCGGGCGCACCGACCCGTACCGGGCGGTCGCCGCCTTGCTGCACCTGTGCGGGGTGCGGGGGTAGGGCGGCGCCCGGACCGGAACCCGAACGGCGGGCTCCGGCGGGTCCACGGGGCGGCCGGGGCACAGACTGCGGGCATGAGCGCATCTCGTACCGCGTGGGCGGGGGTCGTGGTGTCCGTGGGGGCCCTGTTGACGGGCTGTTCCGGGGGCGGCGGTGCGCTGCGGGCCTCGGCGGCCACGCCGGTCCCCGAGCGGGCCGCCCCCGCCGCACGGTCGGCGGACGCCCTCCAGAGCGACTACGAGGAGGCCATCGCCCACGTGCTGCCGTCCGTGGTGCAGATCCGCGGTCGCCAGGACCTGGGGTCCGGGGTGGTGTACGACGACCGGGGCCACATCGTCACCAACGCCCACGTCATCGGCGACGAGCGGTCCTTCCAGGTCACCACGGCGGGCAGCGAGCAGCCGCTGACCGCCCGGCTGGTGTTCTCCTACCCCGAGCAGGACCTCGCGGTGGTGCGGCTGGACCGGGTGCCCGCGGGGCTGCGGCCGGCCACCTTCGGGGACAGCACCGAGGTGCGGGTGGGGCAGATCGTGCTGGCGATGGGCTCGCCGCTGGGCCTGTCCTCCAGCGTGACCGAGGGGATCGTCTCGGCGACCGGGCGCACGGTCAGCGAGAGCACCGACGGCGGCGGGACGGGCGCCACCATCGCCAACATGATCCAGACCTCCGCCTCGATCAACCCGGGCAACAGCGGAGGGGCGCTGGTGGACCTGGACAACGAGGTCATCGGCATCCCCACGCTCGCCGCCACCGACCCGGCGTTCGGCAACGCCGCGGCGCCGGGCATCGGGTTCGCGATCCCCTCGTCGATGGTGACCACGGTCGCGGACCAGATCATCGCGGACGGGAAGGTCACCGACTCGGGCCGGGCGGCGCTCGGCATCACCGGGCGGACCGTCGTGGACCAGGACCAGCAGCCGGCCGGGGTGGCGGTGGTGTCCGTGACGGGCGGCGGCGGGGCCGACGACGCGGGCATCCGCCCCGGCGACGTCCTGACCCGGGTGGCCGACGAACCGGTGCCCACGATCACGGCGCTGGCCGAGGTGCTCGCCGGGGAGAAGCCGGGCGACCGGGTGCCCGTGACGTACCTGCGGGGCGGGGCGGAGACGACCGTGGACGTCACCCTCGGCGAGGTGTGAGCCCGGCCGGGGGCGGCCCGGCCGGGCGGAGCCTCAGGGAGCGGCGGGCCCGGCCCCTGCAGGGGCGTCGGGGGCGGCGTCCCCCTCGGCGGGTTCCGGGGACCCGGCGGGCTCCTCGGGCTCGGCGTGCAGGCTCATCGGACCGTAGATCCGCGTGCCGTCCTCGGAGAGGAACACCTGGTCGGCGCCGCCGGCGAGCAGGTCCCGCCAGTGCTCCCCGATCCAGGTCTCGGCGTCCCCCTGGGTGGTGAACTCCTCCGGTTCCACCGCCGGGGAGACCTCCGTACCATCGGTCTTCTCGAACCGCCACGTCCACGCCGCCATGCGAACCTCCCGAAGGTAGATCACGGTTGTCCGTGCAGCCGGAAGCCTAACCGGGCGGGCGCCCGGCACACCCGCACGGGAAGATCTAGCCGTGGAACTCACTCTGCTCGGTACCGGCGGGCCGGACGGCCTGCCCCGTCCCGACTGCCCCTGCGCGGTCTGCTCCCTCGCCGTGGGGCGGGCGGTGCGCGGCCCCTCGGCGGCGCTCGTGGACGGCACGCTGCTGCTCGACCTGACCCCGGGCGCCGCGTTCGCCGCGGCGCGGGCGGGGCGGACCCTGACCGGGGTGCGCCAGGTGCTGTTGTCGCATCCGCACGACGGGCCGGCGGTGGAGGTGCCGCCGGGGCTGCCGCAGCCGGGGCGGGTGCCCGACGGGCGGGAGTTGGCCCTGCTGACCGGGCACCGGGTGCGGGCCGTGCCGATGGACTCGCCCGGCACCGGGTACGCGGTGACCGGCCCGGACGGGCAGCGGGTGCTGTACCTGCCGCCCGGCGCGGCACCGGCCGGGCTGGCCGAGCAGGAGGCGCGGTACGACCTGGTGCTGGCCGACGTGGTGGGCCGTCCGGACGCGCTGGCCCGGTTGCGCGAGGCGGGGGCGGTCGGCCCGACCACCGACGTGGTGGCGGTGCACCTCGACCACGACGTGCCGCCGGGGCGGGAGTTGGCGCGGCGGCTCGCGGCGGCCGGGGCGCGGGCGGTGCCGGACGGGACGACGCTGAGCGTGGGCGCGTTCGAGGAGGTGCCGGACGTGCCGCGCCGGACCCTGGTGCTGGGAGGGGCCCGGTCGGGCAAGTCGGTGGAGGCGGAGCGCCGGTTGGAGGGCTTCCCCGGAGTGGTGTACGTGGCCACCGGCGGCAGCTACCACGGGGCGCCGGGCGACGCGGAGTGGGCGGCGCGGGTGGGGGCGCACCGGGAGCGCCGGCCCGGGTCGTGGCGGACGGAGGAGACCTGCGACCTGGTGCCGCTGCTCGCCCGGACCGGGCCGCCGCTGTTGATCGACTGCCTGTCGCTGTGGCTGACCGATGCGATGGACGCGGTGAACGCCTGGGACGACGCGGAATGGGCGGCGGACGGTGAGCGGGAACTGCGGCGGCGGGTCCGGGAGTTGACGGATGCGGTGCGGGCCACCCGGCGGGTGGTGGTGGCGGTGTCGAACGAGGTCGGGGCGGGGATCGTGCCGGCCACCGCGTCCGGGCGCCGCTACCGGGACGAGCTCGGGCGGTTGAACGCGGCGTTCGCGGCGGAGTGCGAGCAGGTGCTGTGGGTGGTGGCCGGGCAGGCCGTGGAGTTGCGCGGCTGAACCGGCCCTACGCCGGGTCCCGGCGGGCGATCAGCCGGTAGGCGGAGGCGCGCCCGGCGACGGGGCCGGGCGGGCGCAGCGCCCGGTCGAGGACCCGGCCGAGGCGCAGCGGGGCGGTGGCGGGCCGGGCGCCGGGACCGCGGCGGGCGGTCAGCAGGAGGGCTGCGGCGGTGCCGGCTCCGGCCGGGCGCAGGGCGCCGCGGTGGTCGACCAGGACGAGGGTGGCGCCCAGGACGCGCAGGGCGCGGTGCAGATTGGCCTCGGGGATCAGGTGCAGGGGGCCGGGGCGGTGGTAGGGGGCCCACCAACGGCCGAGGGCGGCGGCGCGGCAGCGCGGGTCGGTGCCCTCGATCAGGAGGTGGCCGCCGGGGCGCAGCACCCGGAGGGCGGCGCGGAGTTCGGTGCGGGGGTCGGGGACCCGTTCGAGGTGGCGGAAGAGGCTCACCACGTCGTAGCGGGCGGCGAGCCGGGGGGCGAGGTCGGGGAGGGTGCCGTGGTGGGCCTCGTCGAGGCGGTCCCCGGCGAGGGCGAGTTCGGGTGCGGTGTCGAGGCCGTCGAAGGCGGTGTAGGGGTGCACGGCGCGGGCGGCGGCGGGGAAGTCGGCGGGGCCGGTGCCGACGTCCAGCCAGCTCTCGGGTTCGCCGAAGGGGAGCAGGGCGCGGGCGGCGCCGAGGTGGTCCCGGTGGCGGCGCAGGGCGCGGTCGGGGTCCGCCGGGGGCGGCGCCGGGGCGGTGGGGTCGGGGGTGCGGAAGACGTGGCGGCAGGTGCGGCACTCGTCGAGGTCGCCGGGGAGCACGGGGGTGCGGACCTTGGTGCGCAGGGTCGCCGCGCCGCACCAGGGACAGCGGCGGTGGGCGGGGTGGTCCGGGGCGGGGGCGGTACGCGCGGGCACGGAGGGCACGAAACGGAACGTAAGGGATCAAGGGGGCGGGTTCAACGAGGGTCGGGGCGGGCCGCTCCCCGTGCCGCCCCCGCGGTGGACCGCTCCGCGCCGCGGGCCGTGTCGGAGAGGGTCCGGACGGCTCCGGGGAACCCGGTCGGGCGGGCACCGGTGGCGGTACTGTTCGGCGAATGAGCTCCCTGAATCTCGACGACTTCACCGACCTGATCGACCGTCCCGACGCCGGGTTGCGCAACGACGCCGAGGAGCGCAGGGAACGGCAGGACGTGCCGCCCGGGGCGCTGGGCCGGCTGGACGAGTTGGGCGGTTGGCTGTCGGCGGCGCAGGCGGCGGTGCCGGTGCGCCCGGTGGAGCGTCCCAAGGTGGTCCTGTTCGCGGCCGACCACGGGGTGGCCCGCTTGGACGTCTCGACCCGGGCCGCGGGCAGCGCGCACGAGTTGGTGCGGGGCGTCCTCGACGGCTCCCGTCCGGTGGCGGTGCTGGCCCGACGCAGCGGGGTGCCGGTCCGGGTGGTGGACGTGGGCCTGGACTGCGAGCCGGACGCCTTGCCGGCGGAGGTGACGCGGCACCGGGTGCGGCGGGGCTCGGGGCGGATCGACGTGGAGGACGCGCTGACCGCCGAGGAGGCGGAGGCCGCGTTCCGGGTCGGGACGGCCCTCGCGGACGAGGAGGCCGACTCCGGCACGGACCTGGTGGTGTTGGGCGATCTGAGCGTGGGCGGGACCACGGTGGCGGCGACGCTGATCGCGGCGCTGTGCGGGACGGACGCCTCGGTGGTGACCGGGCGGGGCGGGGCCCCCATCGACGACCTGGCCTGGATGCGCAAGTGCGCGGCGGTGCGGGACTCGCTGCGCCGGGCCCGACCGGTGCTGGGCGACCAGCTGGAGTTGCTCGCCACCGTGGGCGGGGCGGACTTCGCGGCGATGACGGGGTTCCTGTTGCAGTGCGCGGTGCGCAGGACGCCGGTGATCCTGGACGGGGTGGTGTCGGCGGCCTGTGCGCTGGTCGCCCAGCGGGCCGCGTTCCGGGCCCCGGACTGGTGGCTGGCCGGGCACGACTCCGGGGAGCCGGCGCAGGCCAAGGCGCTGGACCGGATGGCCGTCGAGCCGCTGCTCGCCCCGGGCGTGCGGGTGGGCGAGGGCACCGGGGCGCTGCTGGCGCTGCCGTTGGTGCGGGCCGCCGCGGCGCTCGCGGCCGAGTTGCCGGTGCGGGACTGAGCCGGGCGCGATGACGGGGACCACGGACGGGGACCACGACGAGCGGCGCCCCGGGCGCGGGGAGGGCGTCCGCTTCGCGCTGGGCACGCTGACGGTACTGCCGGTGCGGGTCGCCCACTGGGACCGGCCGGCGGCCCGGTCCGGGATGTGCTGGGCGCCGCTGGCCGGGCTGGTCGTCGGCGTGCTGGCGGCGGCCTCGGCGGGGCTGTTGCTGCTCGGGGGCGCACCAGTGGCGCTGGCCGCGGTGGCGGCGGTCGCGGCGGGGGCGGTGCTCACCCGGGGGCTGCACCTGGACGGGCTCGCCGACGTCGCGGACGGGCTGGGCAGCGGGAAGCCCGCCGCCGACGCCCTGCGGATCATGAAGCAGTCGGACATCGGCCCGTTCGGCGTGATCGCCCTGGTGCTGGTGGTGCTCGGGCAGGTCGCCGCGCTGGCCGCGCTGTACGCGGACTCCTGGACCTCCGGTGCGGCCGGCACCGTCCTCGCCGCGGTGACCGCCCGCCTCGCGCTGACCCTGACCGCCCGGCCCGGGGTGCCGGCGGCCCGGCCCACCGGGCTGGGCGCGGCGGTCGCCGGGGCGGTGCCGTCCGGGGCCGCGTTCGGCGTGCTGGTGCTCGTCGCCGCCGCCTCGGCGGGGGTCGGCGGGGTGCTGGACGGACCGGGCGGGGCGCTGCGCGCCCTCGCCGCGGTGCTGGCCGGCTGCCTGGTCGCCGAGGGGTTGCTGCGGCACTGCGTGCGACGGTTCGGCGGGGTGACCGGAGACGTGTTCGGAGGCGTCGCGGAGGCCGCCGGCACCGCCGCGCTGGTGGTCCTCACCCTGGGCCGGTGACGCGCGGGCCGGGGCGTCCCACCGGTGGACGGCCCCGGCGTCACGGAGCGTAGGCTCCTCACTGGCACACTTCCGGCCCGACCCACCAGCGTCGGGTACGGGGCCGGTCGGGCCACCACCACCCTCACGGCTCAGCCGCTGGACACTCCTAGGAAGCGAGACCCCACCACCGTGACTGCTCTCACTCTCAGCACCGCCGCGGCGTCCGGACTGCGCGCCGACGCGATCGTCGTCGGCGTGGCCAAGGGCGCCCAGGGCCCCGTGCTCGCTCCGGGCGCCGAGGCCGTGGACCAGGCGTTCGACGGCGCCCTCGCCGCCGTCCTGGAGACGCTCGGTGCCTCGGGCGGCGAGGGCGAGGTGATCAAGGTCCCCTCCCCCGCCGGGCTGAAGGCCCCGGTCGTGCTGGCCGTCGGGCTGGGCTCGGCGTCCGCGGCCGAGGGGGCGACCGACGCCGCCGCCGACGCCGCCAACTACACCGACGAGGTGCTGCGGACCGCCGCCGGTGCCGCCGCCCGGGCGCTGGCCGGGGCGCGCAAGGCCGCGTTCGCCCTGCCGATCGCCGATGCGGAGGCCGTGGGGGCGATCGCGGAGGGCGCCCTGCTGGGTGCGTACGCCTTCGACGCGTACAAGGAGACCGGCCGCGGCAACAAGCTCGCCAAGAAGGGCAAGCCGCCGCTGGCGGAGGTCGCCGTCCTCGGCGGCAAGCCCCGTGACAAGGCCCACAAGGCGGCCGTCGCCCGTGCGGTGGCGATCACCGAGGAGCTGAACCGCGCCCGCGACCTGGTGAACACCCCGCCCAACGACCTCGACCCGGAGGCCTTCGCGGCCGTCGCCTCGGCCGCCGCCAAGGAGCACGGGATCAAGGTCCAGGTGCTGGACGAGAAGGCCCTGGCCAAGGGCGGTTACGGCGGCATCCTCGGGGTCGGCGCCGGGTCCGCGGCCGGCCCCCGGCTGGTCAAGCTCAGCTACACCCACCCGGACGCCGAGAAGCACCTGGCGTACGTGGGCAAGGGCATCACCTACGACTCGGGCGGCATCTCGCTGAAGCCCGCGGGCCACAACGAGACCATGAAGTGCGACATGGCCGGTGCCGCCGCCGTGTTCGCCGCGGTCGTCGCGGTCGCCCGGCTGGGCCTGGCGGTGAACGTCACCGGCTGGCTGGCGCTCGCCGAGAACATGCCCTCCGGCACCGCCACCCGCCCCGGCGACGTGCTGCGGATGTACTCGGGCAAGACCGTCGAGGTGCTGAACACCGACGCCGAGGGCCGGCTGGTGCTCGCCGACGCGATCGCCAAGGCGTCCGAGGACGAGCCCGACGCGATCGTGAACGTGGCGACGCTCACCGGGGCCATGATGGTCGCGCTCGGCAACCGCACCTTCGGCATCTGCGCCAACGACGACGCGTTCCGCACCGCCGTGTTCGAGACGGCCGAGGAGGTCGGCGAGCCGGCGTGGCCGATGCCGCTGCCGGAGCACCTGCGCAAGGGCATGGACTCGACCACCGCGGACATCGCCAACATGGGCGAGCGGATGGGCGGCGGGCTGGTCGCCGGGCTGTTCCTGCGCGAGTTCGTCGGCGCCGGTCTGACCTGGGCGCACCTGGACATCGCCGGCCCCGCCTTCAACGAGGCCGGCCCCTTCGGCTACACCCCCAAGGGCGGCACCGGTTCCGGTGTGCGCACCCTGGTCCGGTTGGCGGAGCGCACCGCCTCCGGCGACCTGGGCTGACCCGTCCCGAAGCACCCCTCGACCGTGGTGGCGTCGGGCTCCGGCCCGGCGCCACCACCGTGTGTGAGCCATACCACGCACCGGCCCGGCGTCCCGACACCCCCCGAGTAGTGCAAAGATGGGCAACGGCAGGACAGGGCCCCACCACAGGGCCGGAGTAACGAGCGGCCACACCAGCCGACGGCCGGACACCCTCCGAAACCGGAGCCGGCGCGCGGCGCAATGCATGGAGGACGTGACGTGGCGAACGACGCCAGCACCGTTTTCGACCTAGTGATCCTCGGCGGTGGCAGCGGTGGTTACGCCGCGGCCCTGCGCGGCGCGCAGCTGGGTCTGAACGTCGCCCTGATCGAGAAGAACAAGCTGGGCGGCACCTGCCTGCACAACGGTTGCATCCCGACGAAGGCCCTGCTGCACGCCGGCGAGGTCGCGGACCAGGCCCGCGAGGCCGAGCAGTTCGGCGTCCGGGCCACCTTCGAGGGCATCGACATCAAGGCCGTCCACAAGTACAAGGACGACGTCATCGCGGGCCTCTACAAGGGTCTCCAGGGCCTGGTGGCCTCCCGCAAGGTGACGTACATCGAGGGCGCGGGCCGGCTGTCCTCCCCCACCTCGGTCGAGGTGAACGGCCAGCACGTCCAGGGCCGCCACGTGCTCCTGGCCACCGGCTCCGTGCCGAAGTCGCTGCCGGGCCTGGAGATCGACGGCAACCGGATCATCTCCTCGGACCACGCGCTGACCCTCGACCGGGTGCCCGCCTCCGCGATCATCCTGGGCGGCGGCGTGATCGGCGTCGAGTTCGCCTCGGCGTGGAAGTCCTTCGGCACCGACGTGACGGTCGTCGAGGGCCTCAAGCACCTGGTGCCCGTCGAGGACGAGAACAGCTCCAAGCTGCTGGAGCGGGCGTTCCGCAAGCGGGGCATCAAGTTCAACCTCGGCACCTTCTTCGAGAAGGCGGAGTACACCCAGGACGGCGTCCGGGTGACCCTCGCCGACGGCAAGGTCTTCGAGGCCGAGGTGCTGCTCGTCGCCATCGGCCGCGGCCCGGTCTCCCAGGGCCTGGGATACGAGGAGCAGGGCGTCGCGATGGACCGCGGCTACGTCCTCGTCGACGAGTACATGCAGACCAACGTGCCGACCGTCTCCGCCGTCGGTGACCTGGTCCCCACGCTCCAGCTCGCGCACGTCGGCTTCGCCGAGGGCATCCTGGTGGCGGAGCGACTGGCCGGTCTGAAGACCGTGCCGATCGACTACGACGGCGTGCCCCGGGTCACCTACTGCCACCCCGAGGTCGCCTCCGTGGGCATCACCGAGGCCAAGGCCAAGGAGATCTACGGCGCGGACAAGGTCGTCGCCCTGAAGTACAACCTGGCGGGCAACGGCAAGAGCAAGATCCTGAAGACCGCGGGCGAGATCAAGCTCGTCCAGGTCAAGGACGGAGCCGTGGTCGGCGTCCACATGGTCGGCGACCGGATGGGCGAGCAGGTCGGCGAGGCCCAGTTGATCTACAACTGGGAGGCGCTGCCGGCCGAGGTCGCCCAGCTCATCCACGCCCACCCGACCCAGAACGAAGCGCTCGGCGAGGCCCACCTCGCACTGGCGGGCAAGCCCCTCCACTCCCACGACTGATCTCCGGTCACCGGGCGCGACGACCACAGACTTCCGCACTTTCGTAAGGAGCAACCGAAACCATGGCGGTTTCCGTATCCCTTCCGGCGCTCGGTGAGAGCGTCACCGAGGGCACTGTCACCCGCTGGCTGAAGGCCGAGGGCGAGCGCGTCGAACTCGACGAGCCGCTGCTGGAGGTGTCCACCGACAAGGTCGACACCGAGATCCCCTCCCCCGCCGCCGGCATCCTGGCCTCCATCAAGGTCGCCGAGGACGAGACGGTCGAGGTCGGTGCCGAGCTCGCCGTCATCGACGACGGCAGCGGTGCCCCCGCGGCCGCCCCGGCCCCGGCCGCCGCCGAGGCCCCCGCCGCCCCCGCGGCTCCCGAACAGCCCGCTCCGGCCCCGGTCGCCGAGGCCCCCGCGGCCCCGGCCGCTCCGGCCGCTCCGGCCGCGCCCGCGGCTCCGGCGGGCGCGGCCGAGGGCACCGACGTGGTGCTCCCGGCGCTCGGCGAGTCCGTCACCGAGGGCACCGTCACCCGCTGGCTGAAGGCGGTCGGCGACTCGGTCGACGCCGACGAGCCGCTGCTGGAGGTGTCCACCGACAAGGTCGACACCGAGATTCCGGCGCCCGTCTCCGGCGTGCTGCTGGAGATCGTCGTCGGTGAGGACGAGACCGCCGAGGTCGGTGCCAAGCTGGCCGTCATCGGTGTCGCCGGTGCCGCGCCCGCCGCGGCCCCCGCTCCGGCCGCGCCTGCCCCGGTGGCTCCGGCTCCGCCCGCCCCGGCTCCGGCGCCCGCGCCGGCGGCTCCCGCGCCCGCTCCGGTCCAGGCCGCCCCCGCAGCGCCCGCTCCGGTCCAGGCCGCCCCCGCAGCGCCCGCGCCGGCTCCAGTCGCCCCCGCGGCGCCGGCTCCGGTCGCTCCGGCCGCCCCCGCCCCGGTGGCTCCGGCCCCGGCCGCCCCGGCTGCTCCGGCCGCCGCGCGTCCGGCCGACGACGGCGCCTACGTCACGCCGCTGGTGCGCAAGCTGGCCTCCGAGAACGGGGTGGACCTGGCGTCCCTCCAGGGCACCGGGGTCGGCGGACGCATCCGCAAGCAGGACGTCCTCGCCGCCGCCGAGGCCGCCAAGGCCGCCCGGCCCGCCGCCGCGGCCCCGGCCGCCGCGCCCTCCGCTCCGGCCCCGGCCCGCAAGGCCCCGGCGCTGGAGGTCTCCCCGCTGCGCGGGCAGACGGTCAAGATGACCCGGATGCGCAAGCTCATCGGCGACAACATGATGAAGGCGCTCCAGACCCAGGCGCAGCTCACCTCGGTCGTCGAGGTGGACGTGACCCGTCTGATGCGCCTGCGCGCCCAGGCCAAGGAGACCTTCGCGGCCCGTGAGGGCGTGAAGCTGTCCCCGATGCCGTTCTACGTGAAGGCGGCGGCCCAGGCGCTCAAGGCGCACCCGCTGATCAACGCGCGGATCAACGAGGACGAGGGCACCATCACCTACTTCGACACGGAGAACATCGGCATCGCCGTGGACTCCGAGAAGGGGCTGATGACCCCGGTCATCAAGGGCGCGGGCGACCTGAACATCGCCGGCATCGCCAAGAAGACCGCGGAGCTCGCCAACGCGGTGCGGACCAACAAGATCCGCCCCGACGACCTGGCCGGTGCGACCTTCACCATCAGCAACACCGGTTCGCGCGGCGCGCTGTTCGACACGGTGATCGTGCCGCCCACCCAGGCCGCCATCCTGGGCATCGGGGCCACGGTCAAGCGCCCGGCGGTCATCGAGACCGCCGAGGGCACCGTGATCGGCGTCCGGGACATGACGTACCTGTCGCTGTCCTACGACCACCGTCTGGTCGACGGTGCCGACGCCGCCCGGTACCTGACCGCCGTCAAGGCGATCCTGGAGGCCGGCGAGTTCGAGGTCGAGCTCGGGCTGTGAACCCGTGGTGTCCGCGTCGCACGTCGACGCGGACACCGTCCGGTGCCGCCCGTACGGGAGGACGATCCGTCCCCCGTACGGGCGGCACTGCGTTTCCCGGGCCCGTTCCCCGGCCCCGTGGGGCCCCGTTTCCGCCCTGTAAGGCTCGCCACACCTGCGAGGACGTCCCCGTCCGAGACACGTCAAGATGGGGGTGTGGCCGTATTGTCTATGGGTCAATGCCCTAGGCCGTGTCCGACCCGTGGCGTCGTCCGCCCGAAGGGTGGACGGGCACGTCGGGCCCGGTTCCGGGGTCACCATGGCCCGGCAGCAAGGAGCCCCGCATGACCGCGCCCGTCGTCCACTCGCTGCGCGAACAGATCCGCGAGCACATCGTGGAGGGGATCGTCAGCGGGCGTTGGAAGCCGGGCGAACGGATCGTCGAACGACGGATCGCCACCGAGCTGGAGGTCAGCCAGACGCCGGTGCGGGAGGCGCTGCGGGAGCTGGAGTCGCTGCGGCTGATCGAGTCCTCCCCCAACAAGGGCGTGCGGGTGCGCAACCTCACCGCCGCCGACCTGGAGGAGAGCTACCCCGTGCGGGCCGGTCTGGAGGCGATCGCCGCGGAGCTCGCGGCCGAGCGGCTCGCGGTGGACTGCTCGGCGCTGGAGCCGCACGTCGCGGCGTTGTACGAGGCGGACCGGCACGCGGACGGCACCGGGCAGGTGCGGCACACCGTGGCGTTCCACCGGGAGCTGGTGCGGGCCGCCCGCAACGGGGTGCTGCTGCACACCTGGGAGGGGTTGGGCATCGAGGTGTTCACGGCCCTGTCGATCCGCTGGTTGGGCACCGTCCAGCAGTCCTACGCGGAGGAGCACGAGGCCCTGGTGGCGGCCTTCAAGCGCCACGATCCGGCCATCGCGGAGTTGGTGAAGGCCCATGTGCTCGGCTGTGCGCCCCGCCCCGACGCGGGGCTCTGCGGGCCCTGAGCGCAGCGCACCGGACGGGCCGGTGGGAGCGCTCCGGCAGCACCGGAGGTCATCGACGGCCTCAGGGGGCACGGACGCCTCAGACGGCTCAGACCCCCATGGACCCCGCTCAGATGTGCGAAACAGCCGCTTTCACCTGCGAAAGCAAGGCACCGCATGCCTATGGCCGGGGCACTGGGTGCCTACTTTCTTCATCTGAAGAGGTTTTACCGCCCAAGCCTTTGATCGATCATCGATCAGGGGGTTAGAGTCCCCGTTGGACCTCTACCAGAGTCCCCGCCCTGTCCTGCCAAGACCAAGGGCACCCCGAACCCCTACCGATGAGGGAACCCCTTCGACTCCGGAAGGCGGCGACATGACCGACCCCACCGCAATTCAGCCGAGCGCGCTGGACCAGCTCCCGGACCGCGACCCCGAGGAGACCGCCGAGTGGCAGTCCTCCCTGGACGCCGTGACCAAGGCTGCCGGCCCGCACCGCGCCGCCTATCTGATGCGGCGCACGCTGGAGCGGGCCGAGGGCGCCGGTCTCGCGCTGCCCAAGCTGCTGGAGACCGACTACGTCAACACCATCCCGACCGCCGCCGAGCCCGAGGCCGACGGCGACCCGGAGATGGAGCAGCGCATCACCGCGTGGAACCGCTGGAACGCGGCGGCCATGGTGAGCCGCGGCAGCAAACTCGGCGTCGGCGGCCACATCGCGACCTTCGCGTCGGCCGCCTGGCTCTACGAGACCGGCTTCAACCACTTCTTCCGGGGCAAGGAGGCCGCGGACGCGCCCGGCTCCGGTGACCAGCTCTACATCCAGGGCCACGCCTCCCCCGGCATCTACGCCCGCGCCTTCCTCGACGGGCGCCTCTCCGAGGGCCACCTCGACCGCTTCCGCCAGGAGGCGGGCGGCAGCGGCCTGCCCTCGTACCCGCACCCGCGGCGGCTGCCCTGGCTCTGGGAGTTCCCCACCGTCTCCATGGGCCTCGGCCCGCTCTCCGCGATCTACCAGGCCCGGTTCAACCGGTACCTGACCAGCCGCGGCGTCAAGGACCTCTCCGCCTCGCACGTGTGGGCGTTCCTCGGCGACGGCGAGATGGACGAGCCCGAGTCGACGGCGGCCCTCAACCTCGCCGCTCGCGAGGGGCTGGACAACCTCACCTTCGTGATCAACTGCAACCTCCAGCGCCTCGACGGCCCGGTGCGTGCCAACTTCAAGATCGTGCAGGAGCTGGAGGCCCAGTTCCGCGGCGCGGGCTGGAACGTCGTGAAGTCGCTGTGGGGCTCCGCCTGGGACGAGCTGTTCCAGCTCGACACCACGGGCGCCCTGGTACGACGGCTGCGCGAGGTACCCGACGCGCAGGTGCAGACGTACCAGACGCGCGACGCGGCCTACATCCGCGAGGACTTCTTCGGCAAGGACCCGGCGCTGGTCGAGCTGGCCAAGCTGCTCAGCGACGACAAGATCCTGGAGTGCTTCCACCTCTCGCGCGGCGGCCACGAGCCCCGCAAGGTGTACGCCGCCTACCGGGCCGCCCTGGCGCACAAGGGCGCGCCGACGGTGATCCTGGCGCAGACCGTGAAGGGCTTCACGCTCGGCAAGGGCTTCGCGTCCAAGAACGCGAACCACCAGATGAAGAAGTTGTCCACGGACGAGTTCAAGTGCATGCGGGACCTGCTGGAGCTGCCGATCTCGGACAGCGCCTTCGTCGACGACGTGGTGCCCTACGGCCACCCCGGCGCCGACTCCCCCGAGGTCCGCTACCTCCAGGAGCGCCGCGCGGCGCTCGGCGGCCCGGCCCCGGCCCGCCGCACGCACCCGCTGGCCCCGCTGCCCGCGCCGGCCGAGAAGACGTTCGCGTCCTTCGACAAGGGCTCCGGCACCCAGTCGGTGGCCACCACCATGGCGCTGGTCCGGCTCCTGAAGGACCTGGTCCGGGACAAGGAGACCGGTCACCGCTGGGTGCCGATCGTCCCCGACGAGGCGCGCACCTTCGGCATGGAGTCGCTCTTCCCGTCGCTGGGGATCTACTCCCCCAAGGGCCAGACGTACGAGCCGGTCGACCGCGACCAGCTGATGTACTACCGCGAGGCCACCAACGGCCAGATCCTCAACGAGGGCATCACCGAGGCCGGCTCGATGGCCGACTTCATCGCCGCGAGCACCGCGTACGCGACGCACGGCGAGCCGATGATCCCGCTGTACATCTTCTACTCGATGTTCGGCTGGCAGCGCACCGCGGACCAGATGTGGCAGCTCGGCGACCAGCTCGGCCGGGGCTTCCTGGTCGGCGCCACCGCCGGGCGGACCACGCTCACCGGTGAGGGCCTCCAGCACGCGGACGGCCACTCCCCCGTCATCGCCGCGACCAACCCGGCCGCCCTCAGCTACGACCCCGCGTTCGCCTACGAGGTGGCCGCGATCGTCAAGGAGGGGCTGCGCCGGATGTACGGCGAGGCCGTCGAGGGCGAGGACCGGGACGTCTTCTACTACCTCACGGTCTACAACGAGCCGCTGCCGCAGCCCGCGAAGCCGGCCGGGGCGGACGAGGGCATCGTCAAGGGCCTGTACCGCTTCAACACCGCCGAGTCGGCGGGGCTGACGCCGCCCGCGGGCGCCGCCCGCATCCAGTTGCTGGGCTCCGGCACGGCCATCCACTGGGCGCTGAAGGCCCAGCGGTTGCTGGCCGAGGAGTGGGGCGTCGGCGCGGACGTGTGGTCGGCCACCTCCTGGACCGAGCTGCGGCGCGACGCGCTGGAGGCGGACGCGGCGGTGCTGCGCGGCGAGGAGCGGGTGCCGTTCCTGCGCACCGCGCTCGCCGGTGCGGCCGGCCCCGTGCTCGCGGTCAGCGACTACATGCGGCAGGTGCCGGACCAGATCGCCCAGTGGGTCGAGCAGGACTGGTCCTCGCTGGGCGCCGACGGGTTCGGACTCTCCGACACCCGTGACGCCGCGCGCCGCCACTTCGGCGTCGACGCCGAGTCGATCGTGGTGGCCGCGCTGGCCCAGCTGGCGCGCCGCGGTGAGGTCCCCGCGACCGCGGTCAAGGAGGCCCGCGAGCGGTACGGACTCTGAGCCGGGCGGTGCGGGGCCCGGTGGCCCCGGCCCCCGCACCCGCCGGTCCCCTTCGGGCCCCCGCCTCCGGGCGGGGGCCCTTCGGCGTTCCGACCGGGGGATGATGGGGGGATGCGCGCGGCTCGGCTGATCAGGATGGTGCTGTTGTTGCAGGCTCGGGTGTCGATGACGGCGGCCGAGCTGGCGCGGGAGCTGGAGGTGTCGGAGCGGACCGTGACCCGGGACGCGCAGGCTCTCTCGGCGGCCGGGGTGCCGGTCTACGCGGACCGGGGCCGCACTGGCGGCTACCGGCTGGTGGGCGGGTACCGCACCGGGTTGACGGGGTTGGGGCGCGGGGAGGCGGAGGCGCTGTTCCTGTCGGGGGTGCCGGGTGCGTTGCGGGACATGGGGTTGGCCGACACGGCTTCGACGGCCCGGCTCAAGGTGTCGGCGGCGCTGCTGCCCGCGCTGCGGGGCGCGGCCGGGACCGCGGAGCAGCGGTTCCACCTGGACGCGCCGGGTTGGTTCCACGACGAGCCCGCCCCCGAGCTGTTGGCGCCGGTGGCGGACGCGGTGTGGAACGACCGCCGGATCGCCGTGCGCTACCGGCGGGGCGGGGCCGGTGAGGTGGAGCGGGTGTTGGAGCCGTACGGGCTGGTGCTGAAGGCGGGGGTCTGGTACCTGTGCGCCCGCGTGGACGCCGGCGCGCACCGGGTGTACCGCCTGGACCGGTTCACCGCGGTCGAGGCGGACGGGGGGCGGTTCGTCCGGGACGGGGCCTTCGACCTGCCGGGGTTCTGGGAGCAGCGGGCGGCGCAGTTCGTGCGGGCGCTGTGGCGGACCTCGGTGACCCTGCGGTTGTCGCCGGAGGGGGTGGCGCGACTGCGGTACGCGGTGGGGCCCGCCGCCGAGGAGGCGACGGCGGGCGAGCCGGACGGGGAGGGGTGGGTGACGGTCACCGTGCCGACCGAGTCGGAGGAGGTGGCGTACACCCAGGTCCTGGTGTTGGGCCCGGAGGTGGAGGTGCTGGCGCCGGCCGGGCTGCGGGAGCGGTGTGCCGGGGCGGCGCGCCGGGCCGCGGCGCGCTACCGGTAGTCGGCGACCTCGGGGGCCCCGCCCTCCTTCTCGGCGAGCATGTAGCCCCAGACGTCCGGGCGGGAGCCGTCGAGGTCGGTGACGCCGTACGCGCGGGCGAGGTCGGCGCTGTCGAGGGAGGTGCCGTTCCAGCGGTGGTGCTCGGGGTCGGCGACCAGGGCGGCGAGTCCGCGGGCCAGATAGGTCGGGGACTCGGAGACCGACCAGTGGGGTTGGGCCTCGGTGTTCTCCCGCCAGGTCTCCTCGGTGACGCCGAAGTGGTCCAGCATCTCCTCGGAGCGCAGGAAGCCGGGGGTGACGGCGACGGCGGTGGAGCCGACCGGCGCCAGTTCCTCGCCGAGGATGCGGGCCATCCGGATCGGGGCGTTCTTGGCGAGGTCGTAGTAGAAGTTGCCGCGGTACTCGTCGTTGCTGCGGGCGGTGCCGTCGGTGACCTCGACGAGCAGGGCGCCGGGGTGCCGCACCAGCAGGGGCAGGGCGATGCTGCTGGTGATGACGTGGCTGCGCACCCCCAGGTCCAGGATCCGCAGGCCCCGGTCGAGGTCGATGTCCCACAGCCGGGTGTCGAAGTCGAGCAGGGGGTTGCCGCCCCACATGTCGTTGACGAGCACGTCGAGCCGTCCGTGCTCGCGTTCCACCCGGGCCAGCAGGTCCCGCACCCGGTCGGGCTCCAGGTGGTCGGTGGGGACGGCGGTGCCCGAGCCGCCGGAGCCGGCGTCCCGGGCGGCGGCGTCGACGAGTTCGGCGGTCTCCTCGATGGTCTCGCCGGGTCGGCCCAGTTCGCTGACCTTCTCGCGGGTGGTGCGGCCGGTGGCGTAGACGGTGGCACCGGCCCGGCCCAGTTCCACCGCGATGGCCCGGCCCGCGCCCCGGGTGGCTCCGGCGACCAGGGCGATCCGGCCGCGCAGGGGGGCGGTGCGGGGGCGTGCGGAAGCGGCGTCGTGCGCCGTGGTGTGCGTCATGTGCCAATCGTGGCCGGGAATCCGGACATCCTCCGTCAGGCTTTGCGGACGGATCGGGGATCGGGCCGCAAGGGCGGAACGGGACCGGCTCGGCGTGCGACCGCGGGGCGCAGGGCAGATGCTGGTCCCGTGATGGACGAGACGGAGTTCTGGGAGCTGGTCGACGGCGCGCGCGAGGCCGCCGACGGCGACCCCGAGGAGCAGGCGGACGCGCTGGTCGAGCGGCTGGTCCGGCTGGACCCGGAGTCCGTCCTCGACTTCTCCCGGCACTTCGAGGCCCGCTACCGGCGCGCCTACCGCTGGGACCTGTGGGGCGCCGCCTGCGTGCTGCTGGACGGGGTGAGCGACGACGCCTTCGACTTCTTCCGGTGCTGGCTGATCGGACAGGGTCGGGAGGTGTTCGAGGGGGCCCTGCACGACCCGGACGACCTGGCGGAGCTGTTGGACGGGTTCGACCCGGCGGTGGACGGGGACGCGGAGGAGCTGGGGTACGCGGCGGACGAGGCGTACGAGCGGCTGACCGGGGCCGTCACGCCCGAACTGGGGCTGCCCCCGGCGCCCCCGGAGCCCGCCGGGGTGCCGATGGACTTCGAGGACGACACGGTGCTGGCCCGCTACTACCCGCGGCTGTGGGACCGGTTCGGCCAGTCCGAGGCGTGAGCCGGCGCACGCCGGCCCGGTGTGCTCACAGGGAGCGCCCCATGCACACGTCGTCCACGTACCGTCCGCCGACGAAGAACTCCTCGGGGAGCACCCCTTCGACGGCGAACCCCTCGGAGGCGTAGAGCGCCCGGGCGGGGGCGTTGGGGCCGAGCACCCGCAGGGTGAGCCGCCGCGCCCCCCTGCTGCGGGCCTCCGTCACGGCGGCCCGCAGCAGGGCGCGGCCCGCGCCCAGGCCCCGGGCCTGCTCGGCGACGGCGAGGCCCTGGATCTGCCGGACGTGCGCGTTGGAGGCCAGCGGGGTGGGGAAGCCGAGCTTCAGATAGCCGGCGACCTCCCCGGCGACCTCGACCACCAGGTGGTCCTCGGGGCGGGAGCGCCCGTCGAAGAAGGGCGCGTAGGGCGGTTCCGGAGCCGGGCTGACCGCGTGCAGCGGGGACCAGGCGGCGCGGTCGAGCCGGGCCAGCGCCTCCTCGTCCTCGGCACGGGCGGGACGTACGTGCAGTTCGGGCATGCGGGTCACCCTAGGGGGCAGGGGTGGTGGTGGGGCAGGGGTTTTCCGCCCCGCCGTCACCCGTTCCGGCGCGCCCGGACCCGGGTGCGCGGCTCCGTGTGGTGCACGTTCGGCAGGATGGGGTCATGCAGCCTTCCCGTATCGCCGTGGCCGGGGCCTCGGGGCTCATCGGCTCCGCGCTCGTCCGCTCCTTGACCGCCGACGGCCACCAGGTGGTGCGGCTGGTGCGCCGCCCGCCCCGGGGCCCCGACGAGGTGCGCTGGGACCCGGTGCGCCAGCGGATCGAGCCGCCCGGGCTGCTGGACTGCGAGGCGGTGGTCAACCTGGCCGGGGCGGGGGTCGCCGACCACCGGTGGACCACCTCGTACAAGAAGCAGATCCGGGACAGCCGGGTGCTGGGCACGGTCACCCTCGCCGAGGCCGCCGCCGCCCTGGAGGTGCCGCCGCGGGTGTTCCTCAACGGCAGCGCGGTCGGCTTCTACGGGGACACCGGGGACCGGGTGGTCGACGAGGACGCCCCGCCCGGCAGCGGCTTCCTGCCCTCCCTGACGGTGGAGTGGGAGGAGGCGGCGGCGCCCGCCGAGGAGGCCGGCATCCGTACCGTGTTCGCCCGCACCGGGCTGGTGGTGTCCCGCCACGGCGGTGCCTGGCAACGGTTGTTCCCGCTGTTCAAGACCGGCCTCGGGGGGCGGCTGGGCAGCGGGCGCCACTACTGGAGCTACATCGCGCTGTACGACGAGGTGGCCGCGCTGCGCCATCTGCTGGCCGCGGAGGACCTGTCCGGGCCGGTCAACCTGACCGCACCGGAACCACTGACGAACCGTCAGATCACCGCGGCGATGGGCCGGGTGCTGCACCGGCCGGCGGTGTTCGCGGCCCCCGCGGCGGCGGTGCGCCTGGTGCTGGGCGAGATGGCCACCGACGTGCTGACGAGCACCCGGGCCGTCCCCCGGAAGCTGCTGGAGTCAGGGTTCGCCTTCACCTTCCCGGACGTCGAGGACGCCCTGCGGGCCGCGCTGCGCTGAGCCGCGCCGCCCGGTCGACGGCGCACGGCCGGGCCGCCCCGCCCCCGGGGCGCCTCCGCCGTGCGACCGGCGTGCGTCCGTACCACGGTGTCGCGCGCCCTGCCGGGGGCGGGGCACGGCTCCTACGCTCGACCGGAACTCATGTACGTCACGGCCGTGTCGGGGGCCTGGTGCGCTCGACCGCGCAACCTCGGGGAGGAGCACGTGCTTGAGCCCGCACGTCAAGCGGAGATCGTCGTCGTCGGAGCCGGGGTCGCCGGACTCACCGCCGCCCGACGACTGACCGGGGCGGGGATACCCACCGTGGTCCTGGAGGCGTCCGACCGGCCCGGCGGTCGGATGGCGACCGAGGAGGTCGACGGCTTCCTGCTCGACCGGATCGCCCGACCGCTGTTCACCGCCCACGCCGAACTGCGGCGCACACCGGGGCTGGAGGGGCTGGTGCTGCGCCCGTTCTCACCCGGTGTGCTGGTGCCGGGCGAGGGGCGGCTGCACCGGGTGGGCGAACCCCGTCCCATCCGGCGCGCACGGGGCGCATTCAAGACTGCACGCGCCCTGGCAAGCGCCCCCAGAGGCGGTCCGCGACCGGGGTGGGCGCCCCGGTCGGGCGCCGTGGGGAGCCCGCTGGACCAGGCCCGACTGGGCGCGGCGCTGGCCCGGCTGGCCGACACCCCGGTGGAACGGTTGCTGGCCCGGCCGGAGTGCCCCGCCTCCGAGGCCCTGCCCACCCGGGGCGTCCCGTCCCGGACGGTGGAGGGCTTCGTGCGCCCGCTGTTGGCCGCGCTGTTGTGCGACCCGGAGCTGTCCACGTCCAGCCGGTGCGCCGACCTCGCCCTGCACGCCTTCGCCCGGGGGCGGCTCTGCCTGCCGGAGGGCGGGGCCGGGGCCCTGCCCGACGGCTTGGCCGCCGGGCTGCCGACGGGGACGCTGTGCACCGGGGTGCGGGTCCGTTCGGTGTCGACGAACCGGGTGGTCACCGAGGAGCACGGAGAGATCCGCTGCCGGGCGGTCCTGCTGGCCACCGACGCCCGGTCCGCCGCCCGGCTGCTGCCGGGGCTGCGGGTGCCCGACTTCCACCAGGTGACCGTGGTGCACCACGTGGCCGAGGTGCCTCCGCTCCTGGACCCGGCCTGGGTCCTGGACACCGAGCGGCGCGGTCCGGTGGCCCACACCGCGGTGGTCAGCCGGGTCGATCCGACCCGGGCCCCGGCCGGCCGGTCCCTGGTCTCCTCCACCGTTCTCGGCCCCCCGCCGTCGGACCTGGACCGGGCGGTGCGGGCGCAGTTGGCCGGGCTGTACGGCACCGGGACGGCCCGGTGGGAGCTGCTGTCGGTGCGGCACGTCCCGGACGCGGTGCCCGCGACGCCCGCCCCGCACGACCCGCAGCGGCCGGTGCGGGTCGTGGACGGCCTGTACGTGTGCGGGGACCACCGGGAGACCGGCGGCCCGGCCGGGGCGATCCGGTCCGGGCACCGGGCCGCGGCGGCCGTCCTCGCGGACCTCGCCCCGGAGTCGGCGCACCGGGCGGAGCACCTCGCGGCCTGACCGCCTCCGGGGTCCGGGTCCCGGACCCCGTGGGGGCGGCCGTCAGATCAGTGCGACCTTGTCCCGGTAGCCGCGCGCCTGCGCGGTCTCCCGGTACGGCTCCAGGCGCCGTTCGAAGTCGCGGACGTACTCCAGGGCCCGTACCGAGCGCATGTCGGCGGCCTGCTGCGCGGCCTCCGCGCCCAGGGCGCACGCCTGGTCCAGTTCGCCGAGGCCGAGGCGGGCGCAGGCCAGCACGACCCGGCAGAACAACCGGCTGCGGGCGTACCCGGGCGCCCGCAGTTGGAGGGAGCGCTCGGCGTGCTGGGCCGCGGCCCGGTACTGCTGGAGGTCCCGGTAGCAGTGCCCGAACTCGTCGGCGAGTTGGGCCTCGTCGAAGAACCGGGCCCACTGCGGGGGTTCGTCCCCGGGGCGGGCGGCGTCCAGGGACCGTTCCGCCCGTACCAGCGAGGCGGTGCACGCCCGCACCTCGCCGAGCACCCCGTGCCCGCGCGCCTCGGCGGCGTGCAGCAGGGCCTGGACGGCGTGCGGGGCGGAGGAACCGATGCCCTGTTGGGCGACCCGGGCCAGTTGGACCGCCTCCCGGCCGTGGCCCAGGTAGACGGCCTGCCGGCTCATGGTGATCAGGACGTAGGCGCCGTAGGCCCGGTCACCGGCCGCCTGGGAGAGCCGCAGGGCCTGCACGAAGTACCGCTGGGCGAGCCCGTGGGCACCGATGTCGTACGAGGTCCAGCCGGCCAGCCGGGTCAGCTCGGCGGCGGCGCCGAAGAGCCGCCGCCCGGTCTGCTCGCCGTAGACCCCGCGCAGCATCGGCTCGGCCTCGTGCTCCAGGTACCGGACCAGGGCCTGCCGGGCGTGCCCGCCGCCGTAGGCGTTGTCGAGGGTGCGGAACAGGTCGGCGACGGAGCGCAGGGCGGCGATGTCACCGGCGGTCACCCGGTGGCCGGGGCCGCGCTCGGTGCCGCGCTGTCTGGGGTGGGAGGCGGGTCCGCGGCCCTGGGCCGGGATGCGCAGCCCCGCCGGCACCGCGGGCGCGGGGCCCGCCTCGGGGCGGGCGGGTCGGGGTGCCCCGGAGCCGGTGCGGGCCGCCGGGACGGTGGCCCGCTCGGGCTGCTCGGCGCGTTCGGGGTGCTCGGGGCGCGGTCGGTCGTCGCTGCGCGCCACCCGGTCGTCGGCGCGGCCGATCAGCCAGTCGCGGCTGGGGACCACGAGTCCGGCGGGGGTGAAGGCGATCTTGCGGAGTTCGGCGTGGCTGCCCGAGTCCTTGCGCCACAGCCCGCTGACGATGTCCACCGCCTCTTCGGGGCCCGCGGCGAACTCCAGCCCGGCGTACACCGGGGCGCAGGCGTCGAGGCCCAGGTCCTGGGCGGTGAGTCTGCGTCCGAGGCGCCGGGTGAACACCTCGGCGATGAGCGCGGGCGTGGTTCCGCGGGGTTGCTGCCCGCGGAGCCAACGCGTCACGGACGTCTTGTCGTACCGCAGGTCGAGCCCGTGTTCCAGTCCGAGCTGGTCGACCCGGCGGGCCAGCCCCGCGTTGGAGAACCCTGCCTCCGCGATGAGGGCGGCTAGTTGGCGGTTGGGGGTGCGCTGCGGAGGTCGTTCCGTCATCAGCTGTGCGGTCTCCTGCCTGTCGGGCCACACGTGAGCGGCCCTTACGGCCTTGTGAACGGCGCGAATGTAGCGGGAGAAGTAGCCCGCAACGCCGCCTTCGCCCCGCATTCATCCGATCGTGTGAGGATCGGCTCGACAGCTGACGCGTGGCGACGGGTCGTACAGTGGCGGGGGTGGAGAGGTGGCAATTCCCACCCGAAACGCTCTAGGGAGGCACGTACCGTGAGTGAGCTGCGGTTCGTCCGGCTGGGATTCGGCACGGACGCGGTGGACTACCAGGTGGCCTGGGACGAACAGCGACGGGTGCACGCCGCCCGCTTCGCCGACGAGGTCCCGGACACCTGCCTGCTGCTGGAACACCCGCCCGTCTACACCGCAGGGCGGCGCACCGAGGACAGCGAGCGCCCCCTGGACGGGACCCCGGTGATCGACGTGGACCGGGGCGGAAAGATCACCTGGCACGGCCCCGGGCAGCTGGTCGGCTACCCGATCCTGAAGCTGCCGCGCCCGGTGGACGTCGTGGCGCACGTCCGCCGGCTGGAGGAGGCCCTGATCCGGGTCTGCGCGGAGTTCGGGCTCCGGACCAGCCGGATCGAGGGCCGCAGCGGGGTGTGGATCCTGGGCGACCCGGTGGAGCAGCGCCCCGCGCTCGGCGGGCTCTCCCTCGACTTCGACCCCCGGCTGGCCGACGAGGAGTACGACGCCCGGTTGATGGGCCCCGAGTACGCACCGTCCAACGCGGGCCAGCGCGGCGAGGACCGCAAGATCGCCGCCATCGGCATCCGGGTCGCCAAGGGCGTCACCATGCACGGCTTCTCGCTCAACGTGAACCCCGACAACACCTGGTTCGACCGGATCGTGCCGTGCGGCATCCGGGACGCCGGGGTGGCCTCGCTCGCCGGCGAACTGGGCCGGGAGCTGACCGTCGAGGAGGTGCTGCCGGCGGTGGAGCGCCACCTCGCCGAGGTGCTGGCCGACGCCGTGCCGCTGCCCCGCGAGGTCACCGGGCGCCCGGCCGCGCCGCTGCCGGCCGCCTGACCGGACGGTCCGGTGGGTGTCGCCCGGCGGGTGGGCACCCACCGGAACGCGGCACCCGGTGCCATTTACAGCTATTTCCCCGAAGGGGGGAATGCCTCCCCCGAGGTCGGAGGTTGGCACCGGCAACGGGGCTACATCTTTCGGGCGTACTCTGGTGGACGCCCAAGAATCGAAGCACAGGGAGCCGATGTGTCCGCAGTCGCACCCGACGGACGCAAGATGCTGCGCCTGGAGGTCCGCAACAGCCAGACCCCCATCGAGCGCAAGCCCGAGTGGATCAAGACCCGGGCGAAGATGGGTCCCGAGTACACGAAGATGCTGAACCTCGTGAAGGGCGAGGGGCTGCACACCGTGTGCCAGGAGGCCGGCTGTCCCAACATCTACGAGTGCTGGGAGGACCGCGAGGCCACGTTCCTCATCGGCGGTGACCAGTGCACCCGGCGTTGCGACTTCTGCAACATCGACACCGGCAAGCCGCAGGCCCTCGACCGGGACGAGCCGCGCCGCGTCGGCGAGTCCGTCGTCACCATGGACCTGAACTACGCCACCGTCACCGGCGTCGCCCGCGACGACCTCGCGGACGGCGGCGCCTGGCTGTACGCCGAGACCGTGCGGCAGATCCACGCCATGACCTCCGGGCGGGCGGACGGCCGCACCAAGGTGGAGTTGTTGGTCCCGGACTTCAACGCCGAGCCGGAGGCCCTCGCCGAGGTCTTCTCCTCCCGCCCCGAGGTGCTGGCCCACAACGTCGAGACGGTGCCCCGGATCTTCAAGCGCATCCGCCCCGGCTTCCGCTACGAGCGGTCCCTGAAGGTCATCACCGAGGCCCGCGCCGCCGGCCTGGTCACCAAGTCGAACCTGATCCTCGGCATGGGCGAGACCCGCGAGGAGATCAGCCAGGCCCTGCGCGAGTTGCACGAGGCGGGCTGCGAACTCATCACCATCACCCAGTACCTGCGGCCCTCCGTCCGGCACCACCCGGTGGAACGCTGGGTGAAGCCGCAGGAGTTCGTGGAGCTGAAGCAGGAGGCCGACGAGATCGGCTTCTCCGGCGTGATGTCCGGCCCGCTGGTCCGCTCCTCGTACCGCGCCGGGCGCCTGTACCAGATGGCCGTGGAGAAGCGCGGCGCGTACGTCGCCGCCCAGGCGGTCTGACCCGGGGGTTGCGCCGCCACTCGCAGCCTTGACGCCGACCCGACCCGACCGAAGCGCGCCCGACACCCATCCGGAGGAGCGCACATGCGCGTCACTTCA
>NZ_JBEOWM010000013.1:0-155200 GCF_040296045.1 Streptomyces sp. NPDC002490 | reverse complement strand
CCTTTTCGCGGCGGGGCGTGCCCCATTCCCCCCCCGCCCCCCCTCCGGCGCACAACCCGCCCCGCCGGGGCGCCCCCCCGCGGGGGGCGCCCGCGCCCCCGCGGGGGGGCGCCCGGGCGGGGCCCGGCCGGCGCGGCTCCGGGTCTCCGGGTCTCGGGGAGGGGGTCCGTCGTCCGGCGCCCCTCCAACGGAGGCACCCTCCGGAATAAACCTCAACGGCTGTACAGTTTTCCCGGTGTCATCGGGAGGACTCCGGCCCCGCGGGGCTTCGCACCCTCCTGACGACCTGCACCCGCACGCTCCGACCGAGCCCCTCGCACCCGTGACTGGAGACACCATGCCCCCCAGAGTCGTGATCATCGGCGGTGGATACGGCGGCAGCGCCGCGGCCAAGGCCCTGGACGGCGTCGCCGACGTGACGCTCGTCGAGCCCAAGGACGCCTTCCTGCACAACGTGGGCGCCCTGCGTGCCGCGGTCGACGCCGACTTCGCCCCGCGGATCTTCCTGCCGTACGACAAGTTGCTGACCAGGGGCCGCGTGGTGCGCGACCGCGCCGTGCGCGCGGAGCCCGGGAGCGTCGCCCTCGCCTCCGGCACCACCCTGGACGCCGACTACCTGGTGCTGGCCACCGGCTCCGGCTACCCCTTCCCGGCCAAGAGCGACCTGGACGACTCCTCCGCCACCCTGGAGCGGTTCGGCGCCACCCGCGGACAGCTCGCGGAGGCGGACCGGGTGCTCCTCCTCGGGGCGGGGCCGGTGGGCCTCGAATTCGCCGGGGAGATCAAGGCCCAGTGGCCACGGAAGGAGGTCGTCCTCGTCGATCCGGCACCGGAGATCCTCAGCGGCTACTCAGAAGCGTTCCGCAAGGAGATCCTGCGCCAGCTGGCCGACCTCGGGGTCGAGCTGCTGCTCGGGGACTCGCTGGCCCAGGAGCCGCCGACCGAGGCCGGTACGGCGCGGGCGTTCACCGTCACCACCAAGGCGGGGGTCGAGGTGACCGCCCAGACCTGGTTCCGGACCCACGGGGTGACCCCGGCCACCGGGTACCTCACCGGCGCGCTCGCCGGCGCCCGGCTCTCCGGCGGACAGATCGAGGTGACGCCCACGCTCCAGGTGAAGGGCCAGCGCACGGTCTTCGCCCTGGGGGACATCACCGACGTGGCCGAGCCCAAGCGGGCGGGTGCCGCCGTGCGGCACGCCGAGGTGATCGCGGAGAACATCACCTCCCTGATCGGGGGCGGCACGGAACTGACCAGCTACGCCCCGGGCCCGCCGCTGCTGCTCCTGCCGCTCGGCCCGACGGGCGGTGCGGCCGAGATGCCCGGCGGGGAACTGCTGGGCCCCGAGACCACCGCCCAGTACAAGGGCGCGGACCTGATGGTCGGCCGGTTCGCCGAGACCTTCGGACTCGACCGGTGAACCCGAGCGGCAGGACGATCACCGTCGAGGTCCACGCCGACCTCGTCTGCCCCTGGTGCTACATCGGCAAGCGGCGCCTGGACCGGGCGCTGGACGCCTTCCCGCACGCGGACGAGGTGCACCTGGTGCACCGGGCGTTCCAGCTCGACCCCGGGGCGCCGCGCCCCGGCACCCCGGCGCGCGAGCACCTCGCCGAACGGCTGGGCCCGCGGGCCGACGCCGTGCTCGCCCACACCGCGCGGGTGGCGGCGGAGGAGGGCATCGCGATGGACTTCGGTCGTGCGCTGATCGGCAACACCTTCGACGCCCACCGGGTGCTGTGGCTGGCCGGGACCGAGGGGAAGCAGACGGAGGTGAAGGAGCGCCTGTACGCCGCCTACTTCTCCGAAGGCCGCGACCTCACCCGCCCCGAGGTGCTCGCCGCGGCGGCCGCGCCCGACCTCGACCCCGACCGGGTCCTGGAGGTGCTGGCGGGCACCGGGGGCACGGCCGAGGTGACGGCCGACCTCGGCACGGCGCGGACCAGGGGAATCCGTTCGGTGCCGACCCTCGTCGTCGACGGTCGGCTTTCGTTGGAGGGGGCGCAGGACACCGCCGCACTCCTCACGCTGCTGGAGCGGGCCCGGGAGGAGGCCGCACCGCGGTCCGCGGGGTGACCGCGGACCGCGGTGCGGACAAGCCGCGGCGGGATCACCGCCGCGGCTTGTCCGCGAACACCCACCGGTTGCCCGCCAAGGGGTCGTCCGGCTCGGGCAGCGGGCCGCGGCCGAGCCGGCGGCTGAAGTCGAAGGGGGTGCGGACCCTCGTGGACCAGCCCCGGCCGGCGAGACGACCGGCGGAGTCGGGCCGCGGTTCCCTGACGAACAGGGTGAGCAGGTCGATGCCGGTCTGCTGCGTCGTCGACGTGTACAGCGGTGCGTGCCGGTACGCCCACAGGTCCTCGTCGAGCTTGACCTCGTACGCCAGCGCGCTGCCCGGGGCGGCCAGCCGGTCCACGGTGTCGACGAGCGCGGTCTCGGCGGTCGCGGGCAGATAGAACAGCAGCCCCTCGGCGAGCCAGGCGCTGGGGAGGGCCGGGTCGAAGCCCGCGGCGAGCAGTGCCGCGGCCCAGTCGGCACGGAGGTCCATCGGCACCGGCACCCGCGTCGTCCTCGGGGCCGCCGACAGTCCGTCGAGGACCCCGTGCTTGAACGCCAGCACGCGCTCCCGGTCGATCTCGAAGACCGTGCAGCCGGGGGGCCAGTCGAGCCGGAACGCCCGGGTGTCCAGCCCCGCCCCCAGCAGGACCACCTGACGGGCGCCGCCCGTCCGTGCGGCACGCAGGAGGAACCGGTCGAGGATTCTCGTCCGCAGCCCGAAGTAGCGCGCGAACCTCCCCCACAACGGGTTCGCCTCCCCGCCCGGAACCTGCTGCGGACGCACCGGCCAGTCGGCGCACGCAGGAGCCGCGCGCACGAAGTGCTCCGCGTAGCCGTCCGTGGCCAGGGAGTCGTGGCGGTGGGTCTCGATGGCGCGGGCCGCGGCGACCAGGAGGGCGGTCAGCCCCACGCCCGAGCCGACGCCTTCCCCGGCCCCGGCCGTGGTGATCTCGAAGGGTGTACCGACCACATGTCCTCCATGGGTGCGTCGAGTTCGTCACGGGGGCTCCCGACCGCCGCGCACGGCTGGGCGGGCGCCCCGTCACGGGATCAGAACGGGCTTGACCACGCGGCCGGCCTCGCAGTCGCGTTCGGCTTCGTTGACGTCGGCGAGCGGGTAGGTGCGGATCAACTCGTCGAAGGGGAACCGGCCTGCGCGCCACAGCCCGATCAGCCGGGGGATCAACAGCCCCGGCACCGCGTCCCCCTCGCAGACGTGGGAGATCCGGCGACCCCGGTCCAGGGTCCCCGGTTCGAGCGGGAGTGCGGTGTGCAGCCGGGCCACCAGGCCGAGGTGTCCGGTCGGGCGCAGGGCCCGGAGGGCGTCGTTGATCAGGCGGGGCGAGGCCGTCGTGTCGAGGGCGTACCGGGCGCCGCCGAGCAGGCTCCGGATGCGGCCGGGCAGGTCCGGGGTCGCGGCGGAGAGCGGGACCGCCCCGTACCGTTCGGCGAGGGCCAGCCGTCGGGGGTGCCGGTCGACGGCCACGGTCACCGCTCCGGCGGCGGTGGCCGCCATCACCGCGGCCAGGCCCACCGCTCCGGCGCCGAAGACGGCGAGGGTGTCACCGGGCCCGGCGGCGAAGGTGTGGAGGACCGCCCCGGCACCGGTGAGGAAGCCGCAGCCGAGCGGTCCGAGCAGTTCGACCGGCAGCGCGGGGTCGACCCGGACGGCGTTGCGTGCCGGCACCACCGCGTACTGGGCGAAGGCCGACTGGCCGAACCAGCGCGGGGCCAGGGCGCCGCCGGTCGCGTCGGTGAACCGGGTGGTGCCCCCCGTCCGCCCGCCGAAGAGGTTGAGCGGGGCGAAGGCGTCGCAGTGGGCGGGGGCGGCGGCCAGACAGCTCGGGCAGTTCCCGCAGGAGTCGAAGCTCAGCACGACCCGGTCGCCCTCGTCCAGCCCGGTGTGCGGGCCGCCGGTCGCGGCCACCACCCCGGCGCCCTCGTGTCCGAGCACCGCCGGCAGCGGTGAACGGCTGCCCGGTCGCCGCACCGCGAGGTCGGTGCGGCACATGCCGCACCCCGCGATCCGCACCAGGACCTCGTCGGCGGCGGGCCCCGCGGCCAGGACGACCTCCTCCAGGGCGAACGGGCCGGTGGCGGTGCGCAGCACTGCCGCGCCGAACCTCATCGTCACGTCTCCTCGGGGCGGTGCACGACGAACGGGCGGAGGTTGCCGTGGAGCCCCCACGATCCGCCCGCGACGCCGACACCGCTCTGCCCGGCGCCGGCGAAGGGCTGGGCCAGGGACAGTTCGGCGTGGTGGTTGATCCACGCCGTTCCGCACTCCAGCCGGTCGGCCACCGCCTCGGCCCGGTCGAGGTCCGTCCCCCACACCGAGCCGCCCAGCCCGAAGCCCGTGCCGTTGGCGGCCTCGACGGCCTCGTCGAGCTTCCGGTACGGCAGCACCGGCAGTACCGGGCCGAACTGCTCCCCCGTTACCACCGGGCTGTCGGGCGGGACGTCGGCCAGGACCGTGGGGGCGTGGAAGTAGCCGGGTCGGTCCAACCGGTGTCCGCCGGCCGCTGCGCGGGCGCCCTCGGCCAGGGCACGGGCCGTGCAGTCCTCGACCCTGGCCAACTGGGGGGCGTTGTTGAGCGGGCCCAGTCGGGTCGCCGGGTCGAGTCCCGCGCCGACGACGACGGTCCTCGCCCGCTGGGCGAGCGCCTCGACCACGTCGGAGTAGAGCCGGGCCGGGGCGTAGACGCGTTTGACGGCCATGCAGACCTGCCCGCAGTTGCGGAACGCCGCCCAGAACAGCCGGTCGGCGATCCGGTCGACCGCTGCGTCCTCCAGCAGGATCGCGGCGTCGTTGCCGCCCAGTTCGAGGGTGACCCGGGCGAGCGAGGACGCCGCACCACGGGCCACGGCCCGCCCGGTGGGGGCCGCGCCGGTGAAGGTCACGTGACGGATGCCCGGGTGGGAGGCCAGGCGGGCGCCGAGGGGTTCGTGACCGGTGACGACCGTCAGGACGTCCTCGGGGAGCACCTCGGCGAGGACGGAGCCCAGCAGCCGGGTGGCGAGGGGGGTGAAGGGCGACGGCTTGAGCACCACCGTGTTGCCCGCGGCGAGGGCGGGGGCGAACTTCGCGGAGGCGAGTTGGAGGGGGAAGTTCCACGGGACGATCGCGGCGACCGGCCCGATGGACCGCCACCGGACCTCGCTGCGCACCGGCCGACCGTCCACCAGGGGGCGGGGCTCGGCACGGAGCCCGGCGAAGTAGCGGATGCGGTCCGCGGTGCGGGCCACCTCGGCCCGCGACTCGGCCAGCGGCTTGCCCTGTTCGCGGGTGAGCAGGGGGGCGAGGTCCGCCCCGGCCGCTTCCACGGCGTCGGCGGCCTCGCGCAGGGCCGCGGCGCGGGCGGCGGGGTCGGCCCGCCACCCTCGCCAGGCCGCGTGGGCCCGGGCGACGAGGGCGTCCACCTCCTCCGGCCGCCGGGCGGGTGCTTGTGCGAAGGTCTCACCGGTCGCCGGGTCGACGACGGTGAAGTGCTGCCCGGGGGCGGCGGGCACGGGGCGGGGCGGACACGTCGTCATCCGCGGTCAGCCCGTGGCGCCGGCGGCGGCACGGCGTGGGGCGTGCCGGTCGAGTTCCGCCCGGAAGGCGGCCACCAAGGCGGGCTGAATCCTTCCTGCGGTGCGGTCACCGCCCTCGCAGACCGCTCCGCGCACCCCCACGATGTCGGTGCCCATGCGGGTCAGGCAGCCGAGGTCCTCGGCCTTCACGCTGCCGGCGAGGGCCGCGAGCAGACCGGCCCGGTGGGCCCGCCGGACGAACTCCTCGCACTCCGGTGGCGGTACGTGGTCGAACAGCCGGGTGCCGTCCTTGACCGCGGTGTCGAGCATGGCCGCGTCGGCTCCGGAGCGGTGGGCGATGTCGGGCAGGGCCAGCGGATTGACGCATCCTATTCGGTGGGCGTCGGCGTATCCCGAGGCGACGACCAGGGCGTCCGGCCGGTGGTCCTTCACCGCCCGGACGACCCCGCGCATCACCTCGACCGCCTGTTCGGGCGTGGTGCACCCGTAGAGGCCGACCTTGATGTAGGTCGCCCCCGAGACCACGGCGCCCAGCGCCGCCTGGGCGACCGTGCCCGGCTTGTAGGGGACGTCCCCCACCGTGGCGGAGACCGGCTTGTCCGCCGGGATCGCGTCGCGGACCTCCCTGATGACCCAGGGGAAGTTCGCGCCGAGCGAGCCCTCGTCCGGCTTCTTGACGTCGACGATGTCCAGGTGTTCCGCGGCCCTCGCGCAGTCGAGGGCCTCCTCCATGCCGTCGGGAGAGATGAGGAGCAGCAACGCACGTCCCTTCCCCCGCGTGTCCACCCGGCCGGGGCCCGGTGCGCGGAGTCGTCCGGATCACTCGCGGTCGGCTCATCATCACTGCGGCGCACGATCACCGGGTAGGGCGCACGGAGCCCGAATGAGTTCCGTTTCCGCCCGCCAGTGCGCCGTGCACGCCGGGCGCACTCGGGCCGGAGTCAGCCCCCGAAGGCGGCTGCGTTCTCCCGCACCCAGTGGGCGAAGGTCCTGGCCGGCCTACCGGTCACCTCCCGCACCGTCGGCAGGACCGTGTACCCGGCCTCCGGCGGGTCGGTGCGCATCGCGAGGAAGAACGCGATGTCCTCCTCCGCGTAGCCCTGTTGCCGCCACTGCCCGACGACCTCGTCCCGGGTCAGCTCCACGTGGCGGACCTCGCGGCCGAGGACCTCGCCGATGATGCGCACCTTCTCGGGCGCCGTGAGCGACTCGGGGCCGGTCAGCCAGTACTCCCGGCCGGCGTGGCCGTCCTCGGTGAGGGCGACGGCGGCGACCTCGGCGATGTCCGCCTCGTGCACCACGGCGCTCCGGGCCTGCGGGAACGCCTCGCGGACCACGCCCTCCGTCCGCACGGACCCGGCCCACTCCAGCGCGTTGGACATGAACTCCACCGGTGAGAGGCGGGTCCAGCCCAGACCCCCGGCCTCGACGGCCGCCTCCAGGGGGCTCTTCTCCACGTCTCCCCCGAGGACCGTCACCCGCCGCACGCCCGCCCCGCGGGCCAGTTCGGCGAGCACCGCGCCCGTGGCGAGCGGAGCGTGGTCCGCCCCGTCGAAGGTGATCAGGTGCACGGCGGTCACGCCGTCGAAGGCCCGGTCCAGGCCGGTGGGGTCGGCCAGGTTCCCGGCGACGACCTCGACCCCGTCCGGGAAGTGCGCCCGTCGCGGATCGCGGGTCAGGGCACGGACCTGCGCTCCGCGGGCGAGCAGGTGCTCGACCAGGGCGCGTCCGACGGTGCCGGTGGCACCGGTGACAAGAACGGTCATGGCTTTCCTTTCGTCACGACGGACGTTTCGTCACGACGGACGTTAGGGGCCTTCGCGGTCAGCTTCTGTCCGCGACCGGTGGGAGACTCCCGTCATGCTGCACACCTCGGCCCGGCTGTTGCGTCTGCTCGGGCTGCTCCAGACCCGCCGGGACTGGTCGGGACGGGACCTGTCCGACCGGCTCGACGTCAGTGCGCGCACCATCAGGCGCGACGTCGAGAAGTTGCGTGCGCTGGGCTATCCGATCGGTGCCGTGGGGGGTGCCGGCGGCGGGTACCGGCTGGGGGCCGGCGCCTCGCTGCCGCCGCTGCTGCTCGACGACGAGGAGGCGGTCGCCGTCGCGGTGGGGCTGCGCACGGCGGCGGCGGGTGCGGTGACGGGCATCGCGGAGACCTCGGTACGGGCGCTGGCCAAGCTGGACCAGGTGTTGCCCTCGCGGCTGCGCCACCAGGTGGACGCGCTCAACGCCGCGGTCGTCACGCTGCCCGGGGTCGGCCGCACGGTGGACCCGGCGGTGCTCACCTCGATCGCCTCGGCGGTCCGGGCCCGGGAGCGGCTGCGGTTCGACTACGTCTCGTACGGGGGCGAGCCCAGCGTGCGGGACGTGGAACCCTATCGGCTGGTGCACGACGCGCGGCGCTGGTACCTGTTCGCCTGGGACACCCACCGGTCCGACTGGCGCAGGTTCCGGGTCGACCGGCTGACGCTCAGGGTGCCCACGGGGCCGGGGTTCACCCCGCGGCCGCTGCCGGCCGAGGACCTGGTGGCCTACCTGGAGACGGGTCGCGCCGGCGCCCCGTTCCGCCACCGGGCGGTGGTGACGATGCGGGGCCCGGCGGACGAGGTCGTCGACGAGGTGCCGCCGATGCTGGGCACGGTGGAGCCCCTCGACGACGGGTCGTGCCTGCTGCGCATCGGGGCGGACAGCCTGGACCACCTCGCCGTGTGGGTGGCGGCGTTCGGCTCCGACTTCGTGGTGCACGAACCCGAGGAACTGGTCGAGCGGTTGCACACGCTCTCGGCGCGGATGCACCGGGCGGCCCGGCCCGAGGGGGACGACCGGGTGCGGTGCGGCGGTGCGGGCGCAAAGGACGGGCGGGGGTGAGCGTCGCGCCCGTCCGGCGTTCTCCGGAGGCACGGCGTACCCGTTGATCACGTGATCCGCAGTGCCCGCACGGCGTCTCGCTGATCATGGCCCCGTCCAACGGCGAACGTTATCTTGCACATTCGTACAGCAAACAAGACACCTTCCCTCTGATGCAGGGGTGACCGCTGGGCGTCTTATCACTCTTCTCCGCTTCCTCCCCTGGCATTCCCAGGATTTCACGAGGGATTACGCGACTCTTGACAGGAATACTGCACATGCGTCCACCATGACGCACATCGCATTCTCGCTCACACAACTGTGCGGAGGATTTCGCTGTGACGAACAACGGAGTGCGCACGCCCGCGGGACGGGCCACCCCCTCCCCTCGAAGACGCACCGCCCGGACGGCCGGAACGGCTCTCCTCGCCACCGCGCTGGCCGTCACCCTCGCCGCGTGCAGCGACACGGGCACGGACGACAAGGCCGGCACCGAGCGGACCGCCGGCGGGCCGAGCGGAACCCTGCGCTTCGGCACCAACCAACAGTTCACCGACTGGGACCCCGTCACCAAGCAGAACAGCACCTTCACCTCGCTGGTCTACGAGTCGCTGCTGAGCATCGCCCCGGACGGCTTCACCCTCCAGCCGCAACTGGCCACCGAGTGGAAGCAGACCCCGCTGCGGGTCGACTTCACCCTCCGCTCCGGCGTCACCTTCCACGACGGCACGCCCTTCGACGCCACGGCCGTCGTCAAGAACCTGGAACGCGTCAAGAACACCCCCAGCCAGTACCGGAACCAACTCGCCGCCGTCAAGTCGATCACCGCGGTCGACGCCACCCACGTCCGCATCGACCTCAAGGAACCGGCGCCGAGCCTCGTCAACAACCTCGCCCGGTTCGCGATGTACATGATCTCCCCCAAGTCGCTGGAGGCGGGCGACTGGAAGACGGCCGGTGTCGGCACCGGGCCCTGGAAGTACGACGCCAAGGCGTCCACCAAGGGGCTGCGCACGGTCGTCACCGCGTTCGACGACTACTACGACAAGGAGTCGGTCGGTCCGGAGCGCATCGAGGTCACCCAGATCAACGACCCCGACAGCCTCTACAACGCCCTGCGCGGCGGACAGCTCGACGTCGTCTGGACGAGCCCGCCGCTGGCGGAGCGCGCCGAGAAGGAGGGCCTCGCCTCCTCCTCGTTCCCGTCCGTGCTCTGGCACCTCCAGATGTACGACACCAAGAAGGTGTTCAAGGAGAAGGCGTTCCGCCAGGCCGTGTGCCACGCGATGAACCCGCAGGACTACCTCGACGCGGCACTCGGCAGCAAGGGCGAGATCCACACCCAGCGCTTCCCCGAGGGACAGCCCGGCCACGACCCCTCACTGAAGGGCTACCCCTACGACCTGGCCAAGGCCAAGGAGCTGATGTCCGAACTGGGCGGCGGAAAACGCTCGTTCACCCTGATCAGCTATGACACCCAGCGGCCCGTGGCCGAGCTGTTCCGCGACCAGATGGCGAAGATCGGCGTCGACGTCACGCTCGAACTCCCGAACTTCGCACAGTTCCTGAGCACCTTCCAGAGCGGCGAGTACCCGGCCTCGATCCTCTCCGACGGTTCGCGCTCCGGCCCCGACGACTACTACAAGCGCAAGTTCGCACCGGACGCCGCCGGCAACCCGCTGAAGCTGCCCTACCCCCAGCTCGCCTCCGCCGCCGCCGACGCACTGGCCGCCAAGACGCCCCCGGCGCAGGACGCGGCCTGGCAGAAGATGTCGCGGATCATCGACGAAGAGGCCCTGGACTGCGCCTACTTCGACTACTCGGGTTTCTGGGCGTACAACCCGAAGAAGGTCGAGAACGTCGTCTCCACCACCGGCGACGTCGCCGTGTTCCGGTACAAGGCGGCCAAGCCCCGGGGCTGAGCCGCGCTCCGGAGCCCACGCCGCGCCCCCGGGCGCCCGCCCCTCCACCGCCCCCGGCGAACGGTCCGTCCACACCGCGACGACCACCGCCGCACCGTTCCTCGTCACCCCCGTCTCCCAGGGAGTCAGCCGTGCCCGAAAACCGCTCCACCGAGTCCCGCCTGCTGATCAAGGGTGCCACCGTCCTCACCATGGACCCGGCACTCGGTGACCTCACCACCGGCGACGTCCTCGTCGTCGGCGACCGCATCTCGGCCGTCGCCCCCGAACTCACCGACCCGCAGGCCGAGGTGATCGACGCCCGGGGAATGATCGCCTTCCCCGGGCTGATCGACACCCACATGCACGCCTGGCAGACCCCGCTCAAGGGCCTGCACGCCACCGGCTGGACCTTCGACGACTACCAGTCCCGCGTGTTCTACCTGCGTGAGCACTTCGGCGTCGAGGACATCCACGACGCCACCCTCGCCGGCTCCATCGAGATGCTGGACGCCGGGGTCACCGGAGTCCTCGACTTCTGCCACAACGTGATGTCGCCCCGGCACGCCGAAGCGGCGCTCGACGCCCACCGGGCCACCGGGCAGCGCACCCTGTGGGCCTACGGCATGCTCTCCAGCCTCGACGGCGCGCCCCGCGAGGACGCCTGGCGCCTCGACCACGTCAGCGAGCTGCGCAAGGAGACCGGCGACGACGGGCTGCTCCGGGTGGGCATGGCGCTCGCCTCGATCGAGCGCGGCAGCATGGGTCGGATCGCCGAGGAGATCGCGCTGGCCCGGGAGCTGGGCATGCAGATGACCGTGCACCAGAACCCGGCCGGTCAGATCCGCGCCCTGCACGAGGCCGGACTGCTCGGCCCCGACATCGTGCCCGCGCACTCCAACGCCGCCGACAACGAGGAACTGGAGTTCATCGCCGCCTGCGGCGGCAGCATCTCCTTCACCCCCGAGTGCGAGTTCGGCGGCGGTCGCTCCATGACGGTGCTCAACCGCGCCCACCGGGCCGGGGTCGCCTCCACCCTGGGGATCGACACGCCGGCCCGGGTTCCCATCGACCTGTTCGCCACCATGCGCCTCACCTTCCTCCTGATGCGCAGCGTCGATGCGTTCGACGAGCGCGAGGCCGGCCGCTACCCGCTGACCCGCCGCCCCGGGGTCCCCATGGTCGAACCCCGCCACATGCTGGAGTACGCCACGGTGAACGCCGCACGCGCCATCGGCCTCGGCGAGGACCTCGGCCGCCTCGCCCCCGGGCAGCTCGCCGACCTCGTGCTGATCAACACGGCGCCCTACGGGGTGGCCCTGGGCGACCCTGCCGCCCATGTGGTGCTGCGGACCCAGCCCAGCGACGTGGACACGGTCGTCGTCGGCGGAGCCGTGCGCAAGCGCAACGGGGTGCTGACCGACCTGGACCGGGCCGACGCGGGCGCGGCGACGGAGAGGGTCCGCGAGCGGATCTTCACCGACGTCGAGGCCGCCGCGCAGGGGCGCGACGCGTAGGGGCCGCCCCGGGGCGGATCGGGCACGCGCCCGGTGACCACCGGGGCGGGGAGGTTCCCGCCCCGGTGGTCTTCACCCGGGTGCACCGCGGCCGGGAGGCCATGACGGCGGGCGGCCGTTCACCGACGCGGGGCCCGCTGCGGCTTGGGGAGCTTGAATCCGCGGTCCGCCATCACCGCGCGGAGCCGATCGGGGTAGTCGGTGATGATGCCGTCGACGCCGTCGTCGATGAGCTTGTTCATGGTCGCGGTGTCGTTGACGGTCCAGGGGATCACCTTCAGACGGGCCGCATGGGCCTTCCGGACGAGTTCCTCGGTCACGAACGGCTTGTACCCGGGGTCGTCGACGGTCCCGCCCTGGGGGTCCCCGTGCACCGGCGAGATGGCGGCGGCCCCGAACGACTTGGCCGCCGCGACGAGGTCGCCGCCGAAGTCGTCGATGTCGATGCCGCCCAGCCAGGGCGACTTCCCCTCCATGCCGACCTGGAGGAACTGCTGGCCGTTGGTGAGGGCGACGACGGGCAGTTTCGGCTCGACCTTGCGCATGCGCATCAGGGCGCCCCAGTCGAAGCTCTGGACGGTGACGCGGTCCAGGAAGCGGGCCTTGCGCACCTCACGGGCGACGACCTGCACGAACTGTTCCCGCGGCGCGGTCTCGTGCGGCGCCGCGGCTTCGACCTTGGTCTCGATGTTCATCCGGACCTTGTTCGCCTTGTAGCGCTTGACGAGGTCGAACACCTCCGACAGCAAGGGCATCGTGGCGCCGGGGCTCGGGCGCTGCCCCGGGTACTGGGGCAGGGTCTGGGTTCCGCAGTCCAGGGTGCGCACCTGGGCGAGGGACAGGTTCACGATGTAGTCGCCCACGTAGGGGTACTGCGGGTCCCCGGGCACGACCGGCCCGGTGTCCCGGCACTTCGACGCGGCGACCCGCCGGTCGTGGGTGACGACGGCCTGGCCGTCCTTGGTGATCTGCACGTCCAGCTCCAGCGTGCTGACGCCGGTCTCCAGGGCGTTCGAGAAGGAGGCGAGCGTGCTCTCGACGACGAGGCCGAGGCCGCCGCGGTGGGCCTGGAGGTCGAAGCGGTGGGCCTGCTGGTGCTTGCCGCCGCCCGGAGCCGCCACCGCCTGCGGAGCGGCGAGGGTCGTGGCGGACAGCGCGGCCAGGACGGCCACGGCGAGACCGCGCGCGGTCCGACGTCGGGTGCGCGCGGTCGGGGAGTGGTGGGACATGGTGCCTCTTCTGGTGGAGCGGGAGCATCCGTCGTGACGAGCATGGGACGGGCGGGTGCGGATCACCGGACCACCGGGCGTCGCGGGGATGTCGCACGGGTGACCATCCGTCTCGCCGGCCCGGGACCTGCGTACGGGTGCGCGCGGTGCGCGTGCCCGTACCGCTTCGTCGACGGGCCGCCCCCGCACGCACCGTGCCGCCCGTGGCGGCTTCGCCACGGGCGGCACGGGTCGCGGGGCGCTGAGTCAGCCCTGTCGGGCGACCAGGCTCGCGGGCCGCAGATCGGTCCAGTGCTCCTCGACGTACGCGAGGCACGCCTCGCGGGTGTCCTCGCCGAAGACGGTCCGCCAGCCGGCGGGCACCTCGGCGAAGGACGGCCAGAGCGAGTGCTGCTCCTCGTCGTTGACCAGGACCAGGAAGCGGCCCTCCGGGTCTTCGAACGGGTTGGTGCTCATGCTGTCGCCACTCCTTGTGGACAGGGGGAACGCCTCCGGGGACGGCCGCACGGGAGGCGCGCGCCACGGGTCCCGGCTCGGGCCGGGAAGGGGAACTCCGGGAGGGGGTCGTCTCAGCGGACCGAACCGATGCCGTCGACCACCGGTCGGGGCTCGTCCACAGCGCTCTGCGCGCCGCGTTCGACGATCGAGTCCAGGATCTCGCCGACCCGGACGGCGATGTTGGAGAGCAGGGAGGAGGTGATGCCGTGGGTGTGCTCGGTGCCGCCCTGGAGGTAGATGCCGCACCGCACCTCGGGGTCGGTGGTGAGGCGGTAGTCGCGCTCGACGCGGGCGCGCCCCCGATCGTCCCGGTGGCAGCGGGGGGCGACCTTCCCCAGGACGCCGAAGGGGTCCACCGGGCTGTAGCCGGTGGCGAACACCACGACGTCGGCGTCCAGGACGGTGTCCTCGCCGGTGACCGAGGAGCGGGCGGTGACCCGGACCCGGTCGCCCGCCTCCTCGACGCCGGTGAGGCGCGACATGTTGAGGAAGCGCAGCCGTTCGGTGCCGAGCACCTTCTCCTGGTACGCCTGCCGGTACAGGTCGGCGATGAGGTCGACGTCCACCACGGAGTAGTTGGTGTTCCCGTGGTAGTCCATCAGTTCGTGCTTGACCTCGTCGGAGGCGGCGAAGTACTCGTCCACCGCGGCGGGGTCGAAGACCCGGTTGGCGAAGCTGCTGTCGTCGGCGGGGCTGTAGCCGTAGCGCGAGAACACCGCGCAGACCTCGGCCTCGGGGAAGAGGCGGTGCAGATGGGCCACGTTCTCCGCGGCGCTCTGTCCCGCGCCGACGACGACGAACCGGGAGGGGTCGGTGCCGTCGAGCAGGTCGAGCTTGGTGAGCAGCTCGGAGGTGTGCCAGACGCGGTCGGTGCGCTCCACCCCCTCGGGCACGAAGGGGCGCAGGCCGGTGCCGATGACGAGGTTGCGGGCGCGGTGGGTCACCGTTTCGGTGCCGGAGCGGGCCGTGACGTCGAGGTACTCCACCACGCCGTCCTGCACGACGGGTTCGACGGCGATGACCTCGTGGCCGTAGGAGACCATGTCGTCGACCTTCGCCGCGGCCCATTCCAGGTAGTCGTGGAACTCCACGCGGAGCGGGAAGAAGGTCTTGTGGTTGACGAAGTCGACCAGCCGTCCCTTGCTCTGGAGGTAGCACAGGAAGGTGTACTCGCTGGACGGGTTGCGGAGCGTCACCAGGTCCTTGAGGAAGGAGACCTGCATCGTGGCGTCGTCGATCAGCATGCCGCGGTGCCAGCCGAAGCGCGGCTGGCGCTCGAAGAAGTGGGCAGTGACGGCATCCCGTCTCTCGACGCCCGCGTTGTGCTCGTGGAGCGCGATCGCCATGGCCACGTTGGACGGCCCGAAGCCGATGCCTATGAGGTCGTGGATCAGAGGTGCGTCGCCAGGAAGAACCTGTGACATGTCACTCCCATCGTGTGGGGCCTGTGAGGGGTGGAGGAGATGAAGGGGGTGTCGAACCCGTCCGTTCGCGGACACCATGCCCTCCGAATTTAGGTAAAGCTAACCTTACTTGAGCTGCCCTGTCGACGGGACCGAACCGTCAAGTGACGGATGCCATTCCACAACACACTTGCATATAGCGCGCGTTGACGGACCATCAGCATGAAGTCGGCCCCGAGCGGGCCGTCGACCTGCCCGGGAAGGGCCCGCGCGGCCGGACCGGCCGCGCGGGCGGCACCGGTCCGGCCACGGGGGGTCAGGCGTCCTTCCCCGCATGGGTGCGGGGCAGTCTGGTCGCCCCGACCGCGGCGAGCAGACAGCATCCGAGCACCCACCAGAAGGCGTCCGCGAACGCCTGGGAGACGTCCGCACCACGGGCGGCCAGCCGGTCCTGCAACACCACGGCGAGCGCCGCGGTACCGAGCGAACCGCCCACGGTGTTGAGGAGGTTGAGCGCCCCCGCGGCGCGCGGCAGGTGCGCGGGCTCGATGCGGGAGTAGACGATGTTCATGAGGGGTGCGCCCACCATCGCCGCGCCGACGCCCCGCACCACCAGCGTCACGGCGATCACGGCGTCCGCCGGATCACGGCCCAGTTGGGTGAACGGGACCGTGCCCAGCAGGATCAACGCGATGCCGGTCACCACCAGGGAGCGGGGGGCCACCTTGTCGATGGTCCGGTTGACCAGCACCGTCCCCACCACCGCCCCCAGACCCTGGGGGGCCAGGAGCAAGCCGGCCTCCCACGCGGACAGTTCGCGACCGGTCTGGAAGTACAGCGGCAACAGGAACATCGTGCCGAACACCGACGCGCCCAGCACGACCAGCGAGAGGGCCGCGGCGCCGAACGGCGGCCGGGTGAACAGCCGGGGGTCGATCAACGGGGTGCCCCGGGTGCGCAGCCCGTGCACCACGAACCCGACCAGCATGCCCAGGCCCGCCGCCACGCCGATCACGGCCGGCACCGTGCGCCCGTGGGCGACCTCGGTCAGCCCGAACACCAGCACGGCCAGACCCGGCGAGAGCAGCGCCGCCCCCCGCAGGTCGAACGCCGCCCGCCGCTCCGAGGGCGGCACCGCCGGCACGTGCCGACGGGCCAGCACCATCGCGACCGCCCCGATCGGCAGGTTGACCAGGAACAGCCACGGCCAGGACGCCACCCCGAGGATCGAGCCGCCGACCATCGGGCCGAGCACCGGCGACAGCAGGGGAACGACGGCGACGATGCTGATCACCCGCCCGGTGCGGCCGGGACCGGCGACCCGCGCCAGCAGCGCCTGCCCGGTCGCGGGCAGCAGTCCGCCGCCGAGGCCCTGGACGACCCGGAAGACGATCAGACTGGTCGCGGACCAGGCCAGCGCGCAGAGCAGCGAACCGAGCAGGAACAGCCCCACCGCGGCGATCCAGGTCCGTCGTCCGCCGAACCGGTCGGCGAGCCAACCGGACGCGGGCACCGCGGCGACGACGGCCAGCAGGTAGGCGGTGGAGACCCACTGGATCTCGGCGACGGAGGCGTCGAACTCCTCCGTCAGGGTGTCGATGCCGACGCTGACGATCGTGGCGTCCACCGTGGCCATGAACGTCCCGAGGACCAGGATGAACGCGATCCGCAGCAGGCGTCCGTCGATCCGCTCGGTCGGGGGCGCGGCGTTCTCGCTCATCGGGGCTCCAAGAGGTCGCTGACGTCCTCGTCGAGGTGGTCGCCGAAGGACCGCAGCAGGTCGAGCAGTTCCCCGGCCAGCCCCTCGACGTCCACTCCGGCGCGGTGCGCGAGCACCCCGGTCCAGCCCTCGCCGTCCGGCATCACCGTCAGGGTGACCGGGTGGTGGGTGGCCTCGCGGAAGCGGGTGCCCACCACCCTCAGCCCGGGGGCCGGTTCCCGGAGGCGGTCCGGATCGACCGGGTAGTTCTCGAACACCAACAGGCTGTCGAAGAGCCTGCGCACCCCGGTCAGCCGCTCCAGGTCGGTGAGGGCCACGTGCTGGTGCTCGACCAGTGCCTGTTGACGGTTCTGGAGGTCGACGAGCACCTCGGCGAGCGTGCCGGTGAGCCGTGCGCGCACCGGCACGGTGTTGGCCAGCAGACCGATGATCTCCTCGACGCCCTCCAGCCCCGGGGGCCGGCAGGCCACCATGGCGCCGAAGCAGACGTCCCGGCGGCCGGAGCGCCGTGCCAACAGCACCGACCAGGCCCCTTGCAGCAGGGTGTTGCGGGTCAGTCCGCGACGGGCGGCCTGCCGGGCGAGGTCCGCCACCAGGGCCGCGTCGAAGGTCAGGACCGCGGGTTCCTGCCAGGCCGGGCCGACCTCGCCGCCGACCAGGTGGTCGCCCTCGGGCAGGCCGGCCAGCTCGGCGGCCCAGGCGTCGAGGTCGGGCTCGTGGTCGGCGCGCCAGCGCAGATAGGCGTCGAAGGGCACGGGGGCCGGCAGGTCCGGGGCCCCGTCGCGGCAGCGGGCCGCGTACAGGGCGAACAGCTCGGTGAGGATGCGCGGGGCGGACCAGCCGTCGGAGAGCACGTGGTGGCTGGTCATGACCAGGTCGGCGAGTTCCTCGCCGCGGCGGATCACGGTCAGCCGGAGCAGCGGCCCGGCGGCGAGGTCGAACGGTTCGGCCAGGTCGGCCGCCAACACCTGCTGCGGGGGTCCGTCGACCACGCGGTACGCGAGCCGCGGGGCCGCGGGGATCACCGCGAGGTCGGCCGGGAACACGGCGCCCAGGTGGGGGTGACGGGCCAGCAGGTCGGCGCCGGCCGCCCGCAGCGCTTCCGGGTCGAGCGGGCCGGCCAGGGAGAACGTCGACTGCACGGTGTACGGGTCGGGGCGTTCGGTGCGCGAGTGCCGCAGCATCACCTCCTGGAGGGGGGTGAGCGGTTGCACCGCGGCGATCGTGAGGTCGCCGTCCAGGGCCTGGACCTCCGGTGCGGCGGCGGTGCTCAGCAGCGCGCTGCGCAGGTGGGCGGCCAGGTCCTCGACCTCGGCGGTGGTGAACAGGGCGGCCGGCCAGGTGATCCGCACGCCGAGGGCCTCGTCACGGACCAGGGCGTTGACCATCAGCCCGTACGGCAGGGGCAGTTCGTCGGTTCCGCCCGAGCCGAGCGGGTCCGCGTCCGGCGGTGCCTGCCACGGGGTCTCCTCGGTGGGGGCGCCCGGGAACTGTCCGAGGTAGTTCCAGGCCACCTCCACCGGCACCGGGTCCACCAGGCCGGCCGCGGTGAGGATGCCGTGGCCCAGTCCGTCGCCCTGGGCGCGCAGCCGGTCGGCGACCGCCTTCACGTCGTCGTCGGCGTGCAGGCGCACCGGGTGGACCGCGGTGAACCAGCCGACGGTCTGGCCCAGGTCGACCTGCGGCGGACGGCCGTGGCTCTCCAGGGCGACCAGCAGTTCGGGCACCGCGCGCCAGGCCCGTACCGCTCGGGCGAGCGCGCTGAGCAGGACGGCGTCGGGGGTGGTGCGGTGGGCGGCGGGCAGGGTCGTGATCAGGGCGCGGGTGGTGTCGGCGTCGATCCGGAACTCGTGGTGCACGGCGGTGGCCGCGGTGTCCCGGGCGGGGTCGAGCGGCTCGGTGAGCGCCGGGGTGGCGGTGATCCCCTGCCAGTGCGGGAGTTCGGTACGGCGGTCGGCCTCGCGCAGCGCACGCGCCCAGCCGAGGAACGACTGGCCGTGGCGGGCGAGCGTGCCGCCGTCGTGGGCGTGCTGCACGTCGTCCAGCAGGATCCGCCAGGAGACGCCGTCGACGATCAGGTGGTGGGCGAGCAGGACCAGTCGGCCCGGGCGGGCGGGTCCGGCGTCCACCCACAGGGCGCGCAGCAGCGGACCGGTGCGCGGGTCCATCGCGCGGCGGGTGTCGGCGATCCAGGAGTCGACCCGTGCCCGTGGGTCGCCCGTCGCGGGCAGCCGGGTCAGCACCGCGGCCCCGGTGACGGCGCCGACCGGCGGGATGCGCAACGCCCGGTCGACGAGGGTGGCGCGGAGCACGTCGTGCCGGGCCAGCAGTGCGTCGAGGACGCCCCGCCAGCTGGTCTCGTCGCCGCCGGGCGGGACGCAGACCTCGATCCACTGGCAGAAGCCGTCGGCCGCGGTGCCGGCGCGGCGCAGCAGGTCCCGCATGATCGGGGTGAGCGGTGCGTCGCCGACCGCGGGGGCGTCCTCGTGGGCGAGGGCACGGGCCCGGGCCGCGATCCCGGCGACGGTGGCGCCTTCGAACACGTCCCGTGCGGTGAGGCCGAGCCCTCGGCGGCGGGCGCGCGAGACCACTTGGAGGGAGACGATGCTGTCGCCGCCGACGGCGAAGAAGTCGTCGTCGAGGCCGACCTCTTCGGTGCCCAGGACCTCCTGGAAGAGGGCGAGCAGGGCGGCTTCGGCCTCGGTGGCGGGTGCGCGCCGGGCGGTGGCGACGGTCTCCGGGTCCGGCAGCGCGGCGGTGTCGAGCTTGCCGCCGGGGCCCAGCGGCAGGCGGTCGAGGGGCACCAGCGCGGTCGGCACCATGTGGTCGGGGAGTTCGGCGGCCAGGTGGGCGCGCAGTCGCACCGGGTCCGGGTCGGCGCCGTCGGTCGGGACGACGTAGCCGAGGAGCCGGCCGGCGCGCACGATCACCGCGCAGGCGCGGACGTCGGGGTGACGGCTGAGGGCGGACTCGATCTCGCCCAGCTCGATCCGGAAGCCGCGGACCTTGACCTGGTGGTCGGCGCGCCCCAGGAAGGCCAGCTGTCCGTCGGGGCGCCACTGCACCAGGTCACCGGTGCGGTACATCCGGCTCCCCGCCGGGCCGTACGGGTCGGCGACGAACGCCGCCGCGGTCAGGGCGGGTCGGCCGAGGTAGCCGCGGGCCAGGCCGGGGCCGGCGAGGTACAGCTCCCCGGTGACGCCGACGCCGACCGGCTGGAGCCCGCCGTCGAGCACGTAGGCGCGGACGTGGAGGTCGGGGCGGCCGATCGGCAGCGGCCCGGGGTCGTCCGGGTCGTACCTCCAGAGCGTGGAGTTGATGGTGACCTCGGTGGGCCCGTAGGCGTTGAAGAGCGCCTTGCGGCCCTCGCCCCAGCGCGCGGCGAGGGCGGGGTCGAGGCGTTCGGCGCCGACGATGAGGAGCACGTCCGGGTCGATGGTGCGGTCGTCGGGCATCGCCGCCAGGAACGAGGGCAGCAGGTTCACCACGGTCACCCGGTGTTCGGCGATGTAGTCGAGGAGGGCGTCGCCGGAGGTGCGCACCTCCTCGGGCGCGATCACGGAGGTGCCGCCGGAGAGCAACGGCATCATGGTCTGCCAGAACGCGACGTCGAAGCTGGTCGACGCGAAGTGCAGGAACCGGTCGCGCGCGGTGAGCCCCAGGACCTCCTCCTGGAGGGCGTGGAGGTCGGGCACGCCGCGGTGGGTGACGCCGACGCCCTTGGGGCGGCCGGTGGTGCCGGAGGTGTAGATGACGTAGGCCAGGGAGTCCGCGGTGAGCCCGGTGCGGGCCTCCACCGGGTCGGTGTCCGCGAGCCGGGCGAGCGTGGCAGGGTCGTCCAGCCGCACGACCGGGACCGCCCGGTCGCCCGGCGGTACCGCGCCGGCCGTCACCACGGCGGCGGGGGCGATGTCCTCGACCATGTAGGCCAGCCGCTCCTGCGGGTAGCCCGGGTCGAGCGGCACGTACACCGCGCCCGCCTTGGCCACCGCGAACAGTGCCACCGTCATGTCGACGTCGCGCCCGAGGAGGACCGCCACCGGGTCCTGGGGTCGCACCCCGCGGGCGATGAGCGCCCGGGCCAACCGGTTGGCCCGGCGGTCCAGTTCGGCGTAGTTGAGGCTGTGGTCGCGGCAGACCAGGGCCTCGGCGTCGGGGGTGCGGCGCACCCAGGCGGCGAACTCGTCCAGCCAGTGGCCGCGTTCCCGGGCGGGCGCGCCCCCGTCGCCGGTGGCGAGCATCCGCGCCCGCTCGTCGGGGTCGAGCGCGGGGATGCGGACCGCCGGTCGCGTCGGGTCCGCGACGATCTCCCGCAGCAGGTGGTGCAGCCAGCGGCCGTAGTCGCGCACGGTCGCCCCGGTGAAGGCGCGCGGCTGGTAGCCGAGTCCGATGGTGATGGCGTCGTCGGGGATCACGATGACGGTCAGGGGGTAGTGCGTGGCGTCGGTGATCTCCACCCCGGCGAGGTCGAGCCCGGGGGCGAGCGGGGTGCGCTTCCGGCTGGAGAGCGGGAAGTTCTCCATCACCAGCATGGTGTCGAACAGGTCGCCGATGCCGACCGCCCGCTGGATGTCGGGCAGTCCCACGTAGTGGTGCTCCGCGAGGGCGACGCTCTCGGCGTGCACCTGCGCCATCAGGTCCCGGGCCGTCGCGTCCGGGGCGTGCCGGACCCGCACCGGGATGGTGGTGCCGAGTTGCCCGATCATCGACTCGACCCCGCCGACCTCGGAGGGCCGTCCGGACACCGGGCAGCCGAACACGACGTCACGGCGGCCGGTGAGCCGGCCCAGCAGCAGGCCCCAGGCCGTCTGGAGCACGGTGGTCAGGGTGACGCCCTGCTCGCGGGCGAAGGCGCGCAGCCGGTCGCTGAACTCGCGGCCCAGGTCGACGGCGACCCGGCCGGGCCGCTCGACGCCGGTGCCGGTGCTGGCGGGTGCCAGTCGGGTGGCCTCCTCGACGCCGGCGAGCGCGCCGCGCCAGGCGGCGAGGGAGGCCCCGTGGTCGCGGTCGGCGAGCCAGCGGAAGTACTCCGTCAGCGGCGGGGCCGTGGGGGCTGCGGGGCCGCCGCCGAGTTCGGCGTAGATGGCCAGCAGGGTGCGGCCGACCAACGGCATCGACCAGCCGTCGAGGAGGGCGTGGTGGTTGGTGATGACCAGCTTGTGTTCGGTGGGGCCGACCCGGGAGAGCAGGAAGCGGATCAGCGGGGAGCGGGTCGGGTCGAAGGGCCGGGCCAGTTCGGCGCGGGCCGCCCCGGGGAAGTCGTCGTCGCGGCGCCAGTCCAGGACGACCTCGGCGGGGACCACCTGCACCACGCCGTCCCCGGTCGGGGCGAGGTGGACCCGCAGCGCGGGGTGACGGCGCAGCAGTTCCCGGGCGGCCTCGGCCATCCGGTCCGGGTCGAGTTCGCCGACCAGGGTGGTCAGGGCCTGGACGACGTAGACGTCGGTGTCCTGGTCGTCGCGGACCAGGGTGTGGAAGGAGAGGCCGACCTGGAGGGGGGTGGCGGGCAGGACCTCGGCGATGCGACCGACGCCGTCCGCGGCCTCCAGGGCGTCGACGGCGGCCTGGTCGAGGTCGACCAGCGGCAGGTCGGAGGGGGTGAGTCCGCCCGGTGCGTCGAGCACGTGGGCGAGGAGCGCGTCCAGGGCGGCGGCCCAGGCGTCCTGGAGGGCCGTCACGGCCGCGGCGTCGAGGACTCCGGTCGCCGCGGTCCAATCGACGGCGAGTCGCGGCGCGTCCTCCTCGTGGACGAAGCAGTTGAGGGCCAGCACCTGTTCCAGGGCCTTGGCCCCGGGTTCGACGACCGAGAAGGCGTCCTGTTCCGGCAGTCGCCAGCCGGTGCCGGGCAGCGAGCCGAACCGGCCGAGGTAGTTGAGGAGCACGTCCGGCGGCGGCACTGCCGACAGTTCGGGACCGGCGACCGGGTCGAGGGAGCGCAGGACCCCGTAGCCGACGCCGGCGTCGGGGACGCCGCGCTTGGCCTCCTTGGCCGCGCGCAGCACCTCCCGCACCGTGCCGGCTGCGGGGACGCGGACCGGGTACTCGCTGGTGAACCAGCCGACGGTGCGGGACAGGTCGAGGTGTTCGCGGCCGTGGCCCTCCAGGGTGACGGTCACGGCGTCGCCGGCCGCGCCCAGGCCGCGCAGGGTGAGCACGACGGCGGCCAGGAGCACCTCGTCGACACCGGCGCGGTAGGCGGCCGGCAGGGTGGTCAGCAGGGCCTCGGTGACCTCGGGCGAGGCGAGGGTGACCGAGCGGTGGGCGGTGGCCACGGTGTCCTGCTTCTGGTCCAGCGGCCGGGCCCCCAGTCGGGAGGCCGAGTCCAACGCGGTGCGCCAGTGGTCGAGTTCGGCCCGGCGGGCGCCCGAGGCGCCCTGTTCGGCCAGGAGCGTCGCGTGGCGTCGCCAGGAGGCGCCCACCGGTTCGAGGGTGCCGCCGGTGCAGGCGGTGTGCAGGTCGGGCAGGAGGATGCGCCAGGACACGCCGTCCACGGCGAGGTGGTGGACGACGACGACCAGCCGGTCCGGGGCGTCGTCCTCGGTGCGCACCAGGGACACCCGCAGCAGGTCGCCGGAGCGGGGGTCGAGTTCCCCGGCGAGGTCCCGGGCCAGGGCGGTCACGTCCTGACCGCGGACCTCGCGGACGACGGCCGGGGTCGCGCCCGGGGCGAGGACGTCCAGGCGGGGTCCGTCGTCCCCGTCGACGACCCGCAGGCGCAGCGCGTCGTGCCGGTCGAGCACGGCCTGCACGCCGGTCAGCAGGTCCTGGTGGGCGAGCCCGTCGACCTTCAGGACGGTCCACTGGGCGTATCCGGCGATGACGTCGACGTCCGGGTGCGGGTCGAGCAGGCTGCGGACGATCGGTGACGCCGGTACCGGGCCGGTCGGCTCGTCCAGCGGCTCGGGGGCCCCGTCCACCTCGGCGGCGGAGGCGGCCAGGGCGGCGAAGCTGCGGCGGGCCAGCAGGTCCCGGGGCCGCAGGTCGAGGCCGCGGGCCCGCAGCCGGCTGCTGACGGCGATCGCGGTGATGCTGTCGCCGCCGAGGGCGAAGTAGTCCTCGTCCACCCCGACCCGCTCGACCTCGAACACCTCGGCGAGGACCCCGCACAGCAGGCGTTCGCGTGCGGTGCTCGGTTCCCGGCCGCCGCCGGAGGTCGTGGGGGCGGGCAGGGCGGCGCGGTCGAGCTTGCCGTTGGGCGTGAGGGGCAGCGCGTCCAGCACCACCACCGCGGCCGGCACCAGGTGGTCGGGGAGCCGCTCGGCCAGGTGGTCGCGGACCGCCTCGGGGGTGACGGAGGTGGACACCACGTAGCCGAGCAGTCGGGAGGAGCGGACCGTGGCGGCTGCCGCGGTGACCCCGGGCACCGCCCCGAGCGCGGCCTCGACCTCGCCGGTCTCCACCCGGTGTCCGCGGATCTTGACCTGTCCGTCGCCGCGGCCCAGGTACTCCAGGCCCCGGTCGGGCACCCAGCGGGCCAGGTCGCCGGTGCGGTACATCCGGGTCCCCGGCGCGCCGAAGGGGTCGGCCACGAACCGCTCCGCGGTCGCCCCCGGCCGGCCCAGGTAGCCGCGGGCCAGGTGCGGGCCGGCCAGGAACAGTTCGCCCACCGTGCCGTGCGGGACCGGCTGGAGCGCGCCGTCCAGGACGTAGGTGCGGGTGCCGGCGAGCGGGTGGCCGACCGTCGGCTCGTCACCGACGATCGGGGCGGTGCTGCTGGTGACGGACGCCTCGGTCGGGCCGTACATGTTGCGGGCGGCGACGCCGGACGCGGCGAGCCGCTGCCACAGTGCGGGCGGCAGCGCCTCGCCGCCGAGCACCAGGAGGGCGGGGGGCAGGTCGAGGAGGCCGCCGTCGATCAGTGGCACGGCCATCGACGGCGTGGTGTCGATGATGTCGATGCCGTCCCGGCGGTACGCGGCGAGCAGGGCCTCGGCGTCGCGGGTGGTGTCGGCGTCGTAGACGTGCAGTTCGTGCCCGCAGAGCAGCCACACCAGGTGTTCGAAGGCGGAGTCGAAGGCGAAGGAGTAGGTGTGGGAGGCGCGCAGCCGCCGGCCGGCGGTCCGCTCCGCCTGGGCGACCGCCGTCGCCCGCTGGTGGTGCAGGAGTCCGGCGAGGCCGCCGACCCGGCCGAGGACGCCCTTGGGGCGGCCGGTGGAGCCGGAGGTGTGGATCACGTACGCGAGGTGGTCCGGGTGGCGGGGCGCGGCCAGTTCCTCGGCGGTCAGCGGGGTGCCGGGGAGCGCGGCGGACTCGTCGACCAGGGTGGCCCAGGGCTCCCCGTCGACGGTGCCGCCGGTGCCGTCGGTGAGGACCAGGGCGGGGCGGGTGTCGTCGATCAGGTCCCGCAGCCGCTCGGGCGGGTGAGCGGCGTCCAGGGGCAGGAAGGCGGCCCCCGCGTCCATGACCGCGAGCAGGGCGACCACCGTGTCGGCGGAGCGGGGCAGCGCCAGCGCCACGACGTCCTCGGGGCCGATGCCGCGGGCCCGCAGCGCACGGGCGAGCCGGTGCACCCGGTCCGCCAATCCGGCCGCGGTGAGGCGGTCCTCGCCGCAGACCAGGGCGGTGTGCTCCGGGTCGGCGGCGACCATGGCGTCGAAGGCGGTGGGCACGGACTGCGGGGTGCCGGGCAGGGCGCGGGGGGACCAGTCGGCCAGCAGCCGGTCCGCGGCGAGGGCGATCCGTCCCACGGGCACGCCGTCGACCAGTCCGGAGAGCAGGGCGCGCAGCCCGGACAGCTTGCCGTCGACGGCGGCCTGGTCGGTGCTGCGGGCGTCGACCTCGAAGCCGAGCAGCAGTCCGCCGTCCCGGGTCGGCAGGACGCTCAGTCCCATGTCCTCCGGCGGGCCGCCGGCGACGTTGCGCATCACCCCGGTCGAGCCGGCGAAGTCCAGCGCCAGGTCGAACGCCTTGAGGTTGATCCCGCGGCCGTGCAGCAGGGCGCCGGCGCCGGGCACGCCGAGGTCGCGCGGCAGGTCCTCGCCGCGGTACCGCTGGTGGTCGCGCATCTCGCGCATCGCCGCGGAGACCCGCCGGCCCACCTCCCCCAGTCCGTCCCCGGGGCGCACGGTCACCCGCAGCGGCAGCACGTTGACGGCCATGGCGGGGGTGCGCAGTTCGGCCGAGCCGACCCGGCACATCAGGGGCAGCGCGAACACCACGTCGGTGCGGCCCAGGACGCGGTGCAGGAAGGCGGCGTAGCCGGCGATCAGCGCCTCGCCCCAGGTGATGCCGTGCTCGGTGGCGAAGGCGCGCAGCCGGGCGGTCTCCTCGGGGGTGACGACCGCGCGGGCGGTCAGGGTGCGCTCGGGCGGGCCGGCACTCGGGTCGACCTCGCCGAGGTCGGGCAGCGGGGTGAACCGCTCCACCCAGTAGGCGCGGTCCTCGGCCGCCCGCTCGCCGTCGCGGTAGGCGCGGTCGGCGGCGACGAGGTCGGCGAACCGGCCGAAGGTCGACGCCGGCAGCCGGGTGCCCCGGACCAGGGTGGTGTAGCGGGCGGCGGTGCGGCGGGCGAGCATCGCGGCGGAGTAGCCGTCGAAGACCAGGTGGTGGCCGAGTTGGGTGTACCACACCTCCCTGTCGGAGAGCCGGATGACGGTGCGCGCGTACAGCGGCCGGTCCACCATGTCCCGGCACTCCGCGGCCACCCGGGCCCGTTCGGCGTCGACGAGCGCGTGCGCCGCGGCGAGGGGGTCGGGGTGACCGCTGACGTCGATCACCCTGGGGCGCTCGACCGGGTCGTCGCTGACCGTCTGTCGCGGACCTTCGGGAGTGTCGTGGATGCGCAGTCGGAGGGTCTCGGCCTCCTCGGTGGTCGCCCGGACCGCCTCGACGAGCGCGTCGACGTCGACCGGTCCGTCACCGGATATCTCCACCACGTCGCCGACCACGTAGTACGGCGAGTCGGGTTCGAGGCGCTGCGCGTTCCAGATGCCCAACTGGGCGCTGGTCAGGGCGAGCGTTCCGTCCGAGGGCACGCGTGCGGTGCTCAACTTACTCTCCTTGGAGTGTGGGGACGACCATCGGCGTGTCCGTCACCGGGTCCGGGACGATGACGCTCGGCAGGTCGAACACGTCCTTGATCAGCGTGGCGTTCACGATGTCCGCGGGGTCGCCCTCGGCGACCACCCGGCCGTCCTTCATGGCGACCAGGTGGTCGGCGAACCGGCACGCCTGGTTGATGTCGTGCAGCACGGCGATCACCGTGCGCCCCTGATCACGCAGCCTGGCCAACAGGCCGAGCAGTTGGTACTGGTGGGTGATGTCCAGGAACGACGTGGGCTCGTCGAGCAGCAGGTAGGAGGTCTGCTGGGCGAGCACCATCGCCATCCACACCCGCTGTCGCTGTCCGCCGGACAGCTCCTGGACGAAGCGGTCCGCCAGGTCGGCGACGCCGGCGGCGGCCATCGCCTCGGTGACCGCCGCCTGGTCCTGGGGGGACCACGCGGCCAGCAGCGACTGGTGCGGGAACCTGCCGCGGCCCACCAGTTGTCTGACCCTGATGTCCTCGGGGGCCAGCGGGTCCTGCGGCAGGAAGCCGAGTTGTTTGGCCAGCGCCTTGGGCGCGTAGTCGCCGACGTCCCGGCCGTCGAGTCGCACGTGTCCGCTCTCGGGGCGCAGCAGCCGGACGAACGACCGCAGCAGGGTCGATTTCCCGCAGGCGTTGGGGCCCACGACGGCGGTGAACGCGCCGTCGGGGACGTCGAGGCTCAGCCGTGTGGACACCACCCGGTCTCCGTAGCGCAGGGTGATCTCCTGCGCGGTCAGGCGTGCGGTCACGCTCGCCTCACTTCCTTGGTCAACAGCCAGATCAGGTAGCAGCCGCCGATCGCGGTGCTCACCACGCCGACGGGCAGCGCGACGGGCGCCAGCAGCATCTGGGCGAGCAGGTCGGCGCCTTGGAGCAGGGCCGCTCCGGTCAGGGCGGCCGGGAGCAGCGGTACGCCGGGCGCGCCCGCGAGCCTGCGGCCGATCTGCGGGGCGGCGAGGGCGATGAAGGCGATGGGGCCGGCCACGGCGGTCACGGTGGCCGTGCAGCCGACGCCGACCAGCACCATCAGCAGGCGGAGCCGGTCGAGTCCGACTCCGGTGGTCACCGCGATGGAGTCGCCGAGGGCCGCCTGGTGCATGGCGTGCGCCCGGGCCGCCATCAGGGCCAGCAGGACGGCGATGAGCGTGAGCGGGATCCACAGGTCGTCCCAGCCGACGCCGTTGAGCGAGCCCGCGCTCCAGCCGACCGCGGCGATCGCCACCTCCAGTTCGGCGCGGAGCACGATCCACGAGTTGACGGCGGTCATCATCGCGTTGACCGCGATGCCGATCACCACCAGCCTCAGGCCGGAGAAACCGTGTTCGAAGGAGAGCAGGTAGATCACGGCGGCGACGATCAGTCCGCCGGCCACCGAGCCGACCGCCAACTGCGCGGAGGTGCCGGACAGGACGGTGATGGCGACCAGGGCGCCGGTGTAGGCACCGGCGTCCAGGCCGATCACGTCCGGGCTGCCCATCGGGTTGCGGGTGAGGTTCTGGAAGATCGCGCCCGCCACGCCGAGCGCGGCGCCGAAGACCAGGCCGGCGACCACCCGGGGCAGTCTCCATTCCAGGATCACCGGGGAGGGGTCGGTGCCGACCAGGGCGGCCAGCACCTCGCCGGGCGAGGACCAGGAGGCGCCGTAGCAGAGTCCGAGCAGGGCGAGGCCCAGCAGCAGGACGGTCATGGTGAGGCCGAGCACGACGGTACGGGGTTCGGCCCGTACTCCTGTCAGGGCGCTCACAGTGACCCCGCCCCGTAGCGGCGGACGGCCCAGATCAGCATGGGACCCCCCAGGAAGGCGGTGACGATGGCCACCGGCACCTCGCCGGTGGGCAGCAGGACCCGCGAGCCCATGTCGGCGACCAGCAGCAGGATCGGTCCGAGCACCATGGTGTAGAGCAACAGCCAGGGCACCGATCCGCCCGCGGGCCGGCGGACCAGGTGCGGCACGATCAGTCCGACGAACAGGATCGGGCCGGCCACCGCGGTCGCCGCCCCGCTGAGGACGGTGATCAGCACCAGCACGGCGGCCCGGACCCGGTGCACCCCGGCGCCCAGGGTGTGCGCGACGGTTTCGCCGAGGGTCAGGGCGTTGAGCGCCCGGCTGAGCAGCAGCGCCCCGAGGAGGGACACCGCGATGGCGGCCAACGGCAGCGCCAGCGGGGCCTGTTCGCGGGAGGCGAGCGAACCGACGGACCAGAAGCGGTAGCTGTCGAAGACGTCCGGCAGCATCAGCCGCAGGCCCAGGGCGACGCCGCTGAGCACCGCCGTCACCGCCACGCCGGTGAGCACCATGCGCAGCGGTGAACGACGGCCGACCGCGGCGACCAGCAGGGCCGCGAGGACCGAGCCGAGGACCGCGAAGCCCATCTCGCCGGCCTGCCCGCCGGCCCAGCCGAGCGCCGAGCCGACGGTGATGGCGAAGCCGGCACCCGCGGTGACCCCGAGGATGCCGGGCTCGGCCAGGGGGTTGCGGGCCAGCGTCTGGATCAGGGCGCCGGCCACCGCCAGCGCGGCGCCCACCGCGACGGCGAGCAGTGCGCGGGGCAGCCGGACGTCCCGGACGATCACGTGGTCGTCGGTGCCCTGGAAGTCCACCAGGGCCCGGACGACCTCGGCGGGGGGAACCGAGCGGGCGCCGACGCCGATGCTGAGCAGGGCGATCACCAGCAGCAGGACCAGCCCGCCGACGAGGACGCCGATCTGCGGCACGGCCCGCTTGGTTCCCCCCGGCCGTGACGCGTGGCCTGCGGCGGTCACCGGTCCAGCAGCGGCGCGAACGCCTTGTCGACGGCGTCGAGGGTCTTCATGGCCTGTCCGTAGGTCGCGGCCTCGGTGTAGCCGATGGGGTAGGTCTTGCCGGCCTTCACGGCGGGCAGGTTCTTCCACAGCTTCGAGTCCATGACGTACTTGACCATCTCGGGAACGCTGCCGTCGGCCTGGACCGAGTAGGTGATGGCGTCGGCCTCGCCGAGGGAGGCGGGGAGTTCCTCGACGGAGGGGTACTCGCTGACCGCGCGCGAGCCGGGGCCGGGCTTCTTGACCTTGCCGTAGTACTCGGCGCCGATGTCCTCGGCGATGTTGGTGCCCCAGGAGCGGCCGAACTCGCGGTGGAAGGTGCCCTTGGCGACCTCGCCGTAGGAGCCGACGTGTCCGAGCTTCAGCTCGGGCAGCACGGACGCGTACTTCTTGGCCAGTTCGGCGGCCTTCTTCTCGTAGGTGGCCTTCACGCTGTCGAACTGCTTGAGGGCGCCGGCGGCGTCGGCCTGCCGGTGGGAGAGGTCTCGCCAGGCGGAGGGCACGGTCGGGCCGATCGCGACGACCGGGGCGATGGACTCCAGTCGCTTGACGTCGATGTCGCCGAGCACCGGGGCGGGCACGCCGATGACGATGAGGTCCGGGTCGGCTTCGGCGATGGCCTCGTAGTTGGTCTCCGCGGCGGCCTCCCCCGCCACCTTGGTGAGCTTCTTGTAGGCGGCCAGGTCCTTCTCGCTCATCATGGGTTCGCCGCGCTGCCACGAGGAGATGCCGACCAGCGGTGCGCCGGCCTCGATCAGGACGGGCACGGCGTAGCCGGTGGCCACCACGCGCTGGGGGTCGACGGGGATGGTGATCTTGCCGTTGTCGGCGGCGAACACCCGGGTCTTGGCCTTGCCGTCCTTCGCACCCGAGTCCTTCCCGTCGTCGGACGAGCCGCACCCGGCCAGGGTCAGGCTCAACGCCAGGGCACCGATCAGGCCCGACGATCTGCGCACGAACATTGCATTGCTCCTTGAATGGTGAATGGTGAGAGGAACCGCCCGGGGAGGGCGTGGTGGAGGGGCCGCCGGGGTGGGCGGGACGCGGTCGCGTCCCGCCGTCGTGCCGGTGGTCAGTGGTCGTCGTCGAAGTCGGCGACGCCGCGCTTCCAGTAGCCGGTGATGTCGTGGTCGGCCTTCGCCAGCCCCAGGGCGTCACGGGCCCAACGGCGCAGGGGTTTGATCTGCCCGGCCTCCCCCGCCGCCCAGAGGTACACGCGCTCCCCCGCGGGGACGGTCACCTCGGTCACGGCGCCGGCCAGTGCGTCTCCGGTGCCCGCGGGGCGCTCGCCCCGGTGCAGCCAGTGGACCTCGAACCCGTCGGGCGCGGAGAGTTCGATCTCCTCGCCGGCGTCCGCGACTTCGATGAACGCCCAGCCCTTCGCGGTGCGGGGGAGTTCCTCCAGCCAGCGGGCGATGGCGGGCAGCGCCGTGATGTCGCCCGCGAGCAGGTAGCGGTCGTAGTGGTGCGGCACGATCAGACCGCCGGGCGGTCCCGCGACGTGCACCACGGCGCCCGGTCGGACCGAACCCGCCCAGTCGGAGGCGAGGCCGTTCTCGTGCGGGGCGATGTCGATGTCGATCTCGCCCGCGACCGGGTCGTAGCGGCGCACCGTGTACTCGCGCGAAGTGGGCGACGGACGCGGCCACTTCAGCATCGTCCCGTTCGGTTCGGGCAGCCGGAGCGAACCGTCCGGCTCCGGGAAGATCAGCTTCACGTGCTCGTCCGGCGCATGGGCCTCGAAGCCCGCGGCGCCCGGGCCGCCCAGGGTCACCCGGAGCAGTCCCATGCCGACCATGGCGGTCCGCACCACCTCCGTCCGCCGGATGTGGATCGGGTAGCCCACCTTCTCGGGCTCCCGCCCCGCACGGACCTCGGCGATCCGTTCCAGGTGGCGGCCCCGGTGGTCGATCCGGGTCATGCGGTGCCGCCCGTCAGGAGGGCGGTCCAGTGGCCCAGCTGGGGCTGCTCGGCCAGATCGGGGAACTCCAGGGTGGTGGCCCCCGCCTCGCGCCAGCGCTCGACCAGGGTCATGATCCGCATCGAGTCCAGGCCGTAGTCGACGAGGTCCGCCTCGGCGGCGAGTTCGGCCGGGTCGCAGCCCAGCAGCTCCGCCACGTCGGCGCGGACGCGTTCGGGGGACAGCGGCTGGCTCATCGGGTGGCTCCTACGGGAACGGGTCCCCAGGGCGCCCCGGTGGACGGTGGGATCTCGGTCGGGCACATGCGCAACTACTCCTTCCGCGCGAGCGCGGCCAGGGCCGCTCTCAACTCGCGCTTGCTGGTCTTGCCGACGCCGGTCACCGGGAACTCCTCGACGACCTGGACCAGGTCGGGCACCTTGTACGCGGCGATCCCGCGCTCGCGGACGAAGGCCCGCAGTTCCCGGCCGGTGGGCACGGTGCCCGCGGCGGGCACGACGTAGGCGCAGATCCGCTCGCCGAGATAGGCGTCCGGCACCGCGACGACGGCGGCGTCCAGGACCTCCGGATGGGCCATCAGGTGGTCCTCGACCTCTTCGGCCGCCACCTTCTCCCCGCCGCGGTTGATCTGTTCCTTGGCCCGCCCGACCACTTCCAGGTGCCCCGAGGGGGTGCGGCGCACCAGGTCACCGGTCCGGTAGAAGCCGTCCGCGGTGAACGCCGTGGCGTTGTGCTCGGGGGCCCGGTAGTAGCCGCGGATCGTGTAGGGGCCGCGGGTGAGCAGGGCACCGGTCTCCCCCGGTGCGACCTCGGCACCGGTGTCCGGGTCGACCACGCGGACCTCGTCGTCGGGGGAGATCGGACGGCCCTGGGTGGTGAGCACGGTCTCCTCGGAGTCGTCCGGACGCGTGTAGCAGACCAGGCCCTCGGCCATGCCGAACACCTGCTGGAGCGTGCAGCCGAGCGCGGGCCCGATCCGTTCGGCCAGTTCGCGGCCGCACTTGGCGCCGCCGACCAGCAGGACTTCGAGGGAGGACAGGTCCCGGTCGGTGCGGGCGGCGGCCTGCACCCAGGCGGCGGCCAGCGGCGGCACCACTCCGGTGATCGTGACCCCTTCGGCCTCGATCAGCCGGAACGCGGTGTCCGCGTCCGGTCGCGGCGCCATCACGGTGGCGGCACCCGCGTACAGCGCGCCGAGCACCCCCGGCGAGCTGAGCGGGAAGTTGTGCGCCACGGGCAGCGTGGCCAGGTGGACGCTGTCCGGACGCAGGGCACAGATCCGGGCGCTCTCCCGGACGCTGTAGAGGTAGTCGTCGTGGGTGCGCGGGATCAACTTGGACAACCCGGTGCTGCCTCCGGAGAGTTGGAGGAACGCCACGCCCTCCGGGTCGGGGTCGGGCAGGTCGCGCGGTGCGGTCGCGGCCAGCTCGTCGAACTCCTCCGACCCGACGACCAGCACCTGCCGGACGGAGTCCACCCGGGACGCCACCAGGCGGGCGGTCGCGGCGTGGTCGTGTCGCTCGTGCTCGCCGACCGTGATGATGGCGGCGGCCTCGCTGTGCGCGGCGAAGTGCAGCAGTTCGCTGCGTCGGTGCGCGGGCAGCGCGAACACCGGCAGGACGCCCGCGCGCCACATCCCGAACACCACCGGCAGGAACTCCGGGACGTTGGGCAGTTGCAGCACGACCCGGTCGCCGGCCGCGAGTCCGCTCTCGAACAGCCCGGCCGCGATCCGGTGGGCCCGCTCGTCCAGTTCGGCGAAGCTCCACCGCCGGTCCCCGCCGACGACGGCGGTGCGGTCGGCGTGCTCGGCGGCCAGCGAGGAGAGCAGGGCTCCGAAGGTCTGCCCGCGCCAGTGGCCCGCGGCCCGGTAGCGGGCGGCGATCTCCGGCGGCCAGGGCACGTGGTCCACGGTCATCCCGCCTCCTCCACTCCGAGGGCACGCAGCAGCGTGCCGAACTTCGCGCTGGTCTCGGCGAGTTCGGCGGCCGGGTCCGAACCGGCGACGATCCCGGCCCCGGCGGACAGACGGACCGTCCGGTCCGCGACTTCGGCGCTGCGGATGGTCACGGCCCACTCGCCGTCGCCGTCGTGGCCGGTCCAGCCGACCATCCCCGCGTAGTAGCCGCGGTCTTCGGGTTCCAGGTCGGCGATGGCGGCGAGGGCGCCGGCCGCGGGCACCCCGCACACCGCGGGGGTCGGGTGGAGCGCCTCGGCCAAGCCCAGGGCGGAGGCCGCGGGGTCGGTCGGGTCGGCCAGTCGGCCGGTGATCCGCGTGGACAGGTGCCACATGGTCGGGGTGCCGATCACCTCGGGTTCCGCGGGAACCTCCAGGTCGACGCAGAACCGGCCGAGCACCTCCGCCACCTGTCCGGCGGTGTGGGCGTGTTCGCCGAGGTCCTTGGTGGACGCGCGGAGCCGGGCGACCCGTTCGCGGTCCACCGCCGGGTCACCGGACCTGGGGGCGGAGCCCGCCAGCGGGTTGGCCACCACGGTCGCGCCCCGGCGGGACACCAGCAGTTCGGGGCTGGCCCCGACCAGGGTGCGCGGGGCGGGGTCGCCGGGCGCGGTGACGTCGACGGCGAAGCCGTACGCGGCGGGGTCCGCCCGCACCAGGCGGGCCAGCAGGGCGGGCACCCACACCGGGGCGTCCGCGGTCAACTCCAACGAGCGGGCCAGGACGACCTTGTGCAGGTCGCCACGGTCGATCAGCTCCAGTGCACGGCGCACGGCGTCCGCGTAGCGCGCCCCCTCGGGGCGTGGGGTGACCGTCCACGAGGTGCCGGACTCCGCGTCCGGCGCACGGACGGCGGCGGGGGCCTCGGCCCGGCGCACCACGGCGGGCACCACCAGCCCGGTCCGGTCAAAGGGGCGGAACCCGACCGCTCCGGCGACGACGGGTTCGGGCAGTCCCGCGGCGAGCGCGGCGTCGAGCGCCGCCGCCGCGGCGAGCGCCTGCGAACCGGATCCGGGCCGGACCCGGGCGTGCACGCCGTCGGCGAGCAGCGTTCCGCGGGAGGAGGAGAAGAATAACGAGCCGGGCAGATAGGCGGCCAGCAGGTCGGCGGCCCGGTACACGGGCCTCGGGCGCACCAGCGCGGGTATGGACACGTCAGCGGTTCCTTCCTCGGGCACGCGGGTTCGCGCCGCCGTCGACGAACGGGTGCAGCAGGGTGGGGTGTTGATGCGCTCGACCGATGGTCGAACGGTGCGGTCGAGTGCCGGGCCGCCGGAATCCGTCCGGGGTTCCTCGGTCACCCGGGCGGGGCCGCTCCCGTCCCGCGCCGGCCGTTGCCGCCTCGGGGTTCCGGTCGAACCGGTGGGACGCCCGGTCCGCCGGACGACCCGGCGAGCCGTTGGATCGCGCCCGCCTTCCCCCCGTTCCGGGCAAGCATGCATCCCCCGCTTCGCTTAAGTAAGGCTAACCTAATCAGTGAGGTCAGCATACGCAAGGCGAGGCGGGCGGTTGATGACTCCGTGACATATGACGTTGCGTCATATCACCTTGGACAAACCGGAAATGAGCACCGTCCGACACACCCCGGGCCCCGAACGGGGCCCTTGACCGCCATCAGCAGCCTCCCCCGACGGACGCCGCCCTACCCCTCTCCGCGCGGGAACGAGGAGACGCCTCCCCCCTTCGGGCGCACCCGACTTAGTACCACCGCGGTAGACCTCGACCTCCGCACCGACCGGCCGCGGACACCACGCGGGGACGCCACGGGGTGCGGCCGCCCCGCACCGACCCGAACGACCCGTGGGAGTGGAGCGCCCTCGACGTTGCCGTCCTCCGCCTCCGGGAGGACGGCAACGTCGTGCTCCACGACACTCCGGGCGGGCGGTCCGGGCGGCCGACACCGGCGGCGGACCCCCCGAGGCTGGTTCCGCTCCCCCGAACACGCGTGATGCCCCCGGGGCGGCAGTTGCCGCCCCGGGGGCATCACGCGTCTCCTCCCGGTGCTCACCCCGTGCTCGTGCCGCCCCTCCCCGGGCGGCCGGCCGCGGCTTCGCCCACGGTCCAGGCGAGCAGCCCGTACAGGAGTTGTGTGGCACCGGGCATGAAGGCGGAGCCGTGGTGGTAGACGGGGTCCATCGTGGTCACCACCAGGCGGCCGGGCGTGGAGACCCGGTCCTCGTAGAGCAGGACCTCCCGGGGGCCGGGGCCCTCCTTCAGGGTGAGGGCCAGGACGTCGGCGCCCGGCGGCGGTTGGAGCAGGCCGTGGTAGTGCCAGCGGACCGAGCGCTCGGTGAGGTGTCGCCAGGCGGGGTGGTCCGGGGACCGCAGCCGCACCCCCGGGTCCGCGCCGGTGCGCCACCACCAGAAGTCGGTCTCCGCGGGACGGTGGGAGCGCAGTCCGGGCAGCCAGGGCGCGATCTCGTTCTCGCCCAGGACGATCACGGTCCCCCCGCGCTCGGCCACGGTGAGGATCTCGGGGGCCGCCGAGACGAGCAGGGTGGGGTGCAGCCGGTCGCAGACCAGGAGGACGTCGAGGTCCGCGAGGTCGCCCGCACCGAGGTCGGGGAGGTAGTGGGCGCGCGGTCGCCAGAGCCGGACCGCGGGGTCGTCGAGGGTGGCGAGTTGGTGGAAGCTGCCGCCGTGCAGGATGCCCAGGCGTACGGGATCGGCGTGCGTCACAGCCCCTCCAACCAGTCGAGCAGCCGCGGACCGAGGTGGCGGGTCGTGCGGTCCCGGTCGGTGAAGGACAGCAGGTCGTTCCCCGCGTGGGCCAGGACTTCGCCCGCGCCGAGCGGGTAGCCGATGTCAACGGGGAGCCGGTGCGGACCGATGCCGTTGACGACCGTGCCGCCTTCCGGGAGCGCACCGTGGTAGCCCCGGCCGTAGAAGCCGGCGACGCCGACCCGCACGAGCTCCGCGCCGGTGGGGGTGCCGGGCACCCCGGTGCGGTAGAGGAGTTCGTCGAAGTCCACCCCCTCCCAGACGGGGTGCGGGGTGACCGGGGAGATCCGCAGATCGCGCGGTCCCCGGTGGTCGAGGCGTCGCCAGGCCGGGAGCCCGGGGAGGAAGGGCCGGTGGACGTGGCCGTTGACGAGCAGGCGTCCACCGGCGCGGACCCAGTCGGCGAGCAGTTCGGTGCGCGTGCCGAGGAAGACCTGGTCGCAGTTGAGGGAGAGGATCAGCCCGCGACAGCCGTCGAGCCGGGCGGCGGAGAGGTCGTACAGGTCGAAGGTGGGGACCGGCCGGCCGGGGACCGTGCGGTCGGTGGCCGGGGGACCCATCGTCGCCTTCAGGACGCGGGGTCGGGGGGCGGAGCGGAGGTTCACGGGATGCCTTCAGTGGTGCTCGTGGGGCGGGCCGGCCCGAGGTCGGGGACGACGAGGGTGCGCGGGCCCCGGGGGCCGTCGACCCGGTCCGTGGTGACCGGCAGTCCGTACACCTCGGTGAGGAGTTCGGCGGTGAGCAGGTCGGCCGCGGGGCCGGTGCGGACGTCCTCGGGGCCGAGGACCAGGGTGACGTCGTCGGCGAGGTGGAGTGCGTGGTCCGGGTGGTGGGTGGTGAGCGCGATGCCCATGCCCTCGGCGGCCAGCGACTGCAACAGGGTCAGGACCCTGGCCTGGTTGCGCAGGTCCAGCGCGGACACCGGCTCGTCCAGCACCATGATGCGGCACTGGGCCGCCAAGGCCCGGGCGATCAGCACGAGTTGTCGTTCGCCGCCGCTGAGGTGGGCGTAGTCCCGTTCCCGCAGCTCGGTGATGCCGACGCGGTCCAGGGCCTCGTCCGCGAGGTGCCGGTCGCGGCGCCCCGGGGACGCGTACGCCTTGAGCTGCCGGGAACGGCCCATGAGGACCATGTCCGCGACGGGGTAGGAGAAGGTGGCGCCGTGTGACTGGGGGACGTACGACACCGGACTGCCGCTGGTCACCGTCCCCTCGGTGGGGGTGAGCAGACCGGCCAGACAGCGCAACAGGGTGGTCTTCCCACGGCCGTTGGGGCCGAGCACGGCGTGCACGCGCCCCTCGTGGGAGGCGAGGCTGACGTCACGGAAGACGAAGCGCTCGCGCGAGTAGCGGTAGCCGATGGAACGTGCCTCGATCATTCGTTCGTCCACAGTCGGTTGCGGGAGCGGGCCAGGATCGCGATGAAGAAGGGGACGCCGATGACGGCGGTGAGGATGCCCAGGGGCATTTCGGCTTCGGTGGCGGTGCGCGACAGCGTGTCGACGAGGGCCAGGTAGGCGCCTCCGATCAGGAAGGACGCAGGCAGTTGGACGCGGTGGTCGGTGCCCACCCAGAGTCGGGCCAGGTGCGGCACGACCAACCCCACCCAGCCGATCAGGCCGGACACGGCGACGGCACCGGCCGTCATCAGGGCGACCGCCCCGAGCAGCCACAGCCGCGTGGTGCGCGGCGGCACGCCGAGGGCCCGCGCGTCCTCGTCCCCGAGGGAGAGGACGTTGAGCCGCCACCGCAGGATGAGGACGACGACGGCACCCGCGAGCACGGGCACGGCGGCCACCAGGACCTTGCCGTAGTCGGCGGTGGAGAGGCTGCCGAGGAGCCAGAAGACGATCGAGGGCAGCTCCGAGTAGGGGTCCGCGACGTACGTGGTGAAGGAGACCAGCGCGGAGAAGAAGGCTCCGGTGACGGTGCCGCCCAGCACGATCATCAACAGCGGCGACCCGGTGGAGAGCCGTCCGATCATCAGGACCACCGCCAGCGCCGCCAGCCCGAAGAAGAAGGCGCTGCTGACCAGGCCGACCGAGCCCAGGCCGAGGACCAGGGCGAGGACCCCGCCGAAGGAGGCTCCCGAGGAGACCCCGATGACGTCGGGGCTGACCAGCGGATTGCGGAAGACGCCCTGGAGGGCGGCGCCGCCGAGGGCGAGTCCGCCGCCGACCAGCACGGCCAGGACCAACCGGGGCAGCCGCACGTCGAGGACGACGGTCTGTTCGGTGACCGTCCAGGTGCGGTCGACGGGGAGGACCTGGCCGACGAGCATCCGCACGATCTCGTTGGGCGGGACCACGTAGCGCCCCAGGGCGAGCGAGCCGAGCGCCACGACCAGGCAGAGCGCCCCCAGCACGGGCAGACCGCGGGTCCACGGGCGGGCGGGGCGGTCCGCGCCGGCCGCCACCACGCGTTCAGGCGCGGAAGCCGTCATGGCCGGCGCTCCTGGCGTTGAGGTCGAGCCGCAGCACCTCGTCCACCTGGGCGGCGGAGATCCGGTAGTCGTAGAGCCGGTCGAAGGTGCGGGTCAGCTGGGCGCGGAGCCCGTTCGCGGCGGCGGTCGACGGATGCAGGACCTGCGCCATCCACCGCCACATCAAGGGGGACTCGGCGCACGGCGGGTCCCATCGGTACCCGCCCAGCGGGATCTTGTACACCCGTCGGTCGCGCACCGCCCGCACCCGGGAGAGCCGGCCGTCCGCGTAGAGCGCGGCCGGCGGCTTCTCGTCGAAGGCGCTGAGCAGGATGACGTCGGGGTCCCACGCCAGGATCTGCTCCGTGGAGACCTGGGGGCTGGCCGCCTTGAGGTCCTTGGCGGGGTTGACCCCTCCGACGAGCTCGGTGCAGAAGTTCATGTAGCCGCTGCCGTTGTAGGAGGTCCAGCCGTCGGCGGCGGCCCTCAGGTACAACACCTTCTGGCCGGGTCGGCCCTTTCCGCGGACGAGCGCGCCCACCGCGGCCTTCTCGGTGTGCATCCAGGACACGAGGTCGGCGGCGCGGTCCTCCTTCCCGGTGATCCTGCCGAAGAGGGAGATCCAGGTCTCCAACTTCTCCTGGGTCCCGTAGGTCAGTCCGATGACTTTGAAGCCGGCGTTCTCCAAGGGCGCGATGACCTCGTCGCCCATGTCCCCCCACTGGATCACCACGTCGGGCTTGAGTGAGAGCAGCGTCTCCACGTTGGGGACGAAGTCGCTGCCGGAGACGGTCCGGGTCTTCCGGGAGGCGGGGAACATCTCCCCGAAGATGCCCTGCTTGTTGGCGACGAGCGTCGACTCGTTGATGCCGACAATCCGGTCGACGCCGCCGTCGACGGCGGCGAGGATCGACGGGGAGGGGATGACCGTGGTGGCGATCCGGGAGACCGGACCGTCGAAGGAGACCTCGACGCCCCGCTGGTCGGTCACGGTGAACCCGGACGAACCGCTGTCCACGGCCCCCTTCGCGTCCTGCGCCTCGCGCGAGGAGCAGCCGACCAGCACGGTGCCCGTGGCCACCGCCGCCCCGGAGGCGCCGAGCAGCTTCAGGACACCGCGTCGACTGCTTCCTCTCCGGCTGGTTCCGGAACGTGCTGCGGAGCCGTCGAGCAGGGGTGGCACGGGGTCGGGCATGGCGAACCTCCGAACGAGCGAATTAGGTAAGGCTTACCTTACTGATGCTAGATACGGAGGCAGCCTCCACCGGAGGTGCGGCAGCCCGGGGCCGCACCCAACGAAGGTGCATCAAGAGGCGATTGAGGGCGATCAGGGGCGATTTGTGCGCTTGATCACACTCGGTCGGACGATCCGGGCGGCCCTTCGGAAGCGCACGCCCCCGGCGCGCCGCCGACGACGACATCGGGGCCGCCGCTCCCACGGCGGGACGGGTCTCCTCCGTCCGTCGGGGGAGTCGATCGCGCACTCCGCCGGGTGAGCGGGGTCGCGTGGCCGGGGCCTCGCTGATGCCCGCCTGAAGGATCATCTTCTTGACCAGGTTCTCCAGGACGAGGTGGTGTCCGTTGGCGGCGGCGAGCCCGGCCACCAGGTTCTCCGGCGCGTTGGGCTGTTTGCCGTCGTGGCCGCCCATGGTGAACGCGATCAGGTGCAGCCACTGCCAGACGCCCTCGGTCTCGCCGCTCGCCTTGGCAGCGTCGGACGCCGACACCCCCTTCATCGCACCGTTCTGGTCGGGCTTGTGTCCGGTGCGCTGGCCGCCAGCGCTGCTGGGCGAGTTGGTCCGACGTTGCGCGTTCCTCGGGCCGGGCGCCCCGGGTGGACCGGCCTCAGACCCGGGTGTAGTTCTCGGCGAACCAGTCCTGTTCGGCGCGGGAGGTGCGGAGCGTGTCGAGGCAGGAGGCCCTGGGCGGGGCGTCGCCGTCGAGGAGGAGGGGCGGTCCGTGCGGCGGGGGGACGTCGTGCAGCAGGTGGATCATCCACTGCGAGAACCACTGGGCTCGCCGGATCCGGGCCAGGCAGCGTGCGGAGTAGGCGTCGAGGCCCACGGGCCGGTCGTGCAGCAGGTCGTCGACGAGTGCCCGGCCCAGTGCCTCCGCCTCGCACACCGCGAGGTTGGCCCCCTTGGCCGCGGACGGGCTGAGCAGGCTCGCGGCATCGCCCACCAGGAACAAGGTTCCGTGGCGCAACGGGGTGAGCACGTCGGACTCCAGGTCGACCACGGCCCGTTGGAGGACCGGGCCGCGGCGCAGGGGGCCGTAGGCGGCGGAGCGCATCCGTAGCTCCAGCTCGGCCCAGATCCGCTCCTCGGACCAGGCTTCGGCCGGGGTGCCGCGCGGGCACTGGAGGTAGTAGCGGGTGACGTCGGCCGTGCGCGCCATGTGTCCGGCGAACCCCCGGACGTGCACGGCGTACCCGACCGCGTCCAAGCTCGGCGGCGCCGCGACGAGCAGGCCCAGCCAGCTGACCCGGTGGTCGCGGTGGTGGCGCCGGAAGGCGCCGGGCGGCAGGGAGCGGCGGGATGCGCCGTGACGGCCGTCGCAGCCCGCGACGTACCTGCCCCGCCAGTGCCCGGGGCTGCCGTCCGGACCGCGGACGGTGACCGAAGGCCGCGGACCGTCGGCCTCCAGCACGGCGAGCGCCTCGGTGGTGAAGTGGATCCGCCCGCCACCGGCCTCGTAGCGGGTGAGGAGGTCCGCCACGAGTTCCTGCTGGGGGTAGACGGTGTGCGACTCGCCCCGCCCGAGCCGGCCGTAGTCCAGGCGGAACCGGCCGCTCGGGGTGCGGAACTCGCAGACCGAGTGCCGCCGGCCGTTCGCGTGCAGCCCCTCGGCCAGACCGTGCCGGTCCAGGACCCGCACGGCGTTCTCGGCGAAGAACCCGGCCCGGGCCCGGGTGCGGACCTCCGCCCGGGCGGACCGTTCCAGGACGACGCAGTCGACTCCCGCCGACCGCAGGAGGTTCCCGAGCACCAGCCCCGCGGGGCCGGCACCGAGGATGATCACGTCGGCGGTGCCGTGGATGGCGCCGGCTCGTCTGCCCCTCATGCCGGCGGATGATACGCACCCGAGGGGCCGGCGGACGCCGGCATGGACCCCGTGGTGCGGGACCCCGCACGAACGGGGCGGCGCAGCGCGCGCCCGCGGCGGGGGCGCACGTCCGTGGCCGTCCGCGCGCGGTCCCCTCCCCCGCACGATCGGTCACCCTCCTGATGGCATAAGGGAGTTGACGAGAAAGCAGGGAGTTGACGGAACCGAACGGCCCGGCTTGACCCCTGACCGGGCCCGGCTGGGACGATTCGGTCCATGGGCGAAACCATCACCGGAAGCGAGCCGTTGTTCTCCGCCGACGCGGAGATCCACCTCACCGCGGCACCCCTCGACGTCTACGCGGTGGTCAGTGACCTACCGCGCAGCGGGGACTGGAGCCCCGAATGCCGGGGCGGTTCCTGGATCTCCGGAGACCCCTGCGCGGTGGGAGCCGTTTTCCGGGGCGAGAACGTCCGCGCGGCGGAGGTCGTCGCCTGGGCCCCGGTGGTCCGGGGCGCCTGGACGACGTACGCCGAGGTGGTCGCCGCCGAGCCGGGGCGCACCTTCCGCTGGGCCATGCACGACTCGGCCGGACGCCGGCAGGAGAGCGTCTGGGGCTTCGACCTCGCACCGGGCGCGGACGGCGGCACCCTGCTGGTCCACCACTTCCGCATGGACGCGCCCACCGAGGGCATCCGCGGGATCACCGCGGCGATGGACCCGGTCGAACGGCGCCGCTTCTTCGTGGAGTGGGGGGAGAAGATCGCGGACGACCTGACCGCCACCCTGCAACGGATCCGGACCGCCGTCGAGACCCCCGGGGGCTGACCCCCGGCAGGCGGGTCGGCCGGACCCTCGGCGCACCGGGCCGCGTGCACGCGGTCCCGCGCGCCGGAAGGCGGGCGCTCCGGGACGAGGACCGTGCCGTTCGTTCCGCACCGCGGGCGCGTCCGACGTTCCGCCATGCCGATTTCCGCCGGCGTCCCCCGCGGTGTTCCATCCCCATCCACGTCAAGGACCGCGGCGCGCAGCCGCCGCCCGGGAGGCGGACAGGTGCTTCTTCAACGTATCGGAAACCGGGGAATCCAGCTCGGCAGGATGTTCGAACGGGCGGCCCGACGACACGGGGCCAACGTCCTGATCCTCGACCACGACCTGGACGTGGCACCGGAGTTCGGACGGCGCGCGACCGTCGCCGAGGTGGCCGACCTGGTGGCCGACCTCTCTTCGCGGCTGCACGCGGCGGGCGTCCGCTCGGGCGGCCGGGTGGTGGTGCACAAGTCCGACGGCTTCGACATCACCCTGCTCGCCTGCGCCGCGGCCCGCATGGGAGCCGTCCCGGTGCTGCTCTCGCCGTCGCTGGACGGCGCCACGGTCGCCGAACTGGTCCGCCGTACCGAGCGGCCGACCCTCGTCACCGACCGGGCGAAGCTGGCCGGCCTGCCGGACAGCGTCTTCGGCCTCGCGGAACGGGTGCTCCTGACCTCCGGCTCGCACCGGGACGCCGTGCCGCTCGACAAGTTCGCCGGGTGCGAGCGGGTCCCGTCCGTCACCCTGCCGCCGCACCGTCCGGCCCTGGTCACCCACACCTCCGGCACCACCGGTACGCCCAAGCTGGCCGTGCACACCGGTTTCAGCCTCCAGTCGCGGTACCGCCCGCAGGCATCCGTCCTCGCCCCGCTGGTCCGGGGCCGCGAGACCATCGCCATCCACGTCTCCTTCGTGCACTCCCGGCTGGTCACGGCCCTCGCCCTGGCGCTGTACCGGGGCTTCCCGCTGGTGGTGCTGCGCGATCCGGACCCCGGCCGGGTCGGCGACCTGTTCGCCCGGCTGCGTCCGGGCATCCTGGAGGCGCACCCCAACTCCTTCATGGAGTGGGAGGAACTGGCGGACGACCCCCGCGGCCCGCTCGCCAACGTCAAGCTGTTCAGCAGCACCTTCGACGCGATCCACCCGCGCACCGTGCACCGACTGCTGCGCGCCACCCGCCGCCGTTCGCCGGTCTTCGGGCAGTTGTACGGGCAGAGCGAGGTGGGGCCCGCGGTGGTCCGGGGCTTCACCCGGCGCCGCACCCTCGACGACGACGGCCGCTGTGTCGGCATGCCGTTCCCCGGCATGACGGACGTCCGGGTGGTCAGCCGGAACGGCCTGCCGCCCTCCGAGCAGAACCCGGGCCACATCGAGGTCCGCAGCGACGGCCGCATCGTCACCTACCTCGGCGAGCAGGACCGCTACGAGGCCCAGGTGTCGGCGGACGGCTGGTGGCGGATGGGGGACGTCGGGTACCGCACCCGCTGGGGCTGCGTCCACCTGCTGGACCGCGAGGTCGACCTGATCGACGGCTTCGGCAGCACGCTCGCCGCCGAGGACGCCCTCTTCGGACGGCTGGTCGGACTCGCCGAGGTCATCATCGTTCCCGGGCCGGACGGCAGGGCCGTCCCGGTGGTGTGCACCAAGGACGACCGTCCGTTGGACCCCGTGGCCTGGCGACGGGCCGTGAGCACGTTGCCGCCGATGGCGGATCCGGTCCAGTGGCGCCTGAGCGAGTTGCCGCAGACCGCGACCATCAAGATCAAGCGTCTGGAACTGGCCCGTCTGCTCGCAGCCGGGGCCGGGACGGACGTCCCCGAGAGCGACCGCAGCCAGAAGGAGGCGACCCCGTGACCGGACCGGAGCGCAAGGCGGAGTTGGAGGTCTGCGTGGTGGGCGCGGGCCCGCGTGGACTCTCCGTGGTGGAGCGGTTGTGCGCCAACGAGCGGGCCTCGCCCGCACAGGGTTCGGTCACCGTCCACGTGGTGGATCCGGCGGCGCCCGGTGCGGGCGCGGTGTGGCGCTCGGACCAGTCGCGCCACCTGCTGATGAACACGGTGGCCTCGCAGATCACCGTCTACACCGACGACAGTTCCCGGATCGACGGGCCGATCGAGCCGGGACCGAGCCTGTACGCGTGGGCCCGGGAGACCGCCGCGGCGGGCCCGGTCTCCGGGGAGGACGCGCCGACCCTCGCGGAGGCCGCCCGGCTCGGCCCGGACGACTACCCGACGCGTGCCTTCTACGGCCGCTATCTGAACGCGAGCTTCGGCCGGGTGGTGACGCACGCGCCCGCGCACGTCACCGTGCGGGTGCACCGTTCGCGGGCGGTGGCGATGGCGGACGTCCACGGGGTCCCCGGCGGCCCGCAGGGGGTCCGCCTGGAGGACGGCACCCGACTCGACCGCCTGGACGCGATCGTCCTCGCCCAGGGCCACCTGCCGACCCGGCTCACCCCGCAGGAGGCGCGGACGGCGAGCCTGGCCCGGATCCACCACCTCACCTACGTCACCCCCGCCAACCCGGCCGATCTCGACCTGGACGGCGTGCGGCCCGGCGAGCCCGTCCTGATGCGCGGGCTCGGGCTCAACTTCTTCGACCACATGGCCCTGTTCACCATCGGCCGGGGTGGTTCCTTCGAGCGTCCGGGGGGTCCCGACGGACCGCTGGTGTACCGGGCCTCCGGCCGGGAGCCGAAGCTGTACGCGAGTTCGCGGCGCGGCATCCCGTACCACGCACGCGGCGAGAACGAGAAGGGCGCGGACGGGCGTCACCTGCCGAGGCTGCTCACCCCCGCGTACATCGCGGGGCTGCGCGAGCGGTCCGGGCAGGGGCGTCCGGTGCGCTTCGGAACCGATCTGTGGCCGCTGATCGCGCGCGAGGTGGAGAGCGTCTACTACGGCACCCTGCTGGAGTCCTGGGGACGCGGCGACGAGCGGGAACGTTTCATCACGCGCTATCTGGCCGCCACGGAGGAGGGCGACCCGACGGACCTGCTCGACGGGTACGCCGTCGGCGAGGACGACCGCTGGAACTGGGAACGGCTCTTCCGGCCGTACGGGCAACAGACCTTCTCCGGACCGGACGCCTTCCGGGACTGGCTCCTGCCCCATCTGCGGGAGGACGTGCGGCAGGCCCGCGCGGGCAACCTCAGCGGCCCGCTGAAGGCCGCCCTGGACGTGCTGCGCGACCTGCGCAACGAGGTGCGGCTCGCGGTGGACCACGGCGGTCTGGACGGGGGCTCCCACCGGGACGACCTGGAGGGCTGGTACACCCCGCTGAACGCCTTCCTGTCGATCGGTCCGCCGGCTTCGCGGATCGAGGAGTTGATCGCCCTGATCGAGGCCGGCGTGGTCGAACTGACCGGCCCCGGCACCGAGATCCGGATCGACCCCGAGACCCCCGCCTACGTCCTGACCTCGCGACAGGTGCCGCGACCGCCCCTGCGCGCCCGGGTGCTGATCGAGGCCCGGCTGCCCGAACCGGATCTGCGGCGCACCACCGATCCGCTGCTGGTGCACATGCTGAGCACCGAGCAGGCGACGGTGTACCGGATCCCGGCGGAGGACGGCACCAGCTACGAGACCGGCGGTCTGGCCGTGACGGAGCGGCCCTACCGGCTGCTGGACACCCGGGGCCGGGCCCACCCCCGGCGGTACGCGTACGGGGTGCCGACCGAGTCGGTGCACTGGGTCACGGCGGCCGGCATCCGGCCGGGAGTGGACTCGGTGACGCTCGGGGACTCCGACGCGATCGCCCGTTCGGTGCTGGCGCTGCCGCCCACCGCGCAGATCCCCGTCGAAGTCCGTTCGGGGGCTGCCGAAACCGATCTCACCGGGGTCCTCGTATGAGCGGGACGACGGCCGCGCCCACCGGAGTCACCGCGGCGGACGCCGACACCGGGCTGCTCTCGCCGGTCCGCGCCGGCACACCGGTCGAGGCGGTGGTCTGCGACACCGCCTGGCTCCAGGCCATGTTGGACGCGGAGGCCGCGCTGGCCCGGGCCCAGGCCCGGCTGGGCACCCTGCCCGCGTCGGCCGCCGACGCCATCACCCGGGCCGCCGACGCCGGCCTGTTGGACGTGCGGGCCCTCGCGGTGGCGTCCCGGGAGACCGCCAACCCGGTGGTGGGCCTGGTCCAGGCGTTCACCCGGGTGGTCGCGGAACGGGACGCCGCCGCCGCCGAGTACGTCCACCGGGGGTCGACCAGCCAGGACGTCTTCGACACCGGCGCGATGCTGGTGGCGGCCCGCGCGCTGGAGACGGTCCGGGCGGACCTGGACCGCACCGCGCGGGCCTTGGGCGCCCTGGCCGCCCGGCACCGGGACACCGTCATGGCGGGTCGGACCCTCGGTCTCCAGGCGGTGCCGACCACCTTCGGCCTCAAGGCGGCCGGCTGGCGGCAGTTGGTGGTGGACGCCGACGAGCGGCTGGGACGGGTCGCCGAGGAACTGCCGGTCTCGCTGGGCGGTGCGGCGGGCACGCTCGCCGGATACCTGGAGTACGCGCGCCTCGACGGGCCCCTCCCGGACCCGGACGACCCGCAGGACCATGCCGAGCGGCTGGTGGCGGCGTTCGCCGAGGAGACCGGGTTGGCCGAACCCGTCCTGCCCTGGCACACCCTGCGCACCCCGGTGGCGGACCTCGCCGCCGCCCTCGGGTTCACCGCGGGCGCCCTCGGCAAGATCGCGGTCGACGTGCAGTCGCTGAGCCGCACGGAGGTGGGCGAGGTCACCGAGCCCGGACGCGCCGGGCGCGGCTCCTCGTCGGCCATGCCGCACAAGCGGAACCCGGTCCTGGCCACCCTGATCCGCTCCGCCGCGCTCCAGGTCCCGGTGATCGCCGCCGGACTGACCCAGTGCCTGACGGCCGAGGACGAACGGCCGTCGGGCGCCTGGCACGCCGAGTGGCAGCTGTTGCGCGAGGCGCTGCGCCTGACCGGCGGCGCGGCCCACACGGCGGTGGAACTCGCCGAGGGGCTGGAGGTGCGGACCACACGGATGCGGACCAATCTGGACCTCACCGGTGGCCAGATCGTCTCCGAGCGGATCGTGGCGGTCCTCGCGCCCCGCATCGGCAAGGCGGCCGCCCGGGAACTGCTCACCGCGGCGACGCGGGAGTCCGATCGCACCGGCCGCCCGCTGCACGCCGTCCTCGCCGGGACGCCCCGACTGGCCGGGGTCGCCGACCCCGCCGAGTGGGAACGGTGGTGCGACCCGGCCGCCTACACCGGCGCCGCCGGCGCCCTCGTCGACCGGGCCCTGCACACACCGTGAGGCTCCGGCCGGGGCCGCCGCCCCCCGGCGGCCCCGGCCCCGCCGCGCGAACGCAACGGCCCGCGCCCATCGAACGGGAAGAGGCACCATGCTCCTGCACCGCGTCACCAACCGGGGCATCCGACTGGGCACGGTCTTCGACCGGGCGTCCGCGCGGCACCCGGCGAGCCCCGTCTACCTCGATCACGACCTCGACATCGCCCCGGAACTCGGCCGCCGGGTGACGCTCACGGAGATCGCCGACCTCGTCGCGGACCACGCCTCCCGGTTGTGGGCCGCCGGGGTCCGTCCGGGTGAGCGGGTGGTGATCCACAAGGCGGACGGCTTCGACATCTCCTTGCTCGCCTACAGCGTGGCCCGGATCGGCGCGGTGCCGGTGCTCCTCTCGCCGAAGTTGGACGGCGCCACCGTCGCCCGGTTGCTGGCGCGGTTAGGCCGCCCCGTCCTCCTCACGGACGCGGCCAAACTGGAGCGGGACCTCCCGGCCGAGGTCCTCGAACTGGCCGAGCGGGTGCTGGTGGCCACCGGACGGTTCCCGGGCACGACCCCGCTCGCCGCGCTCGCCGGGGTCCAGCGCGTCGCACCGGTGACCGCGCCCCAGGACCGGGCCGCGCTGATCACCCACACCTCGGGCACCACCGGACTGCCCAAGCTGGCCGTCCAGACGGGGCACACCATCCAGGCCCGCTGCCGGCCGCAGTCCGTGCTGCTCGCTCCGGTGGGTCGGCGCGAACCGATCGCGGTGCACGTCTCCTTCGTCCACTCCCGGATGATCAGCGGGGCGGCGCTGTTCGCGCTCCGCGGCCATCCCCTGATCGTGCTCCGCGAGGACGACCCGGAGCAGGTGGCGGAGTTGTTCTCGCGGGTGCCTCCGGGCGTGATCGAGTCCCACCCCAACACCCTGCTCCGGTGGGAGGTGCTGGCGGACCACCCGGCGAAGCCGCTGGCGCGCGTCCGCTGCTTCAGCAACACCTTCGACGCCATCCACCCCCGCACGGTGCACACCCTGTTGGGGGCGTCCGAGCGGAAGCTGCCGTTCTTCGCGCAGACCTACGGGCAGAGCGAGACCGGCGCGATCGCCGCCCGCACCTACACCCGGCACCGGTCCGGCGGCGCCGACGGACGCTGCGTGGGCCGGACCTTCCCCGGGATGACCGAGGTCCGGGTGGCGAGCCGGGACGGCCGCAGGCCGAGCCGTGAGTCCCCCGGGCACATCGAGGTGCGCAGCGGCGGGCAGATCATCGGCTACCACGGGGAGGACCAGCGGTTCGACCGGAACTTCTCCCCGGACGGCTGGTGGCGGATGGGCGACCTCGGCTACCGCACCCGCTGGGGCTGCCTGCACCTGTTGGACCGGGAGGTCGACGAGATCCCGGGCATCAGCACCCTGGACCTTGAGGACAAGCTCTTCACCCGGCTGCCGGAACTGCTGGAGGTCATCATCGTGCCGGGCTCGGACGGCCCGCCGGTGCCGGTGGTGTGCACCCGGGACGACCGACCGCTCGACCGCGGCCGTTGGGACGAAGCGGTGACCGGACTGCCCCTGCTCGCGGCGCCGGTGCAACGACGGCTGGACGAGCTGCCGCACACCGCGACCACCAAGGTGAAGCGGCTGGAGCTGGCCCGGGAGCTGGCGCCCCACCCCATCGGCCCGGATCGTCCGTGAACGCGTGGTGCGGGCCCGGGCCGTCGAGCAGACCCTTGGACGTGCGCCGCGCCGGGCCGGGCGGAACGGCCCCCACCGTTCCGCCCGCCGCCGGACGACGGCTACCCGGCGGCCGGGACGGGGGCGACCCCGAGCACCCCGGCGAGCAGGTCCCCGGTGATCCGGGGCCCGTCCTGGGTGAGCACCGACTCCGCGTGGAACTGCATGGAGGCGAAGAACGGGCCCCGCAGCGCGTGCACTTCGCCGTCACGGGGATCGCGGCTGACCTCGACGGCGGCGCCGGCCACGGGACCCGTCGGGCCGACGGGGACGAACCGGTCCGCCCGGGCGACGGCGGCGAAGGTGTTGTAGAAGCCGACGCGTTCCCGGGTCCCGAACAGGTCGATCTCGCGCTGGATCCCCTGGTTGGGGGCTTCGCGGCGGCGCAGCGGCAGTCCGAGCAGGGTGCAGAGGACCTGATGGCTCAGACAGACCGCGAGGAACGGGCGCCGGTGGGCGAGGAGTTCCGTCGTGATGGTGCGCAGACGGGCGATCTTGGGGTGGGAGACCCGCCGGGGGTCCCCCGGCCCGGGGCCCATCACCACCAGGTCGTGACCGTGCAGGGCGTGCGGCTCGTCGAAGCGCCGGTTCACCACCGACAGTCCCAGGGAACGGAGTTGGTGGTCGATCATGGCGGTGAAGGTGTCTTCCGCGTCGATCACCAGGACCCGACGGCCGGTCAGGCCCGTCGCCGGTGACGGGTGGTGGTCCGGGCCGCCGGCGTCGTCCGCGCCGTTCGCGAGCCAGAAGCCGGCGATGGTGGTGTTCCGGCGCGCCAGCGCGGCCCGCACCCGGGGGTGGTCGGCGAAGCCCCGCCGGCCCCCGGCCTCCAGCGCCGCCAGCAGCCCGGCCGCCTTGGCCCGGGTCTCGGCGGCCTCCGAGGCGGGGTCGGAGTGGCGCACCAGGGTGGCGCCCACCCCGATCCCCACCCGTCCGGTGGCGTCGATGTCGGCGGTGCGGATGAGGATCGCCGAGTCCATGGTGGGGGCGCCGGCGGCGTCCCGTCCGATGAGTGCGGCGACCCCGCTGTAGTATCCGCGGCCGGCGGGCTCGTAGCGGCGGATGACGCGGGCGGCGCTCTCCAGGGGGCTGCCGGTGACGGTGGGGGCGAAGAGGGTCTCGCGCAGGATCTCCCGGGGGTCGCGCGCGGTGCGGCCCCGGATCAGGTACTCGGTGTGGGCGAGTCGGGCCATCTCCTTGAGGTAGGGGCCGGTGACCCGACCGCCGCCCTCGCAGATGCGGGCCATCATCTTGAGTTCCTCGTCGACCACCATGTACAGCTCGTCGGTCTCCTTGCGGTCGGCGAGGAAGTCCATGACGCCGGGGAGGGTGGAACCGGAAGCCGGGTAGCGGTAGGTGCCGCTGATGGGGTTCATCACGGCGACGCCGTCCGCCAGGCTGACGTGCCGTTCCGGGCTGGCGCCGACCAGGGTCCGCTCGCCGGTGTGGACGACGAAGACCCAGTAGGCCCCGACCTCGCCTTCGACGAGCCGGCGGAAGAAGGCCAGGGCGGCGTGGACGGTGTAGTCGGTGATGTCGGCGACGAAGGAGCGCCGGACGACGAAGTTGGCGCCCTCGCCCCGGCCGATCTCCTCGGCCACGACCCTGCGGACGGTGTCCGCGTACGCCTCGTCGTCGGGCTCGAACCGGGCACCGGTCAGTTCCGTCGGGCGGTCCGGGACGAGGGCGAGGGCCGCTCCGAGGGCGGTGGTGGCGTGGTCGGTGACGGTGAGGGCGAGCAGCGGAGTGCCGTCGTCGGGGGCGTCGAAGCCGCGCTCCACGATCTGCCGGTAGGGGATCAGGACGAGGGTCTCCGGGCCGGGTCGGCCGGGGGCGGGGGCCAGGGGGACCCGGTCGAGGGTACCGGGGGCGGTGACCTCGCCGAGGAGGACGTCGAGGGTGCCGGGGCCGGTGCTCTCCGGGCGGTACAGCAGGGCGAAGGGCGGCGGCCGGTCGGCGAGCACCCGGCGCAGCAGTCGGCGGGCGCGGGTCCGTTCCCCGCCCGGCTCCCGGCCGCCCGCGGCCGCTCCCCGGGGTGCCGTTCCGGTCACGAGAAGACCTCCTTCGCGGTCAGGAGCATCGCGCAGCGCGAGGCCGCGTACTCCAGGGCGAGCCGGTGGTGGTCGGCGGAGAAGTCCGCGACGGCATCGGCGACCAGGAAGGGCTGGATGTCGTGGGTGAACGCGTCGACGGCGGTCATCAACACGCCGACGTGGGCGTAGACCCCGCACAGCACCAGTTGGTCGCGCCCCGTGTCGCGCATCAGCCGCAGCAGGTCGGTGCGGTGGAAGGCGCTGTAGCGCCACTTGGTGAGGAGCCAGTCGCCGGGCGCCGGCGCCAGCGGCTCGACGACCTCGCGGTCGGCCGGGTCGACCCGCATGCCGGGCCCCCAGAAGTCGGCGAGCAGTCCGCGCTGTTCGGGGGTCATGCCGCCCGGCTGCGCGGTGTACGCGACGGGGACGCCGCGCTCGGCCGCCCGGCGGCGCAGCAGCGCCGCGTGGCGCAGCAGCTCGCCGCCGGGGGAGCTGCCCGGCGGGAAGGGTCGTAGGAAGTAGCGCTGCATGTCGTGGACGAGCAGCACCGCGCGGTCCGTGTCGACGGTCCAGGACACGGTGTTGCGGGGCAACTCGCCGGCGGTCGGCATCGAGTAGGGCGCGATGGGCGGAATGCCTGCCATGGGCCGGTGCCTCCTGGGCGGGAACGGGGACGGGTCAGGCGCCGAGCCCGGCGCCGCCGTCGACGGTCAGGTCGTGCAGGGTGATGTGGCCGGCCCGGTCGGAGAGCAGGAACAGCACGGCCTCGGCGATGTCCTCGGGCCGGGCCAGCTTGTTCAGGGGGATGCCGGTGCGGAACGCCTCCGGGTCGCCCGCCAGGGTGGCGCGCGGGCCCGACTCGTCGTGCCACATCGACCGGAGCATGGGCGTGTCGGTGGATCCGGGGGCGACCAGGTTGCAGCGGATGCCGTACGGGGCGACCTCCAGGCCGAGGCTCTTGGTGAACTGGGTGGCGGCGGCCTTGGAGGCGGCGTACGCGGCCATGCCGGCCCGCGGGGTGCGGGCGGCGTTGGACGCGACGGTGACCAGGGCGCCCCGGCCACGCGGGATCATCCGGTCGACGACCGCGCGGGACATGTGGAAGACGCCGTTGACGTTGACCGCGAAGGTGGTGACCCAGTCCTCGGTGGTGAAGTCGCGCACCGGGCCGAGGCGCAGCACCCCGGCGGCGTTGACGAGCTGGTCCACCGGCCCGAGTTCGCGTTCGACGGTGTCGACCAGGGGAGTCGCGGCGGCGGGGTCGGCGACGTCCGCCAGATACCCCCGGACCGGCAGCCCGTCGGCGGTCAGGTCGGCGACGGCCCGGTGCAGTGCCTTCTCGTCGCGGTCGACGGCGGCCACGGGGGTGCCGCGCTCGGCCAGGCGTCGGACCACGGCGGCACCGATCCCGCCCGCGGCGCCGGTGACCAGGGCGATGCTGTTCGTCACTGCCGTTCCCTCCTCTGCCGGCCCGGGGCCGGACCTCGTCTCGGTGTGGTGCGCGGCTGGTGCCGGAGTTCAGGCCGTCCAGGCGGAGACCACGGTGACGGCCTGGCCGGGGTTGAGCCGGGGATCGCAGAAGCTGGTGTACTTGTCGCCGACCCGCTCGATGCCGGTGGCGTCGGGGACGCACTCGGTGACCTGGTCGGGGGTGGTCTCCAGGTGCAGCCCGCCGGCGACCCCGCCCTCGGCCAGGACGGCGCGCTGGAACTCCCGGACCTCGCGGACGACGGTCTCCACGAAGCGGGTCTTCAGTCCGCCGGGGGCGGTGACGGTGTTGCCGTGCAGCGGGTCGGTGAGCCAGACGACCGGATGGCCGGCCCGGCGCACGGTCCTGACCAGCGGCGGAAGCCGTTCCCCGACGAGGTCGGCGCCCATCCGGGCGATGAGGGTCAGTCGGCCCGGCTCCCGTGCGGGGTCCAGGCGGAGGCACACCTCCAGCAGTTCGTCGGCGGTGGTCCCGGGGCCCACCTTGCAGGCCACCGGGTTGTCGACGGACGCGAGCAACGCGACGTGGGCGCCGTCCGGCTGCCGGGTCCGTTCACCGATCCAGGGCCAGTGGGTGGAGGTCAGCAGGGTCTTGCCCCGCGGGGTCCGGCGGGTCAGCGGGACTTCGTAGTCGAGCAGCAGGGCCTCGTGGCTGGTCCACACCCGGCGCCCCCGTGCCGGGCGGCGGGCCGGACCGAGCCAGCCGAGGTGGGTGAGGGTCTCGGCCGCGGCGTGGTAGCAGGTGAGCATGCGCCCGGGGTCGGGGCGGCGCAGCTCCGGGTCGGGCTCCGGACCGTTGACCAGGTGCCCCCGGTAGACGGGCAGTTCACGCCCGTCCACCCGTTCGGTGGGGTTCGAGCGGGGCTTGGCGAACTGTCCCGCGATCCGGCCGACCCGGAGCACGGGCCGCTGGGTGGCCGTCTCCATCACCCCGGCCAGGACGTCGAGGAGTTCACTCTTGCGGGCCACGTATCCGGCCGAGCACTCCGCCGGGTCCTCCGCGCAGTCCCCCGCCTGCACCACCCGGAACTCCCCCGCGGCGACCCGGGCGAGCAGCCCGCGCAGCCGTCCCACGTCGGCGGCGTCGACCAGGTGCGGCAGGCCCGCCAGTCGGTCCCTGACCTCCTCCCAGCGCTCGTGGCCGGACCACTCCGGCTGGTGCTGTGCGGGCCTGGAGCTGAGGGCTGGCTGTGCGGCGACCATGGATGTCTCCCGGTACGGGGGCGGGGCGCGCCAGGGGCGTCGGGACGGGGACGTACGGGGCCGGAACGGCGGCAGGCGCCACTGGCCGGGCCCGGGCAGCGGCGGTCCGTCGGCCGCGGGACGCTGCGGCTCCCCCAGATCTTGTGGGGCGGTGGCGGGTGTCGCCAAGTGGTCGCGAGGTCACTCCGTCAGGTGGCGGATACTTCATCAGGTCGCTATGGACCAGCACGGGTTGACGGCGTGTCGTGCCGGCGCCGGCGGGGTGTCCCCGCACGGTCCGGGCCCAGCGCGGGCGGGCCGGCCGGTTTCCCGGCTCCCCCACCCGGTCGGAGCGGGTGGTGTCGGCACACCCTGCTGCCGGTGGTCGGAGCACACCACTGCGGGGCGGGACGGACCACGTCCTCCCGGCGGTCACGGAAGGCGACGGGCCGATGGCGGGAGGTGCGCGCCGAGCCCGTCAGCCGCCGGTGGGGTGGGGTGGTGCGGCCGTGGTCACCTCGACGAGCAGGTGCTCGATCGCGTGGGCGCCCTCCTGGAAGACGGCCCGGCGCACCGGCCGCAGCGCCCGGCCGCACTCGGCGGCGATCCGGCGCAGGGTGTCCAGCTCGCCCCGGGCGCTGAAGTGCAGCAGTACGGTGCCGCCGGGGGCGAGTCGTTGGGGCGCCTGGGCGAGGAAGCGCCGGTGGGCGGCGTATCCGGGGTCGACGTAGCCGCGTTCGTGCATCGACGCGTACTGGTAGTCCGCGGGCGCCAGGACGTAGTTGGAGTGCCAGAAGATCGTGTCGAAGCGTTCCCCGGGCGGCAGGGCGTCGAAGAGGTCGCTGTGGACGGCGCGGACGCGGTCGGCGACCCCGTGGCGTTCGGCGTTCAGCTCGGCGTTGCGCACGGCCGCCTCGTTGATGTCGACGGCCACCACCCGGTCGTGTCCGGCCAGTGCCCCGGCCACCGCGATGACGCCGGTGCCGCAGCCGATCTCCAACAGCGAACCGGAACGGGAGCCCGGTCGGGGATCGTCGAGGCCGAGCAGGCGCAGGGAGAACCCGGTGGTGGGCGAGTAGACCGGGGCGAAGACTCCGGGGAGGAGGTCCCAGGTGGAGCCGCAGAGCTGGAAGGTGTCCGGCCGGTCCGCGTGGGTGAGGGCCCATCGGCTGCGCGCCAGGGAGCGTCGGTAGTCCTGTATGGCCTCCATGCCGTTCGCCGCCGTCCCCGTCCTCGTCCGGCCGGGCGGCCCGACCGCCGTTTCCGCGCCCGGACCATCCTCCTCGGGGCCCCGACGTGCGGGAAGGTGGGCCGGCACCACATCGAACCGCCTCCAGCAGTGGGCCGACCACCGTCCAGAGCGTGGATCTCCGCTTCCTGACGGAGTGTTACGTGGTAAATACTTCGATCGACATGGCATATGCGCTGCCAGGGGCGACTGCCACGGACTGAGGCGGGGTGGGACATGGCGCTAAGGGAAGCCGGGAACCGGCCGGACGCGCTGACCGTACTGGGGCTGTTGGCCGAGGAAGCGCCGGCGGCCTCCATCGAGTCGTTGTCGGAGGAGGCCCGTCGCAGCGGTGCCGCCGGCACCGAACTGGCCCACCTGGAGCGGGCGGTACGGCTCGGGCTCGACGTCCACGCCCGGCACCGACAGCGCCAGCAGCGCGAAGCGGGCCTCTCCGCGCTGCTCGACACCGCCCGGGACCTCGTCGCCCCGGACGGGCTCGACGAGCTGCTCAAGATGGTCACCCGGCGGACCCGGCTGCTGCTCGGCGCGGACATGGCCTACATCAGCTTCCCCGACGCGGAGGAGGGCGTGTTCCGCGTCCGGGCCTCGGACGGGCACGTCTCGGCGCTCAACGTCGGTCTGCGGCTCACCGGCGAGGCGGGGCTCGGCCATGTGGCCGTGGCCAGTTCGGCACCCGTCTGGACCCCGGACTACCTCGATGACGTCAGGATCCAGCACAGCACGGACATCGACCAGGTGGTCCGGGCCGAGGGCCTGCGCGCGGTCATGGCGGTCCCGCTGAGTCACGGGACCCGACCGTTCGGCGCCCTCTACATCGCCGACCGGGACGTCCGCCACTACACCCGGGAGGAGATATCGACCGCGAGCGCGCTCGGCGAGCTGGCCGGCCTGGCCATCGAACGCGCCCGACACCTCGACGAGGCCCGCGCCACGGTGCGGACGCTGCGCGGGGAAGTGGGCAGGTACGCCGAGTCTCTGGCGCTGCTGCGCGAGCAACGGCGCGCCCACACCGACCTGATCGAACAGGCGTTGTCGGAGACCGATCCCAAGGCGCTCACCGTCGCCGCTGCCCGCTGCCTGGGCGGTTCCTTACGGATCCACGCCGTCGACGGCACCGTCCTGGCCGGTACCGGCACGTTCCCCGGTTCGGGGGCGGAGGACCGCGTGGGAGCGGCCCTGACCGAAGCGCACGCCGCCCACCGTCCGGTCCGGGCTCCGAACGGGGTGTGGGCCATGCCGGTCACCGGCGGGGGCGAGGTCCTCGGCACGCTCGCGGCCCAGCCCGGCTCGCGCCGGCGGGAGGAGACCGAGGAACTGCTGCGGCTGGTCGCCCAGGCGGTGGCGGTGCACCTGCTGCGGACCGGGCGGGCCAGCGTCTCCCAGGGCCGGGCGTACGACGAACTCCTGGAGGACCTCCTCACCAACCCTCCGCGACCGCCGCAGCAGTTGACCGAGCGCGCCCGCCGGATCGGCATCGACCTGAGCACCCCGCACGTGGTGGTGGTCGCCCGTCCCGAGGGCGGGGCCTGCGGTCGGGCCAGCTTCCTGGTCTCGGGCCTGGCCCAGCGGCTCAACGGGCTCCGCGCCAGCCACGGCGGTGCGGTGGTCCTGCTGCTGCCCGGCGCGGACGCCGCCGCCACCGCCCGCGCCGTCCTCGACGAGCTGACCCCCCTGCTCGGCGAGGACGTGACGGTGGCCGGCGCCGGTCCGGTCTCGGACGCCGCCTCCGTCTTCCACTGCCACCAGGAGGCGTTGCGCTGCCTGGACGCGATGAGCGCGCTCGGCACCACCGGACGCTCCGCCTCCACCCACGAACTGGGCTTCCTCGGGGTGCTGCTCGCGGACAACCGGGACGTGCGGTCGTTCGTGGACTCGGTCCTCGGCCCGGTGCTCGACTACGACCGACAGCGCCTCACCGAGCTGTGCCGCACGCTGGACGTCTACTTCGGGACCGGTGGCAGCCCGACCCGCGCCGCCCAGCGACTGCACGTCCATCCGAACACCGTCGCCCGGCGGCTGGAGCGGATCGGCGAGTTGCTCGGCCCCGACTGGCAGGAGCCCGGGAACGCCCTGGAAGTGCAGCTCGCCCTCAGGCTCGCCCGGGTGCGGGCCGTCCTGATGGGCGAGGAGTCGGTGCCGGGGCGGGCACCGTGACCGCGGCACGCCCCCGGCCGGGCGGGGCTCACCCCGCCCGGCACAGCGGCCGGTGCCCCGCTTCGGCCAAGGCCGCGACGGCGTGCGCGGCGGAGGCCAGGGTGACGTGTCGGTGCCAGCCGTTGAACGACCGGCCGGTGTAGTCGCGGATGCCGGTGCGGTCCGCGATCTCCTCGAAGTCCCGTTCGACCCGGCCGGTCAGCCGGCTCAGTCGGAACAGCGCCCCGGGCGACGCGTCGGGCACGTCGGCCAGCCACAGTTCCTGGGGCCAGCGGCACCCCGGGGCGCCCGCGCCGAGCAGCAGCAGGTCCTCGTCCGCACCGGCGTCCCGGCGTCGGGGCCGCCGTCCGAAGGTCGGCGTCTCGGGGAGACGGACCCGCACGGCGGCGACCAGTGCGGTGCGGGGCGAGGCGTCGAGCCCGTGGTCGGTCCAGACGACCGGGCGGCACAGGGCCCGGGACGCGCCGACGATCCGGTGCGCGGGCAGGGCCTGGGGGCCGGGTCGGGCCGGGGCCGCGTCGACGGGGCGGAGCGGCAGCGTGCTGTTGACCCGGAGGACGAACGGGACGCCCGCCGCCCGCAACCGTCGGGCCGCCTTCATCCCGTCGAACTCGCGCACGTCCGTGACCACGGGCCGGACCGGCAGTCGCCAATCCGAGGTCAGTTCCAGCGCCGCCTCCACCGCGCAGTCCCCGAGCGTGCGGGCGTGCACGTCCGCGGGGATGGACGCCTGACTACGGCGCGGCACGTCGTCGAGCCAGGCCTGGGAGAGGTGGAGCCGCCAATTGACCGGCATGCTCACCGTGTCCGAAGCGGACCAGACCCCCACCGCCTGCTGGGCGTTGAGCACCTGTCCGAGGGAGGAGATGAAGCAGCGGTCGACACCGACCGAGTGTTCCCCGGCCTTCGGGATGACCGTGTGCCGCACCACCCACGCCTGCGGCGGCACCGCGGCGGTGACGTGGCCCGCCAGCACGGCGCGCACGGGCGCCCAGTCCCAGGTGGAACTGCTGATGAAGTGGTGCAGGTTCTGTTCCGTCGTCTGTCCCCCGACCAGTCGAGCGATGTTGCGGATCGACTTGCGGCCCTCGGCGTCCAGCAGCCCGCGCAGGTACTCCACGCCCTTGCGGCGCTGGTCCACCCGGGGCAACGACGCGAACAGGACCGAGCTCAGCTCGGTGAGGACGACGTCGTGGAAGTCCGCGTCCACCGGAGTCGGACCGGGCGGCCGTGCATCCCCTACGCACAGGGACAAGTCGCTCATCGAGATCCCCCAACTGAAAGCGGTGCGGACCTGGCAACGGTGAGATGACCTTAGACAGTCCCCTCCGGTCGGGCCCAGGTGGACAGAGCACACGGCTGCCGCGGGTGATCGATGACGTGACCACCAAGGGGGTGGGCGGGCCGCCCGGACGCGGCCGGGGTCCGCCCGGTGGTGGGGTGCCGGGGCCATCAGGGGCCGAGTTGACGGACCAGGCCGTTCCCGCATGCATCCGCCGCGGGCCCGGTGCCAGACTCCGTACCCATGCGAGCAGCCTTCATCGAGCAGCCCGGCCCGCCGGAGAACATCCGCTACGGCGAACTCCCCGTCCCGGTGCCGGGACCGACCGACGTCCTGGTCGACACCCTGGCCACCACGGTCAACCCGGTGGACACCTTCGTCCGGTCCGGCCTGTTCCCCACCCCGCTTCCGTTCCCGTTCGTCGTGGGACGCGACCTGGTGGGCACGGTGACCCGGGTCGGCCCCGGGGCGTGCGGCTTCAGCGTCGGGGACCGGGTCTGGACCAACAGCCTGGGGCACGGGGGCCGCCAGGGCGCCGCCGCCGAGCGGTCGGTGGTCGCCGCCGACCGTCTCTACCCCCTCCCCTCCGGGGTGCCGGTCGAGGACGCCGTGGCCGTCGTGCATCCGGCGGCCACCGCCCGGCTGGCCCTCTTCACCCACGGCCGGCTCCGGGCCGGCGAAACGGTGTGGGTGGCCGGCGCCGGCGGGAACGTCGGGTCGGCGATGGTCGTCCTGGCCGTCGACGCCGGGGCCCGGGTGCTGGCCACGGCCGCCGCCCGCGATCTCGACCACTGCCGGGCCCTGGGCGCCGCCGAGGCGTTCGACTACCGCGATCCGCACCTGTCGGCGCGGCTGGCGGCGGCCTGCCCGTCGGGGGTCGACCTCCACCTCGACACGTCCGGCACGAACGACCTGACGAGCGCCGTCGAGCTGCTCGCGCCGCGCGGGCGGATCGTGCTGCTGGCCGGCGCCCGCGCCCGACCGGTGCTCCCGGTGGGCCCGCTCTACATGAAGGACTGTTCGATCGTCGGGTTCGTGATCTCCCACGCGACGACCGCGGAGTTGGCCGAGGCCGCGACCGACATCAACCGGTTGGTCGCGACGGGGCGGCTGCGCCCCCGTGCGACGGAGGTGCTCCCCCTGAGTGCGACGGCCGAGACCCACGCCCGGCTGGAACGCGGCGAACTGCACGGCAGGCGGGTGGTGTTGCGCCCCGGGGACTGACCGCGCGCCCGACCCCGCGGTGTCCGACGTCCCGTCAGGGCGGGGTAGGAGCTGCCGGTTCCGGCTCTTTCCGGCCCTCACTCGCGCTCCCGCCGACCAACGGGAACCCGGACGTGTATGGTCCTGGTTATGCGGATGGGCGAAGGAGTCGAGTGGGGCCTGCACTGCTGCCTCACCCTGGCCTGGCTCGGTGACGAGGAGCCGGTGCCGACCCGACGGTTGGCGACCTGGTTCGACCTGCCGCCGGCCTATCTGCACAAGCGTCTCCAGACGCTGGTGCGGGCCGGCATCCTCAGCAGCACCCCCGGCGCCCGGGGCGGATTCCGGTTGGCCCGACCGCCGGAGAGCATCTCGCTGATGGACGTGGTCGCCGCCATCGAGGGCAAGGACGACGTGTTCCGCTGCACCGAGATCCGACAGCGGGCCCAAGACCGCGAGGCGCCGGAGCGGGAGTTCCGGCAGCCCTGCGGGGTCGCCACCGCGATGCGACGGGCCGAGCTGGCCTGGCGCCGCGCGCTCGCCGAGCAGACGGTGGCCGATCTGATGGCCGCCGCACCCCCCGGGGCGGCCGACCGCACCCGGCGCCACTACGGACGCATGACCGGCTGAGCCACCGGCCACGAGGGCCGGGCACTCGCGCACCACCCACCAACACGCGCAGAACCACGAGGAGAATCCGGATGTCCAATGTCTCGATTCCGGTGGGGCGGTCCACCACCCACGGCCAGGCACCACCCCGGGGCGGGCTGTCGTCCACCCTCGTCCTCGCCCTGGGGACCTTCGCCGTCGGCACCGACGCCTTCGTCGTGGCCGGCTTCCTCCCCGAGATGGCCGCGGACCTGGAGGTGTCGAAGGCCACGGCGGGCCAGTCGATCACCGTCTTCGCCGCCGCCTACGCCGTGCTCTCTCCGATCCTGGCCACCCTCCTCGCCCGTCTTCCGCGCCGTACCGTCCTGATCGGCGCCCTGATCGTCCTGGGGCTCGCGAACCTCGGCTCGGCCATCGCGCCCGACATGACGGTCATGCTGGTCAGCCGGGTCCTCGCCGCCGCCGGCGCCGCCGCGTACACCCCCAACGCCGGGGCCGTGAGCGCCTCCCTCGTCCGTCCCGAACTACGGGCCCGGGCCCTCGCCGTGGTGGTCGGGGGCCTCACCGTCGCCACCGCGCTCGGCGTGCCCCTCGGCAATGCCGCCAGCAACTGGTTCGGCTGGCGCACCGCACTCGCCCTGGTGGCCGGGCTCTGCCTGCTCATCGCGGTGGTCCTGCGGCTGACGATGCCCTGGGTGCCGGGCAACGAGCGGGTGCCGCTGCGGACCCGGCTCTCCGTGCTGCGCCGACCCGCCGTCCTCGCCGTCCTCCCGCTGAGCGTGCTCGGCATGGGCGCCTGCTACACCGCCTACGCCTACAGCGTGCCCGTCCTGGAGGCGGTGGGCGTACCGGAGAGCGCCGTCCTGTGGATGCTCTTCCTCTACGGATTCGGCGCCGTCCTCGGCAACCTGGCCTCCGGGTACGCCACCGACCGCTGGGGCTCCCGCCGGGTGCTCACCACCGGGTACGTCACCATGGTCGCGGCACTGGGGCTGCTGGCCTGGCTCGCCGCGGTCGGTGCCGAGGTCCGCCCGCTGGTGGGGCTGCTGGTGCTGCTCTGGGGCGCCAGCAGTTGGTGCCAGACGCCCCCGCAGCAGCACCGGCTGATCGAGGTGGCCCCCCAGGAGGCGCCCCTGGTGGTCTCCCTCAACTCCTCCTCGATCTACCTGGGCATCGGCCTCGGCACCGCGATCGGAGGCGCCGCCCTCGGGGCCGGCGCGGCCACCGTCTACGGCGCCGGCGCGGCCATCGCCGCCGTGGCCCTGCTCTTCCTGCTCGCCACCGCGCGGGCCCCCGCCCAGGGCGGCTGAGGCGCGGACCGGCCCGGACCCGGCACGGGACGGACCGAGCGAATCCCCCGCGGCCCAAAGGACCGTCGTTTTGGGCCGCGCTTCCAGACGGTACGACGTCGCACCATCCGCTGAACCACCCCTCAGCGCGCGACGACCGGCGACCGGCGCGGAGAGAGACCCTGCTGCCCGGTGTTCCCGACACCCAGCCCGGCACCCCGTGGCGCCGCGTACCGAAGCGGCCCCTCGGCCCGGCTCCTCCCCGCCCCCGGCGCGGGAGCCCCACGTCGACGAAAACCGAGAGGTGTCCCATGACCGACTACGCGATGGAGCTGGGCTGGGAGGCCGGGACGGACGTCCCGCCACCGGCACCCGACCCCGCCGACGCCACCGGCCCCACCGGGGCGCAGGCACTCATCCGCGCCCTGGAGGACGAGGGGGTGGACACCGTCTTCGGCATCCCCGGCGGAGCGGTCCTGCCCGCGTACGACCCGCTGATGGACTCCACCCGGCTGCGTCACGTACTGGTCCGGCACGAGCAGGGCGCCGGCCACGCCGCCACCGGCTACGCCCAGGCCACCGGCCGGGTCGGGGTCTGCATGGCCACGTCGGGTCCCGGCGCCACCAACCTCGTCACCCCCATCGCCGACGCCTACATGGACTCGGTGCCGATCGTGGCCGTCACCGGTCAGGTGCCCTCGGCGATGATCGGGACCGACGCCTTCCAGGAGGCGGACATCTGCGGCATCACGGTCCCCATCACCAAGCACAACTACCTCGTCACCGAGCCGGACGACATCCCCCGGGTCATCGCCGAGGCGTTCCACATCGCGGCCTCCGGCCGCCCCGGCCCGGTCCTCGTCGACATCACCAAGGACGCCCTCCAGGGCCGGACCCGGGCCCGCTCCGTCACCCCCGCGCTGCCCGGCTACCGCCCGGTGCCCCGTCCGCACGGAAAGCAGGTCCGGGAGGCCGCACGGCTGCTCGCCGGAGCCGCACGGCCCGTCCTCTACGTCGGCGGCGGCGTCGTCAAGGCGGGCGCCGCACGGGAGTTGATGACCCTGGTGGAGTTGACCGGGGCACCGGTCACCACCACCCTGATGGCGCTCGGCGCCTTCCCCGACAGCCATCCGCGGCACCTGGGGATGCCCGGCATGCACGGCACGGTCACCGCGGTCACCGCGCTCCAGAAGTCCGATCTCATCATCGCCCTCGGCGCCCGCTTCGACGACCGCGTCACCGGGAGGCCGGACGGGTTCGCGCCGGAGGCGAAGGTCGTCCACGTCGACGTCGACCCGGCCGAGATCGGCAAGATCCGGGCCGTGGACGTGCCGATCGTCGGGGACGTCCGCGAGGTGCTCCAGGAGTTGGTCGCCGCCGTCCGGGCCGAGCACGAGGCCGGTAACCGGGGCGACTACGCCCGCTGGTGGGGCCGGTTGGAGGACTGGCGGACCCGCTACCCCCTCGGATACGTTCCCGCCCCGGCGGGCCGGCTGGCCCCGCAGCAGGTGATCGAGCGGGTGGGCCGCCTCGCCCCGCCCGGAACGATCTTCACCGCGGGCGTCGGTCAACACCAGATGTGGGCCAGCCAGTTCATCCGGTTCGAGGAGCCGGGCCGCTGGCTGAACTCCGGCGGCGCCGGAACGATGGGGTACGCCGTGCCCGCGGCGATGGGCGCGCGGGTCGGCCGGCCCGACCGCACCGTGTGGGCCATCGACGGCGACGGGTGCTTCCAGATGACCAACCAGGAGCTGGTCACCTGCGCGCTGAACAACATCCCGATCAAGGTCGCCATCATCAACAACGGCGCCCTCGGCATGGTCCGCCAGTGGCAGACCCTCTTCTACGAGCAGCGCTACTCCCAGACCACGCTGCACGCTCAGCCTGCCGGGCCCGGTGCGAAGCCGGGCACCCGGGTCCCGGACTTCGTCCTGCTCGCCGAGGCGATGGGGTGTCTGGGGCTGCGGTGCGAACGGCCGGAGGACCTGGACGCGGTCATCGAGCGGGCCAACGCGGTGGACGACCGGCCGGTGGTGGTCGACTTCGTCGTGCACCAGGACGCGATGGTCTGGCCGATGGTGGCTGCCGGGACGAGCAACGACGAGATCCAGTTCGCACTCGGGATGCGCCCCGACTTCGGTGACGCCCTGGAGTGAGCCCCGGGAACGGGGGCGGCCGGCCCCGGCCGTGGCAGGGGTCCGACCGGACGCGCACGGGTCGGACTCCGGGTTCGCCCCCGGTGACGGTCCGACCCCTCCGGCACCGGGATCGGACCGTCAGCGTCCTTCGGAGGCGGGGCGGAGCAACCGGGGATCGAGGTCGGTCACAGTGTCCGCCTGGTCCAGCCGGCCGGCTGCCGTGACGAGGCACCCGTACTCGTCCTGCCGCAGGGCGAGCCGGAACGCGTTGAGCGTGTTGACGAGGTAGTCGACGGCGATCTCCGCCTCGTCGTTGGCGAGGAGGGCGCGGACCGAACGGAGGGCCGGCAGGGCCTCCGTCCGGTCCGCGAGGGCTCGTCGTTCCAGAGCGTCGACCACGGCGCGGAGGGTGTCCTCCACGGAACGGTTCATTCGCGCCTGACTCCTCGGTACCGCGGGGAACCCACCTGCGGGGAGGCGGGGGCGGGGCGCTCCCCCGCCGCGCGGCCGGGCGGCCCGCCCCGGCCACGGTACCCGCACCGATCCGCGCGGAGGACCCTAACGGAGGATGAGTTCCTCGTCGGTGTGCTGCCAGCCGGTCCGTCGGTACTCGCGCGGCGACATCCCGTGGGCGCGGGTGAAGACCCGGGTGAGGGCGGAGGCGTCCGCGTAGCCGAGGGTCCGTGCGGCTCGACCGACCGTCATGCCCTCTTCGAGGTACTGGCGGGCCAGGGTCATGCGGAGTTGGGTCCGCCACTGGGCGTAGGTCTGACCGGTGACGTCGAGGAAGTCGCGTCCGAGGGTCCGCGCGTCCACGTCCAGTTCGGTGGCCCACTGGACGAGGGTGCGACGGCTCGCGGGATCGCGTCGGAACCCCTCGACGATCCGGGTGACGGCGGAGGCGACCGTTCCGCCGGCGGCCGCGGGGAGGTCGGGCGTGCAGGAGAGTTCGAGGAAGCGTCGGGTGACGGCGTTGGGGTCGTGCCCCTCGGGGCGGAGGAAGCTGTAGTTGGCGACAACCGTGTGCAGGAGGAAGCCCTCGGCCCGCGGCGGGAAGCCCTGCACCAGGGCGTGCTCCGGCGGGGCGGCCGAGGACCCGGGACGGGAGCCGAGCGGGAGCAGGAGGGCGTCGCGCGGCAGCGTGATGCTGTTGCGCACCCCCGCCGGGAGCCAGGCCACGTCGCCCTGCCGCAGTCGGTGCCGCCGGCCCCCGACGACGAGCCGTGCGGTGCCCCGGTGGACCCAGACCAGCACATGGAAGTCGCTGATCCGGTTCCAGGTCCGCGACGCCGGGATCGACGGCGGCTCCCCGATCTCCCCGCCCTCCGCACCGCCGTGCGCATGGGCGTCGAGCTGCGCTTCGAGGGCGCTCGGGAGCGGCCGGTCCGCCGGCGGACCGGTGCGGCGCCCTGGCCCGTACGCACGGGGAGTCACTCCGGTGTGCGCGCGGAACGCCTTCGTGAACCCCGCGGGGGTGGCGAAGCCGACCTGTCTGCCGGTCCAGCCGACGCCGTGGCCCAGGTCGAGGTAGCTCGCCGCGGCGGCCACCCGGGCCGCGGTGCGCCACCGGGCGAAGGGCAGTCCGGTCTCCTTCAGGAACTGCTGCTGGAGGGTGCGGACGCCGATGCTGACCGACCGGGCCAGCTCGTCGACCCCCGCTCCGTGGCTCGGGTTCTGGAGCAGCGCCCGTGCGACGGTGAGGGCTTCGGGCGACACGGGCAGCGGCGGGGTGGGGGGCGGGCTCCGGTGCCCGCGCGCCGCGTCCGCCGGTCGTGCGCGAGCGAGGAGGTCGAGCACCCCGCTGTCGTCCGCGGCACCGCGGAGGTAGCCGAGACTGCGGGCGAACTGGTGGGTGAGCCAGTCCGACCAGCTGTCCGGGAAGTCGACGCGGAGGGGACGGCTGATCACGGTCGACCGGGAGCGTGCGGCGGGGAAGATCGGAAGCGCGAGGGATCCCGGCTCGACCTCGATCTCGTAGGGCAGGCCGGCGGGGACCCAGAGGCCCTGGCCCCTGGTGAGGCGGTGCCGCTCGGTCGCCGTCCGTACGCGGGCGGTTCCGGTGTGCATCCAGAGCAGGGCGGGCTCCCGCGCGTTCCCCGGCGAGGTGGCGCGGGCGGCCGGGACCTCCGGGGTCGGCGCGCTCGGGGGCCTCGGGCGTGCGGCCATGCCGTTTCCCCCTTCCCGTCAGTCCATGGATCGTGCGCCTCAGGATAACCAATGACCGAAAAGCAAGGTTAGCCTTACTTAAGTGGCCCCTGTGGCGATCTGACGCCCTGTTCCCCGGCCCCGTTCCGTTCTTCGAGGAGTCCTTCCGTGTCCGTTCCCGCGCGCCCGCTGACCGTGTTCCCCGTGGCCCTGCGGGAACTGGCCGTCGCCCGGATCGTCGAGGTCACGGCGGGGATGCGGCGGGTGACCCTGACCGGTGACCAGCTGGGCGCGTTCACCTCCGCGGACGGAACGCGGTGGCCGGCGTTCAGGTCGCCGGGTTTCGACGACGACGTCCGACTGCTGTTCCCGTACCCGGGCGAGAGCGAGCCCGTCCTGCCCGTCATCGAGGACGGACGGGTGACGTTCGCGGAAGGGCGCCGCCCGATCGCCCGCGCCTACACGGTACGCCGACACGACCCGCACGGACGCGAGCTGGACGTCGACGTCGTGCTGCACGGCGAAGGCGTCGCCTCGAACTGGGCCCGGACCGCGGCGCCGGGGGACCGGATGCACATCGCCGGTCCCGGCAGGACCCGGGGGCTCCCGGTGGGCACCGACCGGCTGCTGGTCGCGGGCGACGACACGGCGATCCCCGCCATCGCGCGTCTGCTGGAGGAGCTTCCGGACGACGCCCGCGGACGGGTGCTGATCGACGTCGAGCACGCCGCGCACGCGCTGGACCTGCGCGGTCCCGCGGGAGTCGAGGTCACCTGGCTGCCGCGGGCGTCCGCTCCCCCGCGCCCCGGCGCGCTGCTGGCCGCCGTCCGCGCGACGACCTGGACGGACGGCGCGTGGTTCGCCTGGCTGGCCGGTGAGCAGTCGGAGGTCCAGCGGATCCGTCGGCACCTCGTCCACGAGCGTCGGATGCCCGCGTCCGCGATCGACTTCACGGGCTCTGGAAGCGCGGGGCCACCGGCACCGACCGGTCCTGACGTCCCGCACCGGGAACCCCTGCCGTCCCCTCGCCCGCTCCGGGCCCTCCCCCACCGGTCGCCGGGCGCGCCCCGCCCCGCCCTGCCCTGCCCTGCCCTGTCCTGTCCTGTCCTGTTCCGTCCCTCCCCGTCCCGAGAAGCACAAGAACGGCACTCATGAACATCACCCGACGCAGCAGCATCACCGGTTTGATCGGCGCGGCGCTGGCCGCGGCCCTCGCACTGACCGGATGCTCGTCCACCGCGTCCCCCCAGAAGACCGCGACCAGCGAGGGGCCGAGCCGGCTACCGGCCGCCGAGGGGCGCACCTCCTACCCGCTGACCCTCAAGTCGCCGTTCGGCGAGACCGTGCTGAAGAAGCGTCCCGAACGGATCGCGGCGGTCGTCCCGAACGCGATCGACACGGAGTTGCTCCTCGCGCTCGGCGTGACGCCCGTGCTCAGCTCCGGTCTCGTCGACGAGGGCGGATACCTCGACGAGCACGGCGCGGACGACCTCACGACCTACGAGTTCGTGATGGGCGAGAAGGTGCCGGTGGAGGCCGTCGCCGCGAGCAAGCCGGACCTGATCGTCGCCGTCGGCTGGACGGACGGCCTCGGCGGGGTGAAGCTCGCCGACCACTACGACCGGCTGGCCACCATCGCCCCGGTCGTGACCAGTCCGGACACCGCCTCGCAACTGCTCATCCCCTGGCAGGACTCGGTCCGGGTGCTCGGCGAGGCACTCGATCTCGCCGATGCCGCGAAGGCCGTGGTCGACGACCACGAGAAGCACTTCGCGAAGGTGCGCGAGAAGCACCCCGAGTTCGACGGACTCACCGCGACCTGGGCGATCAACTACGGCTCCGCCAACGGGCTCCAGTACCTCTCCCGGCCCGGTTCCGCGCCCGAGGCGTTCCTGGCCGAGCTGGGCTTCGCCAAGAACCCGGCGGCACGGGAGTTCGCCCGCGAAGCCACGGTGAGCGACGAACTGCTGTCGAAGATCGACGCCGATGTGCTGCTGCTCGGTCAGAGCGCCGCCGCACGCGACGCGGAGATGCGGGAACTGACCGGCCGCGACCTGTTCCGCAACCTCGGCGCCGTCTCCTCGGGGAACTTCGTCCAACTCCCCCCGAAGACGGACGACGGCGGTGACCTGCTGTGGGCGATCAGCAGCGGCGGACCGATCGGGAACAAGTGGGCGGCCGAGCACCTCGTCCCCCTCGTGGCCGACGCCCTCTGACACCCCGCACGGGCGGGGCGCGGGCCGTGCCGCGCCCCGCGTCCGTCCGATCGAGGAGAACCATGACCACCGATGCGACGCGCTCCGGCCCCCCGGGACCGGAACGCACGGAGCGGCTCCCGCACACCCGGCGGCTGCTCGGACTGGTGGCGCTGACGTGCCTGCTGGCCTGCGTGCTGGCGTTGAGCGTGAGCTTCGGAACGAATCCGCTCCCGCTGCGGGACGTGTGGCGGAACGTGTTCCGTCCCGACGGGTCGGAGGCGGCGTCGATCGTCTGGACCCTGCGGGTGCCCCGCACGCTGGTCGGCATCGTCGCGGGCATCGCCTTCGGAGTCGCGGGAGCGCTGATCCAGGCGATCACCCGCAACCCGCTCGCCGACCCGGGCATCCTGGGCGTGAACGCAGGAGCGGGGTTCGCCATCACCATCGGCGTGGGCCTGTTCGGGGTGTCGGGCGTCACCGGGTACGTGTGGTTCTCCTTCCTCGGTGCGGTCCTCGCCACGGCGGCGGTCTACGCCATCGGCTCCGCCGGACGGGGTGCCGCCTCACCGGTCACGCTCGTGCTCGCCGGTGTGGCCCTGGCCGCGGTGCTCACGGCGTTCTCGACGTTCGTGATGCTGATGGACGAGGAGACCTTCCGGGCCTTCCGCAACTGGGGCCTCGGATCGCTCGCCCGCACCTCGATCGCCGACACGCTCTCCGTGCTGCCGTTCGTCCTCGTCGGGCTGGTGATCGCCTGCGGCCTGGGCGGAGCGTTGAACGCCGTCGCCCTCGGCGACGACCAGGCGGCGTCACTGGGCGCTGGCGTCACCCGCACCCGCGTCGCCGGGATCGCCGCGGTCACGCTGCTCGCCGGCGGAGCCACCGCCCTCACCGGAGGGATCGCGTTCATCGGGCTGATGGTCCCGCACGTGGTGCGCTGGTTCACCGGACCGGACCAGCGGTGGATCATCGCGTACACCGTCCTGGCCTCCCCGACCGTCGTCCTCGTCGCCGATGTGACCGGACGCCTCGTCGCCCGCCCCGGAGAGATCGAGGCGGGCGTGCTGACGGCACTGATCGGCGGACCCGTGCTCATCGCACTCGTCCGTCGCAGGAAGGCGGCCGGCCTGTGAACCGCTCCCCCTCCCGACCGGAACCGATCGACTTCGGCTACCGGCAGGTCCACCTCCGCGTCGGACGCCTGGTGGCGGCCCGCCTCAGCGTCCGGAGCCTCGCGGTCAACGCGCTGCTCACGGCGATCGCGCTCGGCGCCGCGGTACTGGCCCTCGGCTTCGGCGACTACCCGCTCACCCCCGCCCAGGTGGTGCGGGCGCTCACCGGCCGGGGCGACGACTTCCACCGGATGATCGTGACCGAGTGGCGGCTGCCGATGGCGATCGGCGCGGTCCTCTTCGGCGCACTGCTGGGGATCGGCGGGGCGGTCTTCCAGTCCCTCACCCGCAACCCCCTCGGATCGCCGGACGTGATCGGCTTCGACGCCGGCTCCTACACGGGCGTCGTCGTCACGATGCTGCTCCTCGGCTCCCACCGGCACTGGTCGGTGGCCACCGCGGCGCTCGCAGGAGGTCTCCTCACCGCGGGCGTGGTCTACCTGCTCGCCCATCGGCGAGGCGTGCAGGGGTTCCGGCTGATCATCGTCGGTGTCGCCGTCTCGGCCATGCTCGGATCGGTCAACGCCTACCTCGTCACCCGTGCCGACATCAACGACGCCATGAGCGTCGGCTTCTGGGCGGCGGGCTCGCTGAGCCGCGTGGGATGGGCCGCGCTGATCCCCTCCCTGATCGGCGGGGCGCTCGTCCTGGGATGCGTCATCGCCCTCGCGCCGGCGCTGCGGCAACTGGAGTTGGGGGACGACGCGGCGCTCGCCCAAGGGGTCCGCGCGGCCCGCGCCCGACCGGTGCTCCTGATCGTGGGGGTCGCCACGACCGCGCTGGTGACCGCGGCTGCCGGACCGATCGGGTTCGTCGCGCTCGCCGCGCCGCAACTCGCACGCCGGCTGACCCGCACCCCGGGGGTGACGGTCGCCTCCGCCGCGTTCATGGGAGCCGCGCTCGTCGCCCTCGCCCACGCCTCGTCGCTGGCGATCGCGCAGGCGTACCGACCCGTGCCTGTCGGCCTGATCACCGTCTGCTTCGGCGGGCTGTACCTGATCCGGCTGCTGATCCGCGAAACGAGACGGAACACATGAGCCCCTCCGACCCCGACACCCCCGTGCGCCCGCCGGGCCCTTCCCGGCTCCGCGCCGAGGACGTGACCATCGGGTACGACGAACGCCCCGTCAACACAGGGCTGTCCGTGGCGATCCCGGACGGATCGTTCACGGTCGTCGTCGGCCCGAACGCGTGCGGGAAGTCCACCTTGCTGCGCGGGCTCTCCAGACTCCTGCGCCCCTCCCGGGGGCGGGTCGTCCTCGACGGCCAGGACATCCACTCCTACAAGGCCAAGGACGTCGCCCGCCGGCTCGGGCTCCTTCCGCAGTCCTCGCTCGCCCCCGACGGCATCCGCGTCGCCGACCTCGTGGCCCGCGGTCGCCACCCGTACCAGAAGCTCATCCGGCAATGGACCGACGACGACCAGCGGACCGTCGCGGACGCGATGGCCGCGACCGGCGTCCAGGACCTGTCCGCACGTCTGGTCGACGAGTTGTCGGGCGGGCAACGCCAGCGCGTCTGGGTGGCGATGGCACTCGCCCAGCAGACCGACATCCTCCTCCTCGACGAGCCGACGACCTTCCTCGACCTCACCCACCAGATCGAGTTGCTCGAACTCTTCACCGACCTGCACCTGGCCGGTCGCACCCTCGTCGCGGTGCTCCACGACCTCAACCAGGCGGCGCGGTACGCGACGCACCTGATCGCGATGAAGGACGGCGCCGTCGTGGCCGAGGGACCCCCCTCCGACGTGGTCACCGCGGAACTGGTCCGGGAGGTCTTCGGGCTGCGGTGCCTCGTCGTCCCCGACCCCGTCGCCGGCACCCCCCAGGTCGTTCCGATCGGACGCGACCGCACCACTCGACGGAAGGCCACCCATGACGCCTGAACACGACTCCCGGGCAGCGCCGACCGGGCGTTCGCCCCTCGTCCGGGCGCTGCTCCCCAGCCTCCCGGCCCTCGGCCTCGCCTCGTTCGCCGCCGCCGTCTCCGGGCTCTGCGGGCTCGGTGCGCTCTGGTTCACGACCCGACTCCTCACCGACCCGGAGCCCGTGCACGCCGTGCACGCCGGTGCCGCGTGGCTCGCCGGCAGCCTGCTGTCGGCGGTGTCCTCGTGGACCGCTCACCGCGGCGAAGCACGGGTCGCGGAACGTCTGCGGCACGAGGTCGCGGGACACCTGGTCCGGATGCCGGCGAGTGCGCTGGCCCGGCGCGGCGGTGACGCGCTGCGCCGCCTGGTCTCCGACGACATCGCGGCACTCCACCACGCCGTCGCCCACCTGCCCGCCGAGATAGCGGCGCTCGCGGTCGTCCCCCTGGCGAGCACGGTCGTCGTCCTCGCCGTCGCGGGGCCGGCCGCGCTGCTCGCCCTCGTCCCGGGGCTGCTCGCCGCCTGCTACTACCTGCTCGTGGTGCCCCGGACCTCCGCCCGCCACGGCGCCGAGAGCGCCCGGGTGATGAGCGACGTCGTCACCGCGGTCGACGACCACGCCCGCGGCATACGGATCTCCCGCGTCTACGGTGCCCAGGGCGGCGCAGCGGGCCGCTACGCCGCGGCCACCCGACGCTTCACCACCGCAATGGTCCGCTGGGTGGGGCGGGTCGCCACGCTCGCCGCCGTCGCGGGCGCACTGCTCCAGGCGGCCGCGACCTACGCCGTCGCCTACGCGGTCGGCCACGGACGGGAACCCGCAACGCTCGCCGTGATGCTGCTGTTCGGCCTGGCCACCGTCACCCCGGCGCTACGCCTCGGGCACGGGCTGGACTACGTCCGCGCGGGCCGGGCCGCCGCCGACCGCATCGCCGAGGTGTTGCGGGAACCCGTCGTCACGCCCTCCCCGCAGCGGGCCGACGCCGGGGGGACGTCCACCGGGACGTCCCTGGAACGCCTCACGGTGGGGAGCCCGGAGCACGTCCTCGTGCACGAGGTGACGCACACCTTCGCGCCGGCGACGCTCACCTCCGTCACCGGGCCCAGCGGCAGCGGCAAGACGACGCTCCTCCGCGTCATCGCCGGACTCGAACCGGCGAGGGCGGGGAGGGTGGTCCTTCCGTCCGCCCCGGCCCCGCAGTCACCCGTCTCCGCGCCGTCGGGGCCGGTCCTCCTCGTGCCGCAGGGCGGCGACGCGCTGCCCGGGACGGTCCGCGACACCCTCCGCCTCTCCGCCCCCGACGCGGCCGACCGGGACCTCGCCGAGGCGCTCCGGCGGGCCCAACTCGACGTCCCGCCCGGGGCGGAGACGACGAACCTCTCCGGCGGCGAGAGGCAGCGCCTCGCACTGGCACGGGCCTTCCTCACCGACGCGCCCGTGATCCTCCTCGACGAACCCACCAGCGCACTGGACGAACCGACGGCCGCCCGGGCCGTGGCAGAGCTGCGCCTGCTCGCCGCCGAGGGGAAGACGCTGGTCATCGTCACGCACGACCTCCCACTGGCCGCGGCCGCGGACGAACACCTCACCCTCGCCGAGGGGCACCTCACGACGACCGGAGGAAGGCGATGACCGCCCCCCTGCTCCCCGCCGCGGCGAAGCGGCGGCTGACGCGGATCTCCCTCGGCTGGGCGCTCGTCGCCGTCGCCGAAGCCGTCGCGTACACCGCGCTCGCCGCGGCCCTCGCGCACGGGCTGCCGCCCGGACCCGTGCTCGGCGCGGCGGGAGCGGCCGTGGCGACGACCGTGCTGGTCTCACGCAGCGGCTACCTCACCGGCGCCCGACTCGCGGGCGACCTGTACGACGCGCTCGGCACCGCGTTCGCGCGGACCAAGCTCTCCTGGTTCACGGAGGCCAACCGTGCGCTGGTCGGGACCGTCGCCGGACGTGCCGTCCCGACGCTCATGAGCGTGCCCGCCCACCAGTTGCAGACCTTCGTCCTGTCGCCGCTGATCCCCTTGCTGCTGCTCGTCGGCATCGGGATCGTCAACGGACCGTCCGCGATGCTCTTCGTGGGCGCGCTCCTGGTGGTCTCCTTCCTCGCGCAGAGCGTGGCCCAGCGGGCCCTGGCCCGCGCGGACGCCGCCCGGGGCGAGGCCGAACAGGCGGCAGCCGCAGCGTCGTTGGAGTTCGTCGACCACCTCGAACTGCTCCGGACGGCCGCGGGCCCCGACCGGGCGGCGGCCCGCCTCACGGCCGCCTGGAGGGCCCAGGGGGCCGCTCTCGCGCGCACCAACGACGCCGCCGCACCGGCGGGCCTCGTCTCCGGCCTCGCCGGCGCCCTTCCGCTCGCCGGGGTGGTCGTGCTCCTCGCGGTCACGGGAATCGAGGACCCCGCGGCGGCGCTCGCCCTCCTCGTCCTGACCGGACGGGCCGCGGCACCGCTGGAGGCGCTCGCTCTCGCCGGCCCGGCGGTGAACGACCTGCGCACCACGGTCCGGCAGTACGGCGCGGTGGTCACCGCGCCCGCGCTGCCGCAGCCCGCGCGGAGCGCCCCGGGCAAGGGGCACCGGCTGGAACTCGTGCAGGTCTCGCACCAGCCCGTGCTCCGCGAGGTCTCCGCCGTGATCCCCGAAGGGGCCCGGGTGCTCGTCACCGGCCCCACGGGAAGCGGCAAGAGCACCCTGCTCCAGCTGCTCATGCGCTTCGACGACCCCGAGGAGGGACGGGTGACCCTGGGCGGAACCCCCCTGACGGAGCTGCGTGACGAGGACCTCGCCGCGCACTTCGCCTACGTCCCCCAGGAACCGATCGTGTTCGACGGCACCCTCGCCGAGAACATCCGGCTCGGCAATCCCTCGGCCACCGACGACGACGTCCTCGAAGCCGCCCGGACGGCACGGTTGGACGCCGTCGTCAGCCGGTCCGCGGACGGCATCCACCAGCAGGTCGGACACCACGGGAACGCGCTCTCCGGCGGGGAACGCCAACGCGTCGCCCTGGCGCGCGCGCTCCTTAGGGACGCACCGGTCCTCATCCTCGACGAAGCGACGTCGGCCCTCGACGCGACGACGGAACGGCAGGTCGTGGCGGCGCTACGGCAACGGCCCGGCACGATCGTCGCGGTCACCCACCGGCACGCCGACCTCTGGGACGCCACGGAGGTGATCACCCTGCCCGGGCGCGCGCCCCGTGCGTGAGGCGACAAGGACGAGAACCAGTGTCGACGGCCCGGAGCGGCCCCGGCAGGGCTTCGGCTCCGCGGCCCGGTGCCGCGGAGCCGAAGTCGTGGGAGCCGGCCCTCCCGCCCGGGGTCCCGTCGGGCGGCGGACGTCAGCGCTTCCAGACGGTCGCACGCCAGGTCGTCGCCTTGTCCGCGCCGTCGGTGCCCACGGCGAATCCGGCGATCACTCCGGCGTCGTTGATCGCGAACGCCGCGGCGTAGGGCCCGAGGGGCGAGGGCGGCAGCGGGACGACCGTGCCGTCCGGCTTCCACAACAGGGCCTTGTCCAAGGCGGGGTTACCGGCCGGCGGCCACGCGTACCCCACGGCCGCACCCCGGTTGTTGATCGCCAGCACCTCCCCGGCCGCTTCCGCCGGGTTGGGGAGCACGGTCCGGGTGCCGTCCGCGTTCCAGCGGGCCGTGTCGCCGTTCGGGTCGTCCTCCAGGGAGGCGCCCACGGCGGTACCCGCCCGGTTGACGTCGTAGCCCCGCCCGGGCCCGGCGTCGCGGACGGTGCCGTCGGCCGCCCACACCAGGACCCGGTCGTACGTCGTGCTTCCGGCCAGCCGCCCGTGGCCGAGGACCACCCCGTTGTCGGTGATCCGGCTCGTCCGGGCCCCGACGAAGCCCGCCGGGAGGGGCAGCGCGCTGACGGCGCCCGCCGCGTTCCAGCGCACGGGGTGCGCGGGCGCGTCGGTGCCGTCGCGCTTCTCGGTCCACCCGACCGCCGTGCCCGCGTTGTTGATCGATTTCGCCGTGCCGCTGTCGTCGCCGGGGAGCACGGGCAGGTCGGTCCTGCTGCCGTCGGGCTGCCAGCGCAGCGGAAGGGAGCGGTCGTTCCCCGCGGACGCCTCACCGGCCACCGTCCCGGAGTCGTTGACGGCCGACGCCTTGCCGCCGCGCGCCCGGTCGGGAAGCGTCAGCCGGGTCGGGGCGGCGCCCGGCGTCCAGCGGACGGGGTGGGAGTCGGCCGGGTCGTCGTAGGACAGACCGACCGCCCATCCGCGGTCGCTGAGCGCGGTCGCGGTGCTGAACTGCTCACCGGGTAGCGGCGCCAGCCGGGTGTAGCCGGGGCGTCTCGCGTTCCACCGGATCGCGAGCGGTCCGGTGGAACCCTCGGTGTAGTACTCGCCGACGATCGTGCCCCTGCCGTTGAGGTCCTTGACGAAGCTGTGGAGGCCGCCCGGCGGGATCGGGAGGAGCCGCGCGGTCAGCGGTCGTTCGGAGGATTCGGCCACCGCGACGGGTGCGGAGCCCAGGAGGAGCAGGGCCGTTGCCGCTGCGGCGAGGGGGACGGATCGGGGAACGCGCACACGGGTCATTTCGAACACTCCTGATCTCTTCGACGACAGGGACGTACACATGGGGTACTGCGTTCGTTCCAGGCCAGCGAGGAGCCCGAGCCGGCGCTCAAGTTTCCTTCCCTGACGAGCTGTTGGCAGCTCGATCCCCGAAACGGCCGGATGCGCACGCACGTTCGGCTCGGGTCGTCCCTTCCGTCGCTCGACGCCTCCCCCGACACATCGGCACCCGACTTCCGGGCGAGGGCGCCCCAGCAGCGCTTCCGTCCCGCGGCGATGGTCACGGCCGACGGGCGGTGAGCGTCCTCGTCCGTCCGCGTGCGCTGGGGAACTGCGGCGAATTCCGGCCACCGCCCGCGAGGACCCGCCCCGGCGACAGCGCCCTTCACCCGGACGGGGACGCTTCCCCCGACCCGAGGGGGGAGCCGCCGATGGCCCACGCGCCCCTCCCGGGCGACCTGACGGTGTGGGCGGCGCCGGCTTTCCGTTCCACCGCACCCGCCCCGACGGCGGGCCGGGACCTCAGAGGAAGTTGTTCGGCCAGATCATGGTGCGCCACATGTGGGCCACCGGGGACCCGTCGAAGCCCAAGCCCTGCGCGGGCTGGCGGAAGTTGCGGCCCACCACGTCCTCGAAGTCCTCGAACTCCACGTGCTTCTCGGGGTCGAAGGCGTACACGTCGTTGAGGGTGACCACCCGGGCGGACATGTACCAGCGGTGGCGGCGGGCTTCGAGGTAGGCGAGCCGGGTGTGAGCAGGCGGCCGGTAGTCGGCGCCGAAGAAGTCCACGTACGCCTCCGGGTAGCCGTAGCCCACGCTCTCGTCGGGGAAGTAGCGCAGGACCTCGTGCTGACGGATGGCCCAGGCGACCTCCTCGTCCACGTAGGGGCCGACGAGTTGGGCACCCCAGTGCCCGTGCTGGCTCCGCACCAGGCCGCCGAGAGAGATGTCGTGGAGCAGGCAGGCCAGCACCACCTTCTCGCTCATGCCCTGCTGTCGGGCCCGGAGTGCGCTGTGCAGCATGTGCCGGGCGACGAAGGGGTCGAGCGCGAGCCGCAGCCGGAAGAAGTCGGCGAGGGTGGGCCGCTCGGGCATGGCGGGAAGGGCCTCGTTGTCGCCCATCATGAACACCTCCCCCGGCCCGAGCGAGGACAGCCTCCGGTCCCCGGAGAGGTGGGCGTCGGTGCCGAGCGTCGCGACCGCCGACGGACAGATGACGCGGACGTGGTGGTGCTGACCGTGAGGCATGCAGGACCCTTCCGAACGGACCGTGTGTGCTCCGGGGCCGATCCCACCAGAAAGATCAAAACGCGGGACGCCGCGTTCACCCGTGCGGCGGAGCGCGCCGACGGGAGTCGCCCGGATCGCCGCAGTCCGGGCCGGTCCCCCGGCCCGGGCGGTCCCGGCAGGGCGGGGCCTCGCCCGGTCGACCTCCGGTTCGTCCGGCCCGGGGGCCCGGAGGCCCGGCCCCGCCTTCCTCCAGCAGGCTCCGCGCGGCCCGCTGCCTGGCAATCCACGGCGATCCGGCCACCCATGAGACATATCTATCAAATACGATGTTTTGTGACTTTGAATGCATTTCTTGAGAATCATGTTCATTAGTGTGGTACGCCATGAACACCCTCCCCCCTCGCAGTGTCGCCGTCGTCCTGGGCACCCGCCCCGAGCTGGTCAAGCTCGCCGAGCTGATCCGGCTGCTGGGCCCCACCGCCCGCATCCTGCACACCGGCCAGCACTACGACCCGGAGCTGTCCGGCGGCTTCCTCGACGAGCTACGGGTGCCCGAGCCGGAGTTCCTGCCCGGGGTGGGCGGGCGACCGCGCGCCGTCCAGGTCGGAGCCGCCCTCGCAGCGCTCGACGCGGGCTTCGAGGCGGCGCCCCCGCTCGCCGTGGTCGTCCAGGGCGACACCAACGCGGCCCTGTCGGGAGCACTGGCCGCCAATGCCCGGGACCTGCCCCTCGTGCACGTCGAGGCCGGGCTGCGCAGCCACGACCGCGCGATGCCCGAGGAGCACAACCGCGTCGTGATCGACCGGATCGCCGACGTCCTCTGCGCGCCGACCCCCGGGAACCGGGAATCCCTCCTCGCCGAGGGCATCGCGGCCGAGCGGATCACGGTCACCGGGAACACCGTCGTCGAAGCGGTCCGCGACCACCTTCCTCCGCCGGGTGAGCGAGCGGCCCTGCTGAACGGGCACGGGCTGACCGCCGACGGATACGTACTGGCCACCGTGCACCGGCCCGAGAACACCGACGAGGTCCCCGCCCTCGCCGCGGTGCTGGGCGAGCTCGCCCGGATCGGCGGGGAACTGCCCGTGGTCCTGCCGCTCCACCCCCGGACCCGCGCGCGGATCGCCGCGGCCGGTCTGGACCCCCTGCTCGCCCCGGTGACCGTCCTGCCCCCGAGCGGGTACGGGACCTTCCTCGCCCTGGCCCGCCACGCCGCCGTCATCGTCTCCGACTCCGGGGGCGTACAGGAGGAGACCACCGTCCTCGGCCGCCCGCTGGTGGTGGTGCGCCGCTCCACCGAACGCCCCGAGGCGCTCGCCGACTTCGCCGAGCTCACCCCGCCCGGGCCGGGCATCACGGCCGCCGTCCGACGCCGACTCGCCGAGGGCGCCGAGGGCCTGCGCCGCCTGGCCGCCCTCCCCAGCCCCTACGGCGACGGCAGCGCGTCCCTGCGGATAGCCGGCCTCGTCGAGCGAGCCGCCCGCACCGGCGCACACCACCCGTCCGCGCCGGCCCGGGCGGCGACGCCCGCGTGACGGCCACGGAGGCGGACCGTCCCGACCGGACGGCGCCCCTCCCCCGCTGACCCGTCCCATCGCCCCCGCCCCACCGGAGCACCCGTGAGCACCAGCCACCTCCTGTACCTCTTCCCCTTCCTCCTCCTCGCCTGTTTCTTCGTCTACTGGGCCGGGGCCCGCACCGCGTACGCGCGGCGCGTCCCCACTGCGAAGGGCGACCCCACCGCCCACGACTGGCACTTCTTCGTGCCGTGCCGCGACGAGGAGGCCGTCATCGCCACCACCGTCACCCGGCTGCGCTCGGACTTCCCCACGGCCCGCGTGTGGGTCGTCGACGACGCCAGCGAGGACCTCACCGCCTCGATCGTGGCCCGGCTGGCCGACCGGGACCCGGCGGTGCGTCTGGTCTCCCGGCGTCTCCCCGACGCCCGGACCGGCAAGGGTGCCGCGCTCAACGCCGCCTACGCGGCACTCGGCGCCGAACTCCACGGCGCCGACCGCGACCGGGTGGTCGTCTGCGTCGTCGACGCGGACGGCCAGGTCTCACCCGAGGCGCTCGACCGGGTCAGCGGCCCGGACGGCTTCGCCGACCCGGAGACCGGCGGCGTGCAGATCGGCGTCCGCATGCGGAACACCGACGACCCCCGCCCCCTCCCCCACCGGGGACGGCTCGCCAACGCCTACGCCCGCCTGCTGATCCGGGTGCAGGACATGGAGTTCGCCACCTCCAACAGCGGCATGCAGTTGCTGCGCCGCCGCACCGGTTCGGTTGGCCTCGGCGGCAACGGCCAGTTCACCCGGCTCACCGCCCTCGACCGCATCGCCGCCGCCGAAGGCGGACGGCCGTGGCAGCACGACGCGCTCCTGGAGGACTACGAGCTGGGCCTCCAGATGCGTCTCACCGGCCACCGGGTCACTCATGTCCACGACACCTGGGTGACCCAGGAGGCGCTCCCCCACACCCGCCGCTTCCTCGCCCAGCGCACCCGTTGGGCCCAGGGGAACATCCAGTGCGTCCGCATGGCGGGCCGCATCGTCTCCTCCCGTCACTACCGCCTCTCGGGCGTGCTCGAAGCCCTCTACACCTTCTTCCAGCCGCTCGCCCATCTGGTGACCCTGCTGCTGACGGTGGTCATGGTCGCCGCCCTCGTCATGGACGACGGCACCACCCTCGCCACCTGGCCCCTGGCCCTCCTGCTCGCGGCCGCTTCCCTCGTGCCCTTCCTCCTGTGGGGCCCGGTCTACCGACGGGACTTCGCTCCGGGCCGCTCCCGGTTCACGGGCCTGCTCTGGGGGCTGGCGCTCTGGTTGTACGCCTACCACCTCTTCGTCGTCTGCACCCGCGCCTGCCTCCGGATTCTGCGGGGCCGCACCGGCTGGGCGAAGACCCGGCGCAACGCCGAGAAGGCGGGCATCGGCCCGGTCGCCATCGAGTCCTGAGCCCCGTCCGTCGCGGGCCGGGCCGCACCGGGGGCCGTCCGCCCGGGGTCAGCCGCGGGGCGCCGCTCACCGGTGCGCCCCGGGGGCGGAGGACTCCGCGACCGACTGTCCTCGCCGACGACCGATCGGCCTGGGCGCCCGGGGCGTCAGGGGCCGCTCACCTCACGGACTGCCCGATGCGGCGACGAAGGTGTACGCGCCGAGTTCGAGGAACAGGGCGTCCGCGGTCTCGGGCACGCCGGTGAGGGGGACGGCCAGTCGCCGTTCGCGCGTTCCGGCGTTCCTGGTCACCGGGTTGTAGGCCCGCAGGACGATCCGGGCGTCGCACGGGAGGGGTTGGTCGAACTGGACCGCGACCGTCACCGTGCCGGAGTAGTTGGCGGGCAGGAGGACGGAGCGCGTGTACCCCTCGTCGGTACCGGGGGCATAGATCTGGGCCGTCAGGCTGAACGGCGCCTGCTGGTCGGTGTTGGAGAAGGTCGCGGTGCCGGCGGGCAGATCCGTTCCGGAGACCCCGAAGACGAACCGGGTCGGAGTGTCGTTCAGGTTGACGACGGCCAGGTCGGAGAGGACGTACCGGGTTCGCTGGCACGGGATGACGTCGATGTTGCGCCAGCCGACGTTGGGGTTGTACCTGACCCAGTTCAGGTAGTCGACGAGCGAACTGAACGTCGGCAGTCGAGGCGGCATGGGGTGGGCGGGGGTGTCCACGGTGGCGATCATGCAGTAGTGGCCCGGCGGCACCTCGCTCGGCCAGACGAAGGCGGACCTGCTGACGCAGATCTGCCCGGGGGGCACCTCCCGCCCGCCGCCCCGGACGGTGAACGGCACGGTGGTGCCGCCGCCCTCCGCGGGGATCGGCGTCCACGCCCGCGGGTCCAGGAGCAGCCCTCCGGGGGCGTAGTACAGCCTGACGTCGCCGGAGGCGGGGCAGCCGGTCCTCAGGTTCTTGCCCCGGACGTAGATGCGGTTCAGCGCCCCGTGCACCACGGGGTGGCCCACGCCGAGGTCGGGACCGCCGTAACTGGACTCCAGCAGGTCGAAGTCGAGGATGTCGCTGCCGAAGGGGATGATGTCCGGGGACTCCCAGACGGGGTTGGACGTCGGGGTCTGCCCCACGTCCGGGAAGTTGTCGCGGACCAGGATGTCGTTCCAGTTGGCGGCCGTGTTGATGATTCCTCCTGAGTGCGGGGTGATGACCGGATGGAGGACGGGCTCGGGTACGTCCTGTGCGGCCTTCGCGCACCGGAGGTGCACGTCCTTTGGGGGTGGTCCCGCCGTCCGTCGGGCGCAGTTCTGGTGCCGAGGGGCGGGCGTCGGATGCCACGTGCGGGCAGCACCGGCGTTCGCGCGCGGTGCGGTGTCCCCGAATGCCTCGTCGGGACGCCCTGCGGACCGCCGCGGGGCAGCCGTCCTCATCGGCGACCGCGTAGTGGGGCGCCGGATGCGTCGGTGAGCCGGTCCTGTCGTATCGAGACGGCGAATGCGCCTGCGCCGCAAGCGGATCCCCCGTGCAGGGGTTCCGCGGGGAAGCATCCCGATGCAGCCACTGTAGGGGGCTCGCCGTGCTCGGCCCAATCACCTGGACGAGTGAAGGCGCGGCGTGCTCCGTTGCCGTGCGCCCGAGCGGGGCCGTAGCCCGAGCGGGGGCCGGTGCGGGGCGCTGATCAGGAGCGCCCGATGTCCGTCGCGACCGCATCCACCCTCACGCCCCGGCGCTGAGCCTCCCGAGGGCCTCGGCACTGGGGCTGCCGGGTTCGGCGTGGTAGACGACCAGTTGCTGGCCGGGGGCGTCACGGACGTCGAACACGTGGTGGGTGAGGGTGAGGGCGCCGACGTCCGGGTGGTGGAAGTGCTTCTTTGCCCGGGACTTTCCGCGCACCGTGTGCGTGCGCCAGATCCGCGCGAAGTCGGCGCTGAGAGCGTCGAGTTCGGCGATGAGACCGTGCAGTCTCGGGTTGTCCGGATCGATGCCGTACGCCTGCCGCAGATGGCCCACCACCGTCTCGGCCGTGCGGTCCCAGCGGGAGTGGAACCGCCGACCGGCCGGTGCGAGGAGAACCATGCGGGCCAGGTTGTCCATCGGTGCGAAGGGGGAGTACAGGGCCCGGGCCGAGGTGTTGGCGGCCAGGACGTCCAGGCTCGGGTCGATGACGAACGCCGGGGTGCCGGGGTAGCCGGCCAACAGGGCGCGGAGCGCGGGGTCGACCCGGGAACCGGTGGCAAGCGGCTGCTGCCGGGAGGCCGTGGTGCCGGCCAGCCGGTGCAGGTGCTCGCGGGCGTCGGCGTCCAACCGCAGCGCGCGGCCGAGCGCGTCCACCACCTGGGCGGACGGGCGGCGTTCGCGTCCCTGCTCCAGGCGTGCGTAGTAGTCCGCGTTGACCCCCGCCAGTACGGCGACCTCCTCGCGGCGCAGTCCGGCCACCCTTCGCACGCCGTGGCTCGGCATCGCGACGTCCTCGGGCCGTACGGCGGCCCGCCGCGCTCGCAGGAACTCCCCCAGGTGGTTGTCGGCCATGAACCCAAGGCTAGGCCCGGGTACGGCGTGCTGCCTGGGTGCGGTGCACCCGGGCAGCACACGGCCTGGGCCGCTGGACGCCCCGAGCCCAGGATGGGGGTCCTCCGAGAGGAAGGCGACAGGCCGTGACGGACATGACGACGAAGGTCATCGCGATCACCGGTGCCAGCAGCGGGATCGGCGAGGCGAGCGCCCGGCGGCTCGCCGCCGACGGGCACCGTCTGCTCCTGGGAGCACGGCGCACCGACCGGCTGGACCGGCTGGTGGCGGACATCACCGCTGCGGGCGGTACGGCGGCGGCCCGGCGCCTGGACGTCACCGATGCCGTGGACGTCCGGGACTTCGTGGCGGCGGCCGGCGAACGGTACGGCCGGTTGGACGTGATGGTCAACAACGCCGGAGTGATGCTGCTGTCACCGCTGGAAGCGCTCAGGACGGAGGAGTGGGACCGCATGATCGACGTGAATCTGAGGGGTGTCCTGCACGGCATCGCCGCCTCGTTGCCCGTGATGCGGGCGCAGGGCGGCGGGCACATCGTGAACGTCGCCTCCGTCGGCGCCTACGAGGTCTCACCGACCGCCTCCGTCTACTGCGCCACCAAGTTCGCGGTCCGCGCCGTCTGCGAGGGCCTGCGGCAGGAGTCCGCCGGTGACGTCCGGGTCACCCTGGTCTCGCCGGGCGTCACCGAGTCCGAACTCGCCGACCACATCTCGGACCCCGCCGCCCGCGAGCTCATGCGGACCTACCGCGCCGTGGCCCTGCCCGCCTCCGCGGTCGCGGACGCCATCGCCTACGCCGTCTCCCGCCCCCCGCAGGTGGACGTCAACGAGATCGTCGTCCGACCCGCCGCGAGCGCGCAGTGACGGCAGCGGGCAGACAGGCGTGCGGCCCGGGGCATGCCGGCAGGGCCGTCCCGGGGCAGTCGGCCGCGATCACCTTGACGCGTCCGGGGAACCGGACCGCCGGTTCGGTGTCCGACGCGGGCCGGGCCCGTGCCATGACCGCCGCGTCACCGTCTCGGCCAACTCCCGGTCCGTGAAAAGCCCTTTCAGTTCGACCGTGTCGATCAGGTCCGCGACCTTCAGTTCGCCCAGGACCGACCTGCTGCCGGAGGGCGACCAGTCGGGGGCCAGGCTGACAGGGCGATGTCCAGCACCATCAGGCCCCACACCAGTCGCGCCTGGTCACGGCGCGCGGCGTGTCGGTCCAGCACCTCGCGCACCGCCGCGCCGCTCAGGAATCCGTCGGCGCACGGCCGGGGCCTGGCCAGGACGTCGGTCGCGCACCGCCAGAGCCCGGTGCCCGGCGCCAGGAAGCTGTCGACGGGGAAGGTGAACGGCTGCTTCTGCCGGGTCCGGACCGATTCCGGAACGAGCGGACGGCCCGCGTCCCGGAGGATCCGCTTGCGCCGCCCGGCGGCGCCTTCAGCGGGTCGGGGGTGCGCCGGGCGAACTCGGTGACGGCCGGCTGGCAGTAGGGGACACGGCCCTCGATGCCGTGGGCCATGGAGAGGTGGTCGAGCTCGCGCAGGTTGAGGCCGGGCAGTTTGTGCAGCCGGTCGAAGGTGAGCAACTGCTCCAGGCGGGAGGGGCGGGCCGGCAGAACAGTGCGAGGGCACTGTCGCGGCTGCTGCCGCGGGCCGGCCGGTCTCCGCTGTCGGCCGCTCCCCCTCCCGGGCGTCGTCACCGTGCGGTCACTCGCCCGCACGGCTCACCCGGTTCCGGGGCGGGCGTGTCGGGGCCTTACCGTCCGCGGGTTCCGAGTAGAACTGCTGTGCCCACTGCCGGTAGCGGCCGATCGGACCGTCGCCCTTGGCGAGCTTCGGAGCCTCGACGTGCTGCTGGTGGTGCCACATCAGCAGGTCGGCGCCGGTGTCGACGCTCGCCACCCGCTGCATGACGGTGCTCGCCAGCCGGGCGAGCGGGGTCGCCACCGCGCGGCCCAGCCGTGCTGGCAGCCCGGGAACGCCGTTCAGCTCCAGCTTCGTGCCGAACCGCAGCTCTATCCGACCCGGGGAGGTCGGCGTCGCGTGCAGCAGGACGTACAAGGTGCCGAGCTCCCGGGGCAGTTGCGTCCGCGCGGCGATGGTGGCGAGTCCGATCACGGTGAGGGTGTACGACGGGCGGAAGCCCCGCATGGCGGTGCCGCGCGCGGTCGCGGTGACCGTGCTGACCGGCTTCCCCGGCTCGGGCGTGCCCTCGATGTCGAGGTCCCGCAGGCCGTGCAGCGCGGGCAGGTGCCCCCAGTCGAAGGCGTTCTCGATGACGTCCTGGGGATGCCCCGCGATGTCGAAGGTGTCGTGGCTGAACGGCTGCCGAACGTCCATGGGAAGCACCGGGACCTCCCACTGCGGAGGCAGCCCGAGGGCGTGCCACCACACGTAGACCCCGCCGTTGGCCTCGCACACCGGGTACGGGGTCAGGGACGCCTTCGGCGGGGTCAGACCGTACCCCGTGCGGACGCACGTCCCCGACGGGTCGAAGGCGAACCGGTGGAACGGGCAGACGAGGTCCTCGCCCTCGACGGAGCCGCCGACCCCGAGGTGCGCCCCCAGGTGGGGGCAGTGCGGGCGCACGGCGCGCAGCAGTCCCCGCCCCGTCCGGTACAGGACGACCTCCGCCCCGGCGAGCCGTCGGGTGGTGAGCGCCCCCGGCCGCAGTTCGTCGGAGAAGGCCAGGCAGAACCATCCGTTCGGGCGGGGCCGGACGGGACCGCCGAGGGAGTCCGCCGGGGCGGCCCCGGGTCGCCGGACCCCGCGCTCGACGAGGAGCTGTTTCACGAGGGGCTTCAGATGCGGCTTCATGGCGTCACTCCTGGTGCTTCACGGGGCAGCCCACGTCGTCCGGCAGGCCCGGCGAGGGGCCGTCCTCCGGCGCGTCCGGCGGGGCGGACCCGGAGGGGGGCCGTGCCGGACGGTCGTCCGCCGCGCTGCCGGGCCCACCGGACGGCCGCCGCTCACGCAGCCTCAGGATCATCCCGCGCGAGCTCAGGCTGGTCTCCACCTTGGGCCGGAAGGGCTGTTCGCCCGCGGGCAGCAGCTCCCAGCGGGCGACGACCGCGGTCAGGGCGATCACCGCCTCGGTGAGCGCGAACTGGTCGCCGATGCACTTGCGGGGGCCCGCGCCGAACGGGATGTAGGCGGCCCGGTCCGGCTGGCCGTCGAGCCAACGGTCCGGGTCGAACAGTTCGGGATCCGGATAGAGGTCCGACCGGTGGTGCAGCAGGTAGGGGCTGAGGACGAGGGTGCTGCCCTCCTTGAGCAGCACCCCGCCGAGGACGGCGTCCTCCCGGAGCGTGCGGGTCATCATCCAGGCCGGCGGATACAGTCGGAGGGTCTCCGTCACCACCCGGGAGGCGAGGCCGGACGAGGGAACCCGCGTCGGATCGAGCCGCCCGCCGCCGAGGACCCGGTCGGTCTCGTCCTGGAGGCGGCGCTGCACCTCCGGGTTGACCGCCAGCAGATGGAACGCCCAGGCCAGGGTGATGGCGGTGGTTTCCATCCCGCCGAGGAAGAACGTCAGGGCCTCGTCGGCCAGTTCGGAGTCGTCAAGCTGCCGCTTGCCTTCCTCGCTCTCCTCGTCCACCGCCGCGATCAGGGTGGACAGCAGGTCTCCCCGATCCGCCGGATCGGCCCGTCGCTCCGCGACGATCTCCGCGATGGTGGCTGAGAGCCGCTCCCGGGCGTCGTCGTACTGGCGCTTCTTCGGGGTGGGCAGCTCGCGCAGCGGGCCGGGCACCATCATGCGCCGGAAGAAGGCGGAGACGATGACGGCGGTGTCGGCCAGCGAGCGACTCATGGTCTCGGCCGACAGCGCGCCGCTGAACATCGTCTCCATGGTGGCCCGGGTCGTCAGCGTCATCATCTCCTGGGTGATGTCGAGGGCGTCTCCGTCCTCCCAGGAAGCCGCCCTCGCCTCGGCGGCGCGGGCGAACACCGCCGCGTACCCGGTGATGCGGCCGGGGTGGAACGACGGCTGGCACAGCCGCCGTTGCCGCCGGTGCAGGGTGTAGGAGCAGGTCGACAAGCCGTCGCCGATGACCTCGCTGATCCGGTCGTAGATCGGGCCGCCCTTGTCGAAGACCCGGTCGTTGAGGAACACCTGCCGGGTCAGGGCGGGATCGCAGACCATCACGGCCGTGCTGGGGCCGAGCCGGACCCGGACCATCCTGCGGTACCCGGACAGCGACGAGATGAAGGCGAGCGGATCGCGCAGCAGGGGCAGCGCGTGGCCCAGCAGCGGCAGGGCGCCGGGGGCGAGCGGCACCTCCGCCGCCGTCACGGTGGTCGTATCGGTCATGAATGCCCTTCCCGAGGGGTGGTACGGGCCGCCGCCGGGGGCCCCGCGTCGCGGGTGACCTCCAGCAGCGCCGTGGTCCAGCGGAAGCCGAAGCCGAAGCTCACGACGAGGACGCGATCCCCGGCCCGCAGGGGGCCGGAGCGGAACAGCCGGTCGAGGGCGAGCAGGGCGTCGGACGGACCGGCGTGGCCGAGGTGGCGTCCGAAGGTCCAACTGGTGTCGTCGGCGCGGATGCCCAGCGGGGTGTCGGAGAGCACGAGGTCGAGCACGACCGCCCCGATCGCGATGGGCACCACCCGGGTGATGTCCTCCGGTCGCGCCCCTGCCTCGTCCAGGACGTTCTCGATGCCGCGCCGGGTGCCCCGGCGCAGGGTGTCGACGTGGGGCACCAGCCCGGTCTCCTCCAGGCGGAAGTGCCTGCCGGTGTGCGGGGAGGCCCGGGTCAGCACCTCCAGGTACGGCTCGGTGACCTGTGAGGTGGCCACCAGCCGGGCCAGACCGGGGCCCCGGGTGAGGACGGCGGCGGCCCCGGCGTCACCGGCCACGTAGCCGTCGTCCCGGACGTGCCCCCACCGTGCCCCTCGGGGAACCGGGCGCCGGCGGTGACCAGGACGGCCCGCGCCGCGGGGCGCGCGGTGAGGTGGTCGGCCGCCGTGACCAGCGCGGCCGTGCCGCCGTCGCTCGCGGCTCCGAGTTCGAGACCGGCGGTGTCCCGGCCGCCGAGCACGCGGAGCAGATAGGTCCCGGGCGTGAAGTGTTCCTCGTCCTGGAAGTTGGCGTGCACCAGCAGGCTCAGGTCCTCGCGGGTGACGCCCGCGTGCCGCACCGCGCGCAGCCCGGCCCTGGTCGCCATCTGGGTGGCCGTGGTGTCCTTCGCGACGGCGGACGACGTGAAGCCGTTGAGCGCCGCCGCCGAAGGCCGTCCGGGAACCGGTCCGCTCCAGGGGTCCCGGTCGGGTCTGATCGGGGGGATCCAGGAGCCGGTCCCGGCGATGGAGATGTCCCGCCACAACACTGTTGCCTCCTCGGGCCGTTAGGAGAGGGACGGCTGGGGTGCGCCGGACCTGGGTCGCAGCAGGGTGCCGCTGTGGTCCGGGGCGTGCGCGCTGACCCCGCTGATCCGGGCCAGTACCCGCCCGTCGTCGGAGGTGGCGGTCAGGACGCCGTCGGCGTAGCCGCCGTACAGCCGGACACCGGGGTGTTCCGCTCCGATCTCGCAGTCGTTGCCCGGGCCGCCGAGGTCGACGGCGTCGAGCCCGGCCATGGGGCCGAACGCGGGCGGGCTGCCGCCGGGGGGCGGGAGCAGCAGCAGGTGCACCATGGCGTCCAGCAGGATCGCCGGGACGGTCGTCCCGGCCAGGACCGGGGCCCAGGTCTCGTGGTCCAGGGCGAACCGGGCGCTGTTGCCGTCCGGCCCCCGGGCGTGGTCGTGGGTTCCGGCGAACGGACCGGTCAGTGAGATCGGCGCGTCGGGGCCGTAGACGGGCACCGCGAACCAGGGTTGCGGCCGGTGGGCGGAGACGTCCGGCGGCGTGGGGAGCTCGGGGAAGCGGTCTGCGAGGAGGACCGTCGTTCCGCACAGCGGGTCGTTGAACCGCAGCACCTTCCCGTTCTGACCGACGCGGTGTGCCGTCATCCGTACGGCGACGCGGGCTCGGTCGCGCCCCTGATCCACCACCCGGGCCTCGACCGTGACGGTGCGCGGTGGCCCCGAGGCCCTGACGGTGACCGAGGAGCGGCAGTCGAGGTTTCGGAAGCCGGTGACGACGAGCCCGGGGCGCAGGACGGCGGCGGCGGCCGCAGCCGCCTCCAGGACGAAGGTGCCGGGCAGCGTGTGCTCGCCGTTGACCCGGTGGTGGCGCATCCACCGTCCGTCGCCCTCGGCGTGGGTCCGCGGGTCCCAGGTCTTGGTGAAGACGGCCCAGTCGCGCCCCCGGTGGAGGACGCCGTCGAGCAGCGGCGAGGCCAGCGCCGGGTCCGGTGGGGCGGGCGGCGGCGCGTCCGGGGCGAGCGGCGGCGCGAGGACGGCGCCGGGGCCCGGGCCGGGGCGGCGACCGCCCGCACCGGGGCCGGGAAGCTCGATCCCGCGGCCGCCCAGCAGGGCGCGCTCCTCGTCTCGTGCGAAGAAGGTCACCCCGCCGGCTGGAGCGTGCGCCAGGACCGAGAGGAACTGCGCGCGTCCCTGTGCGGTGCTGATGTATGCGTCCATCCGGTTGCGCTTGAGGGTCTCCCGCATGGTGGCGGTGCTGGCGACCCCGACCTCCCGCCAGCCGCTCCACAGGATCGCGGTCTCCTGGTGGCCGTCGGGGGCGTCCCGGTGGGCGCGGGCGCTCGCGTACGCGAGGTACTCGTTGACGGCGCAGTAGTCGATGTCGCCGGGCGCGGGCGCGACCGTCGCGAGGGTGCTGAAGTTGCACCAGATCCGGGGCGCGTGCCCGACGAGGGCCCGCTTGAGGGTGCGGTACCCGGTCGCCTTGGTGGCGCGGACCGCCCGGAAGTCGGTCAGCGTCTTGGCGTGCAGTGCGCGTGACCGCAGGTCGAGGACGGAGTTCACGAGCAGGTCGATCCGTCCGTGCCGGTCCAGGACCTCCCGCAGCACGGCGGCGGTCCGGTCGGCGTCGAGGACGTCGCAGATCCGGTGGTGCACCCGGCCGGGACCGCACGCCTCCACGAGCCGGTCCACCGTCCGGCGCACCTCCAGCCGGGCCAGGGCCCGCTCGTAGCGGTCGCGCAGTTCTCGCACCGGCACGCCGGGGTGCTCGCGCCGCCCGGCGAGGATGAACTCGGCCTGGGACGGCAGGGGCTCTCCGGACTCCGACGGCGGTGTGCGGCCGATGACGTACACGTGCGGGCGTTCGGTGGCGCGGGCGACCGCGTGAACGAGTTCCGGGGTGATGCCCCGGGCGCCGCCGAAGGCGACCACGACCCCGCCGGGCGGCAGCGCGGCCGCGCTCGCCGGGACTGGTGGCGCCGGATCGTCCGCGGCCGCGAGGACGGACCAGGAGTCCCCTCGGCAGGCGACGGTGTGCGTCGGCACCCGGACCGCCGCCGCCCGCGCCAGCAACTCCAGCGCGGTGGCGGGGTCCGTCGCGTCACTGAGCAGGGCGATCCCCTCGCACTGCGGCACTTCGGCCCGGACGGAGCGGATCAGTCCGGTGAACAGGCCGCTCAGCGGCGGGGGCAACGCGTCCGGACCCGCGCCCAGGAGCAGTGCGCTGAGCGAACCACCGGACCGCAGGGCCGGTAGCGCCGCCTGGAGGGTGGTGAAGGCGAGGTCTTGGAGGTCTTCGAGGCGGGCGGCCCCGGGCGGATCGTCGGTGCCGTCGTGGTCGGGGAGCCGGGTGAGGATCCTGACGTGGCGCGGGATGAACGGCAGCCCGGCCAGGGCCTCGGCCGCCTCCTCGGGCGGGACGTGGCAGGTGCCTGCGACACCGGGTCCGGGCGACCAGACGGCGGTGTCGGGGCCGGTGGAGAGCACCGCGAGTTCCGGCAGGTCGGTGAGGACCACCGTGCCGGACGGGATGGCCCCTCCGTCCCCCGAAGCGGGGGGAGGGACCGTCGGGACGAGCGCGATGGTCTGCCGTCGACCGGTGAACTCCTCCTCGGAAGCGGCTCGTTCCAGGCGGAACGCGTCATCCACCGGTTCACCGGGAGCCGTGCCGAGGGTCTCCCTCGGCGCGGCGGAGACGGGCACGCTCGCGGTGGCCCGGCTGTCCGGCGTACCGTTCGCCGGTTCCGACGCACCCGGCGGCGTGAACCGGATCAGCGGGGAGCCGGCCGCGGCGGGAGCCACCGTCGCGGCCGTTGCGGTGACGACGCCCCGGACCACCGCGAGCAGGGCGTCGAGCGACAGGTAGGTGTGACCTGCGTCCGCCAGCACGGGCAGGGTGTGCGCGGGCATGACCGGGTCCGTTGACCCGGCTCCGTCGACCGGGGCCGAGAGCGTTCCCAGGATCGGCAGGCCGTGCTCCCGGGCGGTGGAGCGCCGGGCGACCGCCACGACGGCCGCGCCCTCCGCCACGGTCCTGCCCTCCGGCACCAGACCGGAGAGATGCCGGTCCCAGCCGCTGATCGGGCGCAGACAGACCGCGCCGACGAGGGCCAGGTCGCATGCCTGGTGCCGGAGTTGGCGCAGGGCCAGGTCGACGGCGGTGTGCGCGGAGTCCCGGTGGGAGTAGACGCTGGTGCCGAAGGCCCGCAGGTCGTAGTAGTTCGCGGCCCGCCCGGACAGGATGCAGGAGACCGCCCCGGTGAAGTCGTCCTCGTTCAGGTCGCCCGGGATGACCCCCTCGGCCTCCGCCATGCCCTTCGCCAGGTACTCCCTGAGCGTTCCGACCACCTCGGGGTCGGGCAGGATGTCCAGCGCGTCGGCGCACTCACGGGCGTGCACCCGCAGGGCGGCCCGGGTGTTGTGGGTGGTCGGCAGCGCCGAGCCCACGATCACCGCCGTGGCGGGCCGCAGGCCGGTGCCCGCCTCTCCCAGCCCGTCGAGCAGCGGACGCAGGGCCTCCAGCATCATCAGGTGTGCCGCGTCCATGTGCCGCATCGTCAGCGGGGGGATGCGGACCTCACGGGGAGACGGCAGGGGGTACGGGGAGCCGAACCACGCCTCGGGGCGCGGGCCCCCACCGCCCAGCCAGGCGGGCACCGACGCGGTGTCCAGACCCGGGAGGCGGGTACTCCAGCCCACGACGACCAGTTCCTCCGCCGCCGCGTCGGGACCGGGGCCGCGCCGCCCGGCGGGGGCGGCTGGGGCCGCTCGGTCCGAGAGGACCACGTGGGCGTCCGCACCGCCGAGTCCGAACGAGGACACCCCGACCACCCGGGGCCGTTCGTCCGACGCGGGCCAGGGCACGTCGTCCACCGGCACCGTCAGGCGCGTCCCGTCGCCCAGGAGCGGGTGCGGGTCGGTGACCGCGGGCTGCCCGGGAACCGTTCCCCGCTCCAGGGCCACCAACGCGTGAGCGAGGGACACCAGACCGGCCAGCACCCCGGTGTGGCCGAAGACCTGTTTGTTGGAGGTGAGCAGACAGGCCCGTGCGCGGTGCTCGGGCAGCCCGGCGAGCAGCGACCGCAGCTCGGTATCGTCACCCACCGGCGTACCGGTGCCGTGGGCCACCACCCAGTCGACGTCGTCGGCCGTCACGCCCGCGTCGGCCCAGGCACGGGCGATCGCCTGCTCCTGCCCGCGGGTGGCGGGCGCGTGGATGCCCTTGCCCCGGCCGTCGGCGGCGAGGCCGCTGCCCCGGACCACGCCGAGGATCCGGTCGCCGTCGGCCACGGCCCGCGCGTAGGACTTGAGGACGAGCAGGACGGCGCCCTCGCCGATCAGCGTGCCGTCGGCCGACCGGTCGAAGGGACGGACCCGGCCGCTCATCGAGATGCCCTGTGCCCGACAGAAGAGGGTGAACCCGATCGGTTCGATGATCGAGGTGCCCCCCGCGAGCGCCACGTCGCAGGAGCCCTCGCGCAGCGCCTTGACGGCGGCGTCCACGGCGAACAGGCCGCTGGCGCAGGCTGCGTCGAGGGTGAGGTGCTGGGTGTCGTCCGGGGCGAGGCCGCGGAGCGCGTCACGGACCACGGACGCGGGCAGATAGCCCTTCGGGTCGCCGCCGTCGCCGCCGTAGTACGCGCTGATCGCGTGGTCGGCCAGCTCTGCCAGCCACTCGCTGTCCTTCCCCTCGGGGATGGCCCCGCGCACCATGCGCCGGTATTCGTCGCCGAGGACGACCCCCTGGGGTCCGAGCCCCGTCTGGTCGTGGATGCCCGTGGTCGCGGTGAACCACCGGTCCGCGGGGTGCAGCCGCACCCCCTTCAGTGCGTGGACCGCGCAGTGCCGCAGCCACCGGGTCGTCCGGGGGCGCCCCGGATGGTCCGCGTTCCCGTCGGGTTCGGCGGTGGACGCGGGATCCGGTACGAAGGTGTGTACGTACCCCGCCTCCCGCACGTAGAAGGCGTCCGTCATCTCCCGGGTGGGGGCCCAGAAGTGGTCGAGGTCGAAGGCGGACGGTTCGCTGAAGAGGGAAACGCCCTCCCGTAGCCGCTCCCAGAACTCGTCCGTGTCGTTGGCGCCGGGCAGGACGACGCCGAGACCGACGACGGCGACGGCGCCGGGGTCGTCCGCGGTCGAGGTGCCGTGCGCGGCGGCCCGGGCGGGCGCCGGGTCCGGTGCGGACCCGCCCGCCGGGACCGCACCGGTGGGCACCGGGGCCTCGTCCGGCGGCGCGGTCCCGACGGGGGATTCCGGGAGGGGCTCCGTCGGGGGCGCGGCCACGGGCGCTGCCGGGGGGCCGAGGCCGGGTCCGGGAAGGAGGTCGACGGGGGGCTCGACGGGCGCGCCGGCGCGCTCCGCGTGGGTCTCCACGAGGGCACTGGCTCCGGCCCGGGCGGGTTCCGTAGCGGAAACCTGGTCCGCGAACCTGCTCCGGAGCCGGGTTCCCTGCATCCCCGCGATGCTGATGCCGCCGTCCGCGACGATCGTCTGACCCGTGATGAAGCCCGCGTCCTCGTGCAGCATGTGGACGATCAACCGGGCCGCCTCCGGGGTCGAGAGCCGACGGCGCATCATCTCGTGTGCCTCGGGCAGCCCTCCGAGCAGTGTCCGGGGGTCGTCGAGGTTGTCGAAGATCTCGCTGGCCACCGTGCCGAGCAGCACCGTGTTGACGCGGATGCCCGATCCAGCCAGTTCGAGCGCCAGGTAGCGGACCAGGGACTCCAAGGCCGCCTTCGTCACGCCACCCGGGCCGTACCCCGGGATCGGCTGGTGCGCCCCCACCGCGGACAGGCAGAGGATGCTCGCACCCGGGCGCCCGGCCATGAGCACGGCGGCCCGCCGGGAGCAGTGGTAGGCCGCCATCACGTTGGTGGACCAGGCCCGCTGCCAGTAGACGTCGTCGACGTCGAACAGCGGCAGGAAGGCACCGCCCGCAGCGTTGTTCACCAGGATGTCCAGGGCGCCGTGCCGCTCCTCGACGAGGTCGAACATCCGGTTGATCTCGTCGGTCTTGGCCACCGAGGATCGGATGAACTCGCAGCTGAGACCGTCCTGTTCCAGCTCGGCGCGGAGCTGCGCCGCTCGTTCGGCCGAGTGGAAGTAGTTGACGACGACATGGGCGCCGCCGTGCGCCAACTGGCGCACGATGTCCGCTCCCAGGCTTCTCGCCGCACCGGTCACGAGCGCGATCCGGCCCCGTAGGGCGCCCTGGGAGACGGAGGGACTCACGAGGGTGGTCATCGCCCGGCGGCCTCCGCCCAGGAATCCGTGACCGCCCGCGCGATCCTGCCCAGGGTGCCGGAGGTGAGCAGAGAGGTGTTCTTGATCAGGTCCGGCAGCTCGTACCGCTCGGAGACCCGCTTGAGTAGGACGACCTGCTTGAGCGATTCCACGCCGAGCTCGGACTCCAGCCCGTCGTCCTCGCCGAGCAGGTCCGGCGGGTAGCCGAGGAAGTCACCGTAGATGGAGCGCAGTTCGGCCAGCACCGTCTCGTGGTCGAGTCCGGCGGCCCCGGACGCTGCCGGGGCGGGGGACGGGGGTGCGGCGGTGGCCGGGCCGAACGTGGTGACGGGCCCCGGGGCCCTGCGGGACGACGGCGCCAGGGTCACGGGCGCGGGTATCGTCACGGTCCTCGGTTCCGCCGCGCGGGAGGAGGCGGTGTCGTGGGCGACCGGAGCGGGGCGCGGCGGGGCGGGCGGGCGCACGGACTCCCTCTGCTCCGGCGCGCGCGGCGGGTGGGGTCCCTCGGCGGCGGAGTCCGCCGCCAACGCCCGTACGGCCGCGCAGGGATCTCTCTCGCTCAGTGGCACCAGGCACCGCACGCCGGGTACGGACGCCTCGACGAACTTGGTGACGACGGGCCACTCCCCGCACTCCACGAAGACGTCGGCGCCCGCCGCGTGCAGTTCGCGGATGGTGTGCAGCATCCGAACCCGGGCCGTGAGCGCGCCCGCCACCAGGTCCACCGGGTCCTCGTCACCGATGTCTCGCCCCAGCCAGGGCGAGCGTACCCGCCAACGTCCGCCCCCGTAGGGCACGCGGGGTGCGTCGGCCCTGAGCAGCCGGGCCCCCTGTGCCATCGCGGGCGTGTGGGTGGGGTGCGGGACGTCCAGCCGCAGATGGGACCAACCGAACGCGTCGGCCACCCGCTCCACGCGGGCGATCAGCGGCTCGGGCCCGCTGACGACGCTCTGCCGGGGCGCGTTCTCGCAGGCCAGCACGAGGTGGGGGTCGTCGACCAGTCCGGCCAGCGTCTCGGCGCGGCGCCCGTCCACACCGATCGCGAGCATCTTCCCGCTCCAGCCCTGGAGGGTCAGCGCCCGGGACCTGGCGACGGCCAGCCGTGCCGCGTCCTGCACCGACACGTGCTCGGCGGCGGCCAGGGCCCACAGTTCGCCGATGCTCTGTCCGACGATGGCGACCGGCTCGACGCCCTCGGCGACCAGCATGTGGTGGGTCGCCAGGGTGACGGCGAAGATCTCCAGGTACTGGACTTCGGGACCGCGCCGGTCACTCGCTTCGGTCCGCCCGGTCAGACGGGGGCTGATCGCGGGCAACTGCAACTCCCGGGCCGCCTCGTCGATGCGGGAGAGTGCCTCCCGTACGCTCTCGTAGCGGTGGTGGAGGTCGCGGAGGACGCCCCCCCGAGGGGCAGCCACCGTGCCGGGGATGACAAAGACGGAATCGACCACGTACATCACTCTCATCTCGGTCTTGGCCGTCGACGACGTCGCTCGGCATACCGGGGGGGCGTAGGACGTGGCGGTGGCACACCGTGCCGCCGCAGCGCGGTCGCCCGCGCTCTGTGCGTCTTCACCCGTTGATGGCGACGCGGTCCGTGGGCACGGCCCCTGGGCCCGCGCTCGACGGACCGTCGGAACCCGCTCCACCGCGGACACGACGTCGAAGGAATTCGGTCGGTTCTTGCTGCGCTGTCGGGAGCCCGATTCACTCGGACGGGGTCCATGGAATTTCTGTGCGAAAATCCGCGAGGGGGTGGCAGAATTCCGGCGCCGATCTGCTGTCCGGCGTCATTCGACCGGCCCTCGACAGGAGGCGTTCGATGAGTTCCGAAGAAAACTAGGCGGATCAAAATTCAGTTTTCACGGCCGGAGCCTCGACGTCAATCGAACCCTTGATCGTGGCCGATAACGGCCCGTCGGGATCCCGGCGAGAAGGCGGCGGAACCGTCACGGCACCGTCGGCGCAGGGCGACCCGCAGCACCACGCAGAGGCGGAATGCACAGGCCGCCGGGGCCGCCTTGCGGCACGGACCTGCCGTGGAACTGCACCGACCAGCGCACGGAGAATGTCCGGTCCTACCCGTCGCGAACGAGACGGGCCACCCTGCCGGGCAGCCCGTGCCACCTCCTCCCGCAACTCCCGCGGCTCTCCGCACTCGCTCGACGACACCTCGCCGACTTGGGCGAGCAGTTCCGTGGCCAGTTCCGTCCGGTCGGCCATGGCGTGACGGCTCCGGACAGCTCCTCTGCGGTCCACAGCTCCGGGGGCACCCGGAAACCGGGCCTTTCTTTCCCGAGTCGACGGGTCCGCGCTCCCCGCGCTCTCGGATGGTGATTTCCCTGCGCTGCGCCGGGGGCATTCACGCGCCGCGCGGCTCCCACCGCGACGGACGCCGCAGTCGCGGGCGGGGGCGGCGGGGAGCGGCCCTCCAGGCGCGCGGCGCGCACGCCCTCGGGGCGCCGGCGCTCAGCGGTGGGGGCGTGGACAGCGGAGCCTCTTCGAGCCGCGATCCGTTCCCGGAGGTGGGGGCCGGCCGGACGGACCCTGCTCCGACGTCAGATGGGCCGCCCCTTCCGAACAGAGCAACGTAAGGGTAGGCTCACCTAAGTTGATCATTGTGTGTGGTGGAGGAGATCGTGATCGAAGCGCGCTCCGCGCGCCGGCCCCCCCTGGAGGTTCGACCGGCGCGGCAGCGGCTGACAGGTGTCGGCGGCCTCCGTCGCTGGGCCGGGCTTCTCGTGCTGCTGGGAGTGGTCGCGCTGGCCGTGCTGCTCTCCATCGCCCTGGGGACCAAGCCGCTCACCCCAGGCCAGGTCTGGCACGGGCTGTGGAGTCCGGAGGGCCTGGAGGCTGACGTCATCGTCCAGGACCTGCGCCTGCCGCGCACCTGGCTCGGGCTCGTGGCCGGTGCGGCGTTGGGGGTGGCCGGCGCGCTGATGCAGGGTCACACCCGGAACCCCATCGCCGATCCGGTGGTTCTGGGCATCAGCGCGGGAGCCGGAATGTGTGTGGTTGCCGCCGTCTTCCTGCTGGGCGTCTCCGGCCTCCACGGCTACGTGTGGTTCGGATTCCTCGGTGCCGCCGCGGCCAGCCTGCTGGTTCACTCGGTGGGGCGCCTCGCTCGGGGCGGCGCCACTCCCGTCACTCTGGCGCTGGCGGGTGCGGCCGCGCACGCCCTCTTCACGGCACTCACCGCGGGCATGGTGTTGATCGACCGACAGGCTCTGGAGGTCTACCGGTTCTGGACGGTGGGCACCGTCTCCGGCCGCCCGGTGGAACTCGTCGTGCAGATGCTCCCGTTCATCCTGGTGGGTCTGGCACTGGCCGCCACCAACGCCGGCGGGCTGAACGCCCTGTCACTGGGTGAGGACGTGGCCCGGTCGTTGGGCCTGCGGGTGGGACTCACTCGGGCGGTCGGCATGACGGCCATCACCGTGCTGACCGGCACCGCGGTCGCCGTCTGCGGGCCGATCGGCTTCGCCGGGCTGGTCTCCACGCACATCGCGCGGTACTTCACCGGACCCGACTACCGTTGGATCCTCGTCTACTCGGGTCTTCTCGGCGCCTCCCTGGTGGTCCTCGCCGACACCCTCGGCCGTCTGGTCGCCCGCCCCGGGGAGCTACAGGTCGGCATCATGCTCGCGCTGATCGGCGCCCCCGTCTTCATCTACCTGGTGAGCCGCCGAAAGCCCGTGCAGCCATGACCCTTCCCATGACGCCCGGACCGCGTTCCTCAGCACCCGCGGACACCGCCGCCGAGCACGACGGTCCCCGGTCCCGTCGTCGGCCGGCCGTTCTCGCCCGCCGACCGTTGCGCGCCGGCCCGCTCTCCCTCGGCTGGCGCCCCCGGCAGGTCCTGGTGCCGCTGCTGATCGCCGCAGCGCTCCTCTCGGCCGTTGTGGTGAGCACCGCCCGGGGCAGCAGTTCCCTCTCCGCCTGGGAGGTGGCCCTGCGGCTGCTGGGCGGGGGCACTCCGGACCACGACTTCGTCATCTTCGAACTACGGCTGCCGCGCGCTCTGCTCGGTGTTCTGGTGGGCGGCGCGCTCGGACTGGCAGGAGCGATCGTCCAAGGCATCGCGCGCAACCCACTGGCCAGCCCCGACATCCTCGGGATCACCAGCGGAGCCGGGGTCGGCGCCGTCACCGTGATCGTCCTGGGCGGTTCCTACGGCAGCGTCAGCGGCCCGCTGGCCGACATCGGTGTTCCCACCGCTGCCGTGGGTGGCGCCCTGGCCGCCGCCCTGGGCGTCTACCTGCTCGCGGTGCGGCGCGGAATCTCCGGCTACCGGGTGCTGCTGGTCGGCGTCGGGGTGAACGCCGTGCTCGGCAGCGTGCTTTCCTGGCTGCTGGTCAAGGCCGACATCGTGGACGTCGGTCGGGCGCTGGTCTGGCTCAACGGCAGCCTCGACCAGGGCACCAGCTGGTCCGTCGTCCGAACCACCTCCTTGGCGCTGGCCGCGCTGATGCCCGTCGCCCTGATGCTCTCCTTCACCTTCGGGGCCCTCGTCTACGACGAGGACACCGCGCGGGGCCTCGGGGTGCGCATGACCGGGGCCCGGGTGGCCCTGCTCCTCGTCGCCGTGCTCCTCACCGCCACCGCCACCGCGGCGGCCGGGCCGGTCGCCTTCGTCGCACTGGCCGCACCACAGCTGGCCCTGCGGCTGACCCGCACCGGTACGCCGCCGCTGCTCGCCTCGGGCCTGTTGGGGGCAGCCGTCACCGTGTGGGCCGATGTCCTGGGCCGTACCGCCTTCGGCGATCTGCAACTGCCGGTCGGCGTGGTGACGGCCGCACTCGGGGCGCCCTATCTGCTCTACCTGCTCGTCCGCAGTGGAAAGGCGCGTACCTCTTGACTTCTCCCCCTCGTGAACGAGGGGGATCCTCACGGCTCGCGCCGTGACGTTTTCTGCTTCGTCGCCGACTGCCCGCCCGGAGAACTCCGTTGAGGTCTTACACCAGCTCCACAGACAGACGCCGTCAGCCCGACGGCCAGAAGGTTCTTCGCCGCGTTCACGTCCCGGTCATGGGTCGTCCCGCAGTCGCACGTCCAGGTGCGGACGTGCGGCGGCATCGTGTCCCGCAAGGCACCGCAGGCGGAGCACAGCTTCGAGCTGGGGAACCAGCGGTCGATCGCGATCACTTCGCGGCCGTACCACTGGGCCTTGTACTCCAGCAGGCTCCGGAACTCCGACCACGCGGCATCGGAGATGGCGCGGGCCAGGCTGCCGTTCTTCACCATGTTCCGAACGGCGAGGTCCTCGATCACGATCGTTTGGTTCTCACGAACGAGCCGAGTGGTGAGCTTGTGCAGATGGTCACATCTGCGGTCGGCGATACGGGCGTAGACCTTGGCGACCTTCCGGCGCGCCTTGGCCCGGTTGGCGCCGTCACCCTTGGCTTTGCGGGCAAGCTGCCGCTGAGCCTTCGCGAGACGTGCACGGTCATGCCGCTCGTGCCGGGGGTTGGAGACCTTCTCCCCGGTCGACAACGTCAGCAGGTGGTCGAGCCCGACGTCGATACCGACGGCCGCGTCAGTGGCGGGGAGCGGCTGAACCGCCGGATCCTCGACCAGCAGGGACACGTACCAGCGTCCGGCCGCGTCCTGCGACACGGTCACCGTGGACGGCGACGCGCCCTGGGGCAGCGGACGGGACCACACGATGTCGAGCGGCTCCGTCATCTTCGCCAGGGTCAGCCCGCCGTCCCGGAACCGGAACGCGCTGGTGGTGTACTCCGCCGACTTCCGCGACTTCTTCCGCGACTTGAAGCGGGGGTACTTGGTCCGCTTGCCGAAGAAGTGGGTGAACGCCGTCTGAAGGTGTCTGAGGGCTTGCTGGAGCGGGACGGAGGAGACGTCGTTGAGGTAGGCGAGTTCCCCGGTCTTCTTCCAGGCCGTCAGCATCGCCGACGTCTGGCTGTAGTTGATCCGCTCTTGCCGCGTCCATGCTTCCGTGCGTGCGGCGAGGGCGAGGTTGTAGACCTTCCGCACGCAGCCGAACGTACGGGACAGCTCAGCTGCCTGCGCGTCGGTCGGATAGAAGCGGTACTTGAACGCCCGCTTCACGTGGGTGGTCTTCATGGTTCACATGTGACCGCGTCAGTTTGTGACAGAGCGCGAGTGGTTGGGGGTGAACGCCTGTCCGCCCTGGCGGCGAACCGACTTTCCCCGCCCTGCTCCGCAGGAGCTTCGTTTCTCCCCCGCAAGCGGGAGGTACCCCCACCCCGCCCTAAAGGACGAGGTATCCACGAAGGAGAATTCCGATGACCGGGACCATCAAGCCGGGCAAGGCGACAGGGGTGTCCCCGTCACGGGGGCGGAAGGCGGCCGGAGGGGATGCCGCTCCGGTGCGGCTGCAAGCGCGGGGGCTCACCTTGGGCTATGCGCAGCGCCCGGTGATCGAGGGGCTCGACCTGGAGATCCCGGACGGTTCGTTCACCGCGGTCATCGGCCCCAACGGCTGCGGCAAGTCCACTCTGCTCCGGGCCTTCGGGCGGCTGATGAAGCCACGCGCCGGTGAGGTGCTGCTGGACGGCACCCCGATCCACCGGATGCCGACCCGTCAGGTCGCGCATCTGATCGGCCTGTTGCCGCAGTCCCCGGCGGCGCCCGAAGGAATCAGCGTCGCCGACCTGGTGGCCCGGGGCCGGCATCCTCACCAGAGCTGGTACCGGCGCTGGACCAGCGAGGACGAGGCGGTCGTGGCCCGGGCCATGCGGGCCACCGGCACCTACGAGTTGGCGGAGCGGAGCCTGGACGAACTCTCGGGCGGGCAGCGGCAACGCGTCTGGATCACCATGGTGCTCGCCCAGGACACCGAGTTGCTGTTGCTGGACGAACCCACCAACCACCTGGACCTGGCACACCAGGTGGAGGTTCTGGACCTGGTGCGGACGCTGCACCGGGACGTCGGGCGCACCGTGGTGCTGGTGCTGCACGATCTGACGTTGGCGGCCCGCTACGCGGATCGTCTGGTGGCGATGAAGGGAGGGCGCATCGTCACGCAGGGCACGCCACGGGACGTGCTCACCGAGGAGATGCTGGCGGAGGTCTTCGGGCTGCGCGCCCGGGTCAGGCACGACGAGGAGACCGGTTGCCCCCTGGTCATCCCGCTCAGCCGCTGAGCGGAACAGGACGGCTGAGCGGAACAGGACGGCGGACGGAGCCAACCGGGGCCGGAGCCGGGAATCGGCCACGCTCGACCCCTGCCGCCGGGGCCCGTCGGGTGCGGGTCCCCGGGCAGGGGCGAGAACGCTTCCGTACGGTCGCGAGTTCGGGAGGCGTGCCGATCCGACACGAGGGCCCACTCCCGCCGGGGGACGGGGTGGGCCTCACGCGAACTCCTGTGCTGTGCCGAGCCGTTTCAGCCGGCGGCGGTGTCGGCCGACGCCGTCCAGGCGGGCCGTCCCATCCGGGGCAGCGGTCGTCCGTCGCGGACCCGTGCGTACAACGCGATGTGACGGTGGCGCACCTGCACCTCGCCCAGCAGCGCGGCGTCGTTGTTCTCGATCATCTTGCGGGAGGCGGAGTTGGCCGCGTCGGGTTCGAACACCACGGCGTCACAGGCTCGGTCCCGGTCCAGGAACTCCTCGGTGATCTCGCCGATGATCCGGGACCCCAGGCCCCGGCCGGTGTCGGCCGTGTCGGCGATGGCCAGGTGGACGCTGAGGTCGTGGGGCTGAGCCTGGTAGTGGTGGCCGACGATGTCCTGGGCCATCCGGTAGAACTCCATGTAGGCGATGGGGCGCCCGTGCTGTTCGACGACGATGGGTCGTGAGTAGCCGGTGCGCAGCTGAGCCTTGATGTGGGCGTCCCAGCGCTCCAGTGGCCAGTCGTACTCCCAACCCTTGGCGGTGTGCGGCCGGTTCATCCACTCGCAGATCATCTCGATGTCGCCGTTGTCCGTGCGGGCGTCACGGAAGTGCAGTTCACCGCGGTGGAAACCGGTGGGCGGCGGTGGGACGGCAAGCCAGGAGGCGGGCAGTCCGTCGGGGGCGTAGCGGGGCAGTACAGGGGTGTTGGCATTCACGGGAGTGCTCCTTGGAGGGGGCGGGTGTCCGAGGTGCGGGGCTCCTGCGCGGGACATCTACGGCTGCCGGTCCGCCGGCTGCGTTCCGTCCGCCCTGCGGCACGCGGGGCGAGCGGAGCTCGGGACCACGTGGGCCGGCCGCTCAGGACGGGCCGGACGTCGTGAGGCGGCTGCCGGGGATTTTTCAGTACGGGAGGAGGCGGAGGCAAGCGTGCTCCCGTGAGGCGAAGATCACGTACCGCCGCTTCCCCGGGGGGCGAGGCCCTCGGCGACCGCGATGCGCGGTGCTACGGCCCGTGTTTGCGCGGTGGTGCCAGCGGGGGACGCACACACCTAGAGGATGATCAACTTAGGTAAGGCTTGCCAAAGTAACGATGAGTCGATTAGCGTCCTGTTTCAGCCAACTCGACTACTCGAAATGCCGAGTTGGCCGGGGGAACACGTGCTCCTGCGTCACGTCGTTCCCCGGCACGGCCCTGTCCCTGTGTGGGTGCCCGTGCCGTTCCGCACGGAGGGTCGGCCGGACCCCAGTCCGTGATGTCAGGCGCCGCCACCGGACGCGCACCACAGCGCTGACCGAGGGCAGGCGGCCCCCGTCCGCCCCGCGCGGCCACCATCCCCTGCCAGAAAGGGTGTTCTCCACGTGCGATCGCACATCCTCGGACAGATAGAGCTGGATGACCGCCGGCTTGCCCCGGACCTCGCCTACCTCGCTTCCGTGCCGCGTGGGGAGGAGGGCTACGACGAGTTCAGCAACGGGTACTGGAAGAACATCCCGCTGTGGAACGCCAGTGGCGACGCCCGGGACGACCTGTACCGGGACATCTCCTCGCCCGCCCAACTCACCGAGCACGGCAAGCAGACCGGCTACCTGCGGGAACTGGTGGAGCGCGTCTTCGACACCGACCGGATCACCATGGTCCGCACCCGCAACCTGGTGGACGCCGTGGTGATCCCCCACCGGGACTTCGTCGAGTTGGAGCGGGACGCCGAGCAGTACTTCCGGGTGCTGATGTTCCTGGAGCCCAACTCCGCCGCACTGCACTCCGAGGACGACACCGTGCTCAACATGCGCCCCGGGGAGATCTGGTTCCTGGACGCCGGGGCGGTGCACGCCGCCGCCAACTTCTCGGCGGACAGCAGGCAGATGCTCTGCGTCGACTTCGCCTTCGACGGCCCGTACGAGGAGGCGGACGTCTTCCGCGACAAGTCCTACCACCGACCCGGTGCCGAGCCCCGGATCATCGAGCGCCCCCAACTCCCCGCCGAGCGGCGGGAGGCGATCCTGAAGCTCGGCGAGGTGGTGGACCGCGCCAACTTCAAGGAGTTCCTCTTCCTCCTCTCCAAGGTGCACTTCCGCTACGACGTACCCGCCGAGGAGACCTACGGCTGGCTCCGCTCGATCGCCGAGTCCTCCGGGGACGACCTGCTGGTGCGCAACGCCACCGAGCTCCGTGACTACGCCATCGGCGCCCGCACGCTGAGCGAACGCTTCTCGTTGAGCTCCTGGTCCTAGGGGACACGGGCGCCATGGGGTGCGAACCGGCGCCCCATGACGGACCGCCGGGCGGCGGGGCCGCACACGGCGGCGACGGGACGGATGCCCCACTGCTGGGGAAAGAGCGATGAGGAGAGGCACGATGGGCGCGACGGACACCGCTGCGGCGGAGCGCGATCGCCGACGCAGACTCGCGGCGCTGCGCAAGCGCATGGCCGAGAGCGGCAGCGCGGCAGGAGGAGGCACGGAGCCCGAACCCCTGGCCTTCGCGCCCGGAGCGAAGACTCCGGCGAGCCCCGCGCAGCAACGGCTGTGGCTCCAGCACGCTGCCGACGCCACCGGTGCCGCACTCAACGTGGGCACCGCCCTCACCCTGCGCGGGCCCGTCGACGTCCCCGCCCTGACCGCCGCCGCCCGCACGGTCGCCGACCACCACGAGATCCTGCGGACCCGCTACGCCCTGACCGACACGGGCGAACTGCTGGCCGTCCCCGACCTGACGGCCGACACCTTGCCGGTGACCGTCACCGACGCCCGGGGCAGCGACCTGGACGCGCTGATCACCGCCGAACTGCGCGTCCCCTTCGACCTGGAGGCCGCGCACCCGGTACGTCTGACCCTCTACGCCGAAGGCCCCGAGCAGCACACCCTGTTGCTGACCGCCCACCACATCGCCTGGGACGACGCCTGCTGGGCGATCTTCTTCAACGACCTCGCCGCCGCCTACCAGGGACGCGCCCTCGCCCCGACGGTCCGCTACGCGGAGGCCGCCCACGTCATGGAACGCGAGCGCTCGGCGGCGCTGCCCGCCCTGCGCCGGCACTGGGCCGAGGCCCTGGCGGGTGCGGACCCGGCCACCGGGCTCGGCAGCGCCGCGGCCCAGGACCACACCGGCGCCTGTGGCTTCCACGAAACAGCCCTGGACGCGTCCCTGTCCGGGACGGTCGAGGAACTCGCCAGACGGTTCTCCACCACCCCCTTCGTCGTCCTCCTCGCCGCCTTCGCCGCGGGGCTGCGCCGCCACACGGGCAACGACCGGGCCGTGATCGGGACCCCCGTGACACAGCGGGACAGCGAGCTGTGCGCCCGCTCCCTCGGCTACTTCGGCAACGTCGTGCTGCTGCCCCTCGACGTTCCCGCCGGCCACGGCCTGGGCAGGCTCGCGGAGCGCACCGGGCACACCGTCGCCGACGCCCTCCAGCACCAGGACCTGCCCTACGGCGAAGCGGTACGGCTGCTGGGAGCCGCCGGTCGGCCCCGGCCGATCGAAGTCAGCTTCGGCATCGAGGACGCCGGAGTCCATCTGGCACTGCCCGGCGTGACGGTCGAGGCCCGCGCGGCGCGCGGCGGAATCGGCCAGGTCCCCCTGTCGGTGATGGCCCGCCGCACCCCGGACGGCCGCTGGGTGCTGCGCTTCGAGTACCTCGAAGACGCCTTCCCCGACGGCCGGATCGGCTCCCTCGCACAGACCTCCCTGCGGGTACTGCGAGCGGCCCTGCGGGACCCCGGAACCTCCTTCGCCGAACTCCCGCTGGTCACCGAGGAGGAACGCGAACTGCTCCTGGGTCGGGGAACCTCCCCGGCGTTCATCGGGCCCTGGCGCTCCGCGACGGACCGGATCGAAGCGCAGGCCGCCACCCGACCGACCGCGGTCGCGCTGCGCACGGCCGGGTCCACGCTGACCTACCGCGAGCTGAACGACCGCGCGACCGCCGTGGGCCGTTGGATCGCCGCCCGGGGCATCGGCCCCGAGGACCTGGTCGCCTGCGCACTGGGACGCACCGTGGACAGCGCCGTCGTCGCGCTCGGGGTCCTGAAGTCCGGTGCGGCGCTGCTGCCCCTCGACGTGGCACACCCGGCCGACCGCCTGGCGCGTCTGCTGGCCGAGGCGGCCCCGCGCCACCTGTTCACCAGCACCGACACCGACGACCGGGTACCCGCAGGTGCCGTCCCGCGGACCGTCGTCGACTCCCCCGCCTGGCACACCGAGCTGGAACCGCTCTCGGGTCCGGGCGAGCTGACCGATCGCGATCGGGTGCGCCCCCTGCGTCCACAGAACCTGGCGTACGTCATCTACACCTCGGGTTCGACCGGCGCGCCCAAGGGAGTGGGCACCACCCACGCCGCCCTCGGCGACCACCTGGAGTGGTTGACCGGCCACTTCCGCGACACCCACGACGAAGGCGAGAGGGTCCGCTGGCTCCAGCTGGCCTCGCCCGCCTTCGACGTCTCCCTCGGTGAGCTGTTGGGCCCGCTGTGCGTGGGCGGCGAAGTGCTGGTGCCCCGGGCGGGCGCCGAGGCCGACCTGGACCTGCTCTTCGCCGAGGTGGCCGCCCTGCGGGCGACCGTCGTCCACGCCGTGCCGTCCTTCTTGAACTACCTGGCCGCGGCGGCGCCGAAGAGGCCGCTGACCTCGCTGCGCTGGCTGCCGGTGGGCGGCGAGGCGCTGCCCGGCGAGCTGGCCGACCGGGTACGCGCCCGGTTCGGCAACGGCGGCAGGCTCACCCTGGGCAACTACTACGGCCCCACGGAGACCACCCAGTCCGTCACCGGCTACCGCGTCGAGGGTCCGCAGGGGCATCGCACGGTCCCCATCGGGCGCCCCAAGTGGGGAAACACCGCGCTGCTCCTGGACCCCGCGCTCGGCCTCACCCCGCCGGGCGAGACGGGAGAGCTCTACCTCGAAGGCAGTTCGCTGGCCCGCGGCTACCTGGGCCGCCCGGTGCTCACCGCCGAGCGCTTCGTGCCCAGCCCGCTCACCCCCGGCCGTCGGCTCTACCGCACCGGGGACCTGGCGCGCTTCGGCGCGGACGGTGAACTGGAGTTCGCCGGCCGGGCGGACGACCAGGTCAAGATCCGTGGCTTCCGAGTGGAACCGGGCGAGATCGAGGTGGCGCTGCGCGCCCAGGAGGGCGTGGAACAGGCCGTCGTCGTGGCCCGCGAACAGGCGGAGACCGGAACCGGGCTGGTGGCCTACCTCACCCCGGAGGGAGAGCAGGACATCGACCTGCCGGCAGTGCGGGCCCGACTGGCCGCCGCGCTCCCCGCCCACATGGTGCCCGGATCCTTCGTCGTTCTGGAGGCGCTGCCGCTGACCCCGGCCGGCAAGACCGACCGCCGCGCGCTGCCCGAGGCGCCGCCCGAGGAGACCGCCGCCTTCCGCCCTCTCCACGACGTCCTGGAGCGGGAGATCGCCGCGCTCTTCGCCGAGCTCCTCGCACCGGCCGGCGCACCGGCCGCCGAGCCGACGGGGGACGGTGCGCCGACGGTCGGCGGACGCCGGGTCGGTGCCGACACCTCCTTCTTCGAACTGGGCGGCCACTCGCTGCTGCTCACCCGTCTGCTGTCGCTGATTCGCCGTGGGTACGGCACCGTCGTCTCGGTACGGGACGCCTTCGCCCGCTCCACCCCCGCGGGGCTCGCGCGGCTGATCCGCGACGGCGCCGCGGACGATCGGGACCTCGGCCCCGCCCCGCCGCTGACCGCCCGGAACCGCCCGGAGACCGTCCCGCTGTCCTTCGCCCAGCAGCGCATCTGGTTCGTGGACCGGGTCGAGGCGGACAGCACCACCTACAACGTGCCCATCGCCCTGGACCTCGCCGGCCCGCTCGACACCGACGCGCTGCGCGGCGCCCTCGGTGATCTGCTGCTCCGGCACGAGAGCCTGCGCACCGTCTTCCCCGACCACGAGGGTGTCGGCCGTCAGGAGATCCTCAACGACCACCGGATCGAACTGCCGGTGACCCCGACGGGTCCCGAGGACCTGGAGTCAGCCCTCGCCGGGGCCGCCGCGCACCCCTTCGACCTCGCCCACGAACGGCCGCTGCGCGCAGCCCTGTTCCGCGTGTCCGGGCAGCACCACGTGCTCTCCCTCTTGCTCCACCACATCGTGTGCGACGAGGTGTCGGCACGCCTGCTCGTCGACGACCTCACCCGCGCGTACGCGGCCCGGCTGGGCGGCGGCGGCAGCCTGGACGGTGCCCCGGTGCTGGCCCCACTGCCCGTCCAGTACGCCGACTACGCCCTGTGGCAGCGGGAGCGGCTGGACGCCGCGGACGGCCCGGCCGACCGCCTGGCGGAGTTCTGGCGCGGCTACCTGGCCGATCTGCCGCAGGACACCGCCGTGACGCCGGACCGTCCCCGCCCGGCCCGACCCGACCCGGCCGGCGGCGTCGTCACCTTCTCCTTCGACGCCGACGTCCGCCGGGGCGTCGAACGACTCGCCGAGGCAACCGGTGCGACGCCGTTCATCGTGCTCCAGGCGGCCGTCGCCACCCTGCTGTGCAAGCTCGGCGCCGGCGACGACGTGCCGCTCGGCACCCCCGTCGCCAACCGGCCCGACGAGGCGGTGACCGAGGCCGTCGGACTCTTCGTCAACCTGCTGGTGGTACGGAACGACCTCACCGGGGACCCGACCCTGGAGGAGATCGTGCGCCGCGCCAGGGCGCGCGCCGTGGACGCCTACCACCACGCCGAGCTGCCCTTCGAGCGGATGGTCGAAGCCGCCGGGGCCGAGCGTTCGCTGAGCGTCAACCCGCTCTTCCAGGTACTGGTCCAGCTGCGGGACGAGGAGGACCTCACCCGGGCGACCGGCCGGCTGCACTGGCGCTCCCTGCCGCAGCACACCGCCACCGCCAAGTACGACCTCTCCGTCAACTTCGAGCCCAGCGGGGGGTCCGGCGGCTGGATCGGAGAGCTGATCTACCGACGCGACCTCTACGAAGAGGCCACCGTGCGGCAGTTGGTCGACCGGCTGGGCCTGGTGTTGCGCACCATGGGCAGGGAGCCCGGACGTCGGCTGCACGCCCTGGAACTGGTCACCGAAGCGGAGCGGCGGCTGATCCTGGACGAGTGGAGCCGCGGGCCCGAGGCCGCCCCCGAATCCGCCGAGACCCTGCCCGAACTCGTCGAGCGGTCCAGGGCCGCACTCGAACTGCCCGGCGCCGCCGAGCGGACCGCCGTGGAGTGCGCGGGCCGCACCCTCGACTACGCCGAACTCCACCGGCGCAGCGACCGGCTCGCCCGGCTGCTGTTGGCGCGCGGCGCGGGACCGGACCGCTTCGTCGCCATCGCCGTACCCCGCTCCGTCGACATGGTGGTCGCGCTGCTCGCGGTCGTGAAGACCGGAGCCGCGTACCTGCCGCTGGACCTGCGGCTCCCGGCCGAACGGCTGGCGTACATGATCGGCGACGCCGCCCCCGTCGTCGTGCTCACCCGCTCCGACGCCGTGGCCGACCTGCCCGACGCCTCCGCGGCGCCGTTGCTGGCGCTGGACGGTGCCGAGGCGACGGCCGAACTCGCCGGGCAGTCCGACGAACGGCTGCCCGCGGAGGTGGCCCACCGCGCCCGGGGCCAGAACATCTCCTACTTCCTCTACACCTCCGGGTCCACCGGCGTGCCCAAGGGCGTGATCGGCACCCAACGGGCCTACGCCGCCCGGCTGGCCTGGCAGCCCCTGCGCTACCCCGTGGCGGAGCCCGACGTCCGGCTCTGCCAGGGCTGGCTGAGCTTCCACGACGGCGGCTGCGAGATCCTCGCCGGCCTGATCGCCGGGGCCCGTCTGATCGTCGCCGACGAGGCCGAGGCCCGCGACGTGGGCAGCCTGACCGGTCTGCTGGAGAACAACCCGATCGGGCAGGTCACTGCGGTTCCCACCGCCATCAACGCGCTGATCGGCGTCTCCCCGCAGGCGTGCCGCTCGGTGCCCCGCTGGATCAGCAGCGGCGAGCCCATGACGGCGACCCTGCTGCGCCGGCTGCGGGAGGTCGCACCGGACGCGGAGATCGTCAACAACTACGGTGCCACCGAGCTGAGCGGCGGCGTCGTCCGGGGGCCGATGCACCGTCACGGGCTGCACCTGGGCACCCCCGTCGACGGCGCCCGGGTGCTGGTCCTGGACCGCCACCTCAACCTCTGCCCGCCCGGGGTGCCCGGCGAGGTCTACGCCGCGGGCCACCAACTGGCCCGCGGCTACTGGAAGCGTCCCGGCCTGTCCGCCGCCCGTTTCCTGCCCGACCCCTACGGCGACGTCCCCGGCACCCTGCTGTACCGCACCGGGGACCGGGCCCGCTGGAGCCGGGACGGCCGACTGCTCTTCGACGGCCGCACCGACCACCAGGTGAAGCTGCGCGGCATCAGGCTGGAACTCGGTGAGATCGAGGCCGTTCTCCGCCTGGCGCCCGAGGTGGCGCTGGCCGCCGCCCGCACCCACCGGGAGAACGACTCCACCCTGCTGGCCGGGTACGTCACCCTGGCCGACCAGAGCGTCGATCGGGACGCGGCGCTGGCCTCCGTCCGCGCGCACCTGGCCCGGGAACTGCCCGTCTACCTGCATCCTTCGGTGCTCACCGTGCTGGACGTCATGCCGCTGACCGGTTCCGGCAAGCTGAACCGGCCCGCCCTGCCCCTGCCGGACCCGCGTACCTCCGGCACCCGGCAGCCCCCGCGCGGCGCCACCGAGGAGGCCGTCGCCGCGCTCTTCGCGGATGTGCTCGGCACGGCGGACATCGGGCGGGAGGACGGCTTCTTCGCCCTCGGCGGGGACAGCATCGTCTCCGTCCAACTCGCCAGCCGGGCCCGTGCCAAGGGACTGCGGGTCACCGCGCAGATGGTGTTCGAGAACCCCACCGTCGCCGAACTGGCCGAGGCGTGCGAACGCGCCGAGGCCGACGACACCCGCGGCCGTGCAACCGCTCCGGGCACGCCGGCTCCGGACACCGAGGTCTCCGGCCTCGACAAGGACACCCTTCAGGCGCTGCTCGGCAGCTGGAAGCGAGCCTGACATGCCCTCCGCGACACCCCCCACCCAAGCAACCCCGCCCCCGGCGGGACCGTACGGAAGCTGGAGCACCGAGCCGATGGAGTCGCTGTCCCTTCAGGACGCCGAACGGCGCTTCGGCGCCGGGAGACCCGAGACGCGGAAGCTGATCTGCGTCGTGGGCGCGGGCCCCAAGGCGCTGGCCACCGCGGCCAAGAGCCAGGTGCTCCGGGAACTGGGCGTGGACGCGCCTCGCGTGCTGGTCGTCGAACCCTATGACGTCGGGGCCAACTGGACGGCCGTCGGCGGGCGCACCAACGGCCGCCCCCGACTGTCCACCAGCCCGGAGAAGGACCTCGGCTTCCCCTACGCCTCCCGGGGGCACGGCACCGAGATCGACGCCGCGGTCAACACCCGGATGCAGGAGTTCTCCTGGACGGCGTTCCTGGTCTCCACCGGCCGCTACGCGGCCTGGGTCGACGCCGGACGCCCCAGTCCGCGCCACGCGGACTGGGCCGCCTATCTGCGGTGGGCCGCCGAGAACGTCGACTTCCCCCTGGTTAGCGGCTGGGTGCGGGGGTTGGAGACCTCCGGCGGCCAGTGGGAGGTCACGATCGAAGGCAACACCGGAGGGTCCGCCGTCCTCTGGGCCGACCGGGTCATGATCAGCGGGCCGGGTCCGCACGACGGCCGGCTGGCGAGCGACGCGGTCTGCAGCATCGAGGAGTTCTGGCGGCTCGGCCTGGACACCACGCTGGTCGACCCCAGCGTCGCCGTGGTCGGCGGAGGAGAGACCGCCGCCGCCGTCGTCGAGGACCTGATCCGCCAGCACTCCGGCCGGACCACCGTGATCAGCCCCTACCCCGTGGTCTACAGCCGGGGCGAGGGCTTCTTCGAGAACGCCCTCTACTCCAGCCCCGAACGCTGGCGCGAACTGCCGGAGCACGACCGCCGCGAGGTCATCGCCCGTACCGACCGGGGGGTGTACTCGCCCCGCGCCATCGAAGCCATCGCGACCGAGGCGGCGGTACTGCACCAGCAGGGCACCGTCACCGCCGTGCGCCGGGCGGGAAGCCAGGTGGAACTGACGCTGCACAACCCGGGCCGCGCCGAACGCACCTGCCGCTTCGACGTGGTCATCGACGCCACCGGAGCCCGCCCCGACTGGTTCCTGGACCTGCTGGGCAACCGGGCCCGCACCGCCGTCGCAGCGATCGTCGGCGACGCCCCCGAGACCGCCGAAGCCCTGGAGCGACACATCCGCACGGACCTCTCCGTCGACGGCCTGCTGCCCAAGCTGCTGCTTCCCACCCTCGCCGCCTACGCGCAGGGCCCCGGGTTCGCCAACCTCAGCTCCCTGGGGCTGCTGTCCGATCGCGTCCTGGCGGAGAACCAGGACTCCCCCGCGCCCGCCACCCGGCCGCGGGTCTCCCTGCCGGAGGGCGGCACGCCGGCATGACGCACACCGAGCAGGGTGCCCCGCCCCGGGGCACCCGGAAGGAAGACGCCCCGCGGCCGGCCCGCCAGGACATCGCCGTCGTCGGCCTCGCCTGCCGGGTGCCCGGCGCCGACACCCCCGACGAGCTGTGGCGCCTGCTGGCCGAGGGCCGCCGCCCCGACGGCCGCGCGCCCGAAGGCCGCTTCGCGGCCGCAGAAGCACCGGCCGAGGTGCGCACCCGGATCGAACAGGGCTCTTACCACCCGGACGCCGGGCGCTTCGACGCCCGTCTCTTCCGCATGTCCGACCGGGAAGCCGCCGCCGTCGACCCCCACCAGCGGTGGACGCTGGAGCTGGCCTGGACCGCCCTGGAGGACGCCGGCCAGGATCCCTCGGCACCGCGCGAGCGCGGCCTCGGCGTCTTCGTCGGATCCATGGGCGCCGACTGGGCGATGGAACACGCCGCCGGCCGCCGCGGCGCCATCGGACCGGGCACCCTGGCCGCCACCGCGCCCTCGATGATCGCCGCCCGGGTCTCCCACGCCTTCGGGCTGCACGGCCCCAGCCTCGTCGTCGACACCGGGCAGTCCTCCGCGCTGGTCGCCGTCCACCACGCCGCGCAGGCCATCCGGGCGGGCGACTGCGCCGGAGCGCTGGTGGCCGCCGTCAACCTCAACCTCTCCACCGAGAACGCCACCGCCACCGCCTCGTTCGGCGGCCAGTCGCCCTCCGGCCGCGCCACGCTCTTCGAGGACGACGCCGACGGCTACGTACGCGGCGAGGGCGGCGCCGCCGTCCTGCTGCGCCCCCTCGCCGACGCGCTGCGCGACGGGGACCGCGTCCACGCCGTGCTCCGGGGCAGCGCCGTCACCCACGACGGCTCCGGCACCCTGCTGGTGCCGGCCCCCGAGGCGCACGCCCGGACCATCCGACGGGCCTGCGCCGCCGCGGAGGTCGACCCCGCGGCCATCGGCTTCGTCGAACTCCACGGCACCGGCACCCCGGTCGGCGACCGCGCCGAGGCCGACGCCCTCCGCCGGGTCTTCGCCCGCCCCGGTGACACCGGACCCGCCGTCGGCTCGATCAAGACCACCGTCGGCCACCTGGAGGGCGCGGCCGGACTCCTCGGCCTGGTCAAGGCGGTACTGGTGGTCGCCCGCGGGACGGTGCCGGGCACGGCCGGGCACCGGGGCGGCGAACTGGCCCGCCGCCTCGCCGACGACGGCATCACCGTGCCGGCTTCCCCCGTGCCGTTGCCGCCGGGAGCCCTCGCCGGCGTCAGCTCCCTGGGCATGGGCGGCACCAACTGCCATGTGGTGCTCGCCCCGCCGCCGGTGCCCGCGGACCCCTCCTCCGGGCACCCGGGCGGCGGAGCGCGGACGCCCGTCCCCGAGGCCGTCCCCGTGACGCTGTCCGCGGCCTCCCCCGAGTCGCTGCACGCCACCGCCGCCGCGCTGCGCGACTGGGCCGAGGCACAGGGCGAGTTGCTGGCCCGGCCCGGAGCCCTGGCCTCCGTGGCCCGCACCCTCACCGCCCGGCGCGCCCGGCTGTCCCGGCGTGCCTCCTTCACCGCCCGCTCGGCCGCCGAACTCACCGCCCGCCTGGACCGGATCGCGCAAGGCGTCCCGGGGCGCGCCGTGCACTCGGGCGCCGGGGCGCGCACCCGTACCGCCTTCCTCTTCCCCGGGCAGGGCGCCCAGCGGCCCGGCATGGGCGGCCGGCTTCTCGACCTGCCCGGCTACTCCGCGCGGTTCGACGCCGTGGCGGCACACGCCGACCCGCTGCTCGACATACCGCTGCGCGAGTTGACCCGGGTCCGCGACGCAGCGGGGGAAGACCATCCGCTGCACGGCACCCGCTACACCCAGATCGCCCTGTTCGCCCACGGGGTGGCGCTCAGCGGCCTGGCCGAGGACCTCGGCGTCCGCGCCGACGTCCTCGGCGGACACTCCGTCGGAGAGCTCACCGCGGCCCACGTCGCGGGCGTCCTCGACCTGGGCGACGCCGTACGGCTGGTGGTGGCGCGCGGTGCCGCCATGGCCGCGGTCGAACCCGTCGGCGCGATGGTCTCGGTACGGGCCGAGGAGAGCCGGGTGCGGGAGACGCTCGCCGCCCTGCGCTCCGAGGTGGAGATCGCCGCTCTCAACGGCCCCGCCTCCACCGTCATCTCCGGAGACCGCGCCGCCGTGCTCGCCTGCGCCGAGGCCCTTCGTGCCCGTGGACACCGCACCCGGCAGCTTCCGGTCCGCCACGCCTTCCACTCCCGGCACATGGACCCGGTGCTGGCGGAGTTCCGTGCCGCAGCCGCCGCGATCGCCTACCGCAGACCGGCCCGACCGGTGCTGTCCAACCTGAGCGGGCGGTTCGCCGAGGGCGGGGACCTGACCACCGCCGACTACTGGGTGCGGCACGTGCGCCACACCGTCCGCTTCGGCGACGGCCTCGCCGCACTGCGGGCCGACGGCGTCCGACTCTGCCTGGAACTCGGTCCCACCCGCACGCTCACCCCTTTGGTGAGGGCAGCCGGGGAAGACGGCCCCGAGGTGACCGCCGCCTCCTTCGGACACGAGGAGGACTCCGAGTACGTCGCCTTCCTTGACGCGCTGACGCTCGCCCGGTCCCACGGCCACGAGGTGCGGTGGCACGAGCTGCCGGGTCTGGACGGCCCCGGGTGGACCCCGCTGCCCACCTACCGCTTCACCGGACGCGACCACGGGTTTGGCGGGCAGGCCGCAGCCGCCTCCCGCCCGTCCGCCCCGGCGGCCGGAGCCCCGGGGCCGGCGGCGCAGGCGCTGCGGGACCCGCTGGCCCTGGTGCGTGCGGCGATCGCCGAAGTACTGGACGTCGCCGACGTCCACGCCCGGTCGGCCGACACTCCTCTCGCCGACCTGGGAGCGACCTCGGTCGACGGCCTGGAGCTGCGCGCCGAACTGGCCTCGCGCACCGGCCTGGACCTCGCCGCGTCGCTGGTCTACGACCATCCCACCCCCCGCGCGCTGGCCGAACACATCGCCGCCCGCCTCGGGCGGCGCCACGACGAACCGCCGCGTCCCCCCGCCCCCGCGGGACCGGTGCGGCACTCCACCGACTCCGAGCCGGAGCCCGATCCCGTGGTCATCACGGCGGCGGCCTGCCGCTATCCCGGCGCGGTGTCCTCCCCCGAGGAACTGTGGCAGCTGGCGTCCTTCGGGCCGCACGCCGTCGGGGGCTTCCCCGACGACCGGGGGCAGCACTGGTCCGACGAGCGGATACGGGTCCGATCCGGCGGATTCCTGGCCGACGTGGCGGGCTTCGACGCCCCCTTCTTCGGCATCTCACCGCGCGAGGCCCGCGCCATGGACCCGCAGCAGCGCATCATGCTCGAACTGTGCTGGGAGTCGCTGGAGCGCGCCGGGATCGACCCCCGCTCCTTGCGCGGCACCGAGACGGCGGTGTTCCTCGGCGCGATGGCGGGCGACTACGCGCAGGCCGCCCGCGAGGCCGGCGACGAGCTCGGCGGACACGAACTGACCGGCACCTCCAACGCCGTCCTCTCCGGGCGCATCGCCTACCACCTGGGCCTGACGGGACCGGCGCTGACCGTCGACACCGCCTGCTCCTCCTCCCTGGTCGCCCTGCACCTCGCGGTTGGCTCGCTGCTTCAGGGCGAGTGCCAAATCGCCCTGGCCGGCGGGATCACCGTGATGTCCACCCCCAGGATGTACCGGGACTTCCAGCGGCTCGGCGGACTCTCCGCGGACGGTCGCTGCCGCCCCTTCTCCGCCGACGCCGACGGCACGGTGTGGAGCGAGGGAGCCGGCGTGGTGGTGGTGACCCGCCGCTCCGAGGCGCGTCGCCGGGGCCTGCCGGTGCTGGCCGTCGTCGCGGGCAGCGCCGTCAACCAGGACGGGGCCAGCAACGGCCTGACGGCACCGAGCGGCACCGCGCAGCGCCGGGTCATCGAGCGGGCGCTGGCCGACGCCGGCCTGCGCCCCTCGGACGTCGACGCCGTGGAAGCGCACGGAACGGGAACCGTGCTGGGCGACGCCGTGGAGGCGCAGGCACTGATCGACGGCTACGGCACCGACCGGGCAGCCGCGGGCGGCGACCCGGCGGCCGGCCCGGGCCCCCTGCGCATCGGCTCCCTGAAGGCGCTGACCGGGCACACCCAGGCCGCCGCGGGAATCGGCGGGGTCATCACGCTCGTCGAGGCACTGCGCCACGCCGAACTGCCGCCGACCCTGCGCGGCACCGAGCCGACGCCCAAGGTGGACTGGCCGTCCGAGACCGTGCGGATGCTCACCGAGCCGGTCCCGTGGCCGCGGGGGAGCCGCGTCCGCCGGGCCGCCGTCTCCTCCTTCGGCATGAGCGGCACCAACGCCCACCTCATCCTCGAAGACCCGAACCCGGTCCCGGGTCCGGAACTCCCACCGGGAACCCGCTCGCCCCGGACCTCCCTGCCGTTCGTCGTCTCCGCCGCCTGCCCGGAAGCGCTCGACACCCAACTGGGCCGGCTGGGCGCGGCATTGGCCGGGCCCGGACCGGGGCTGCCGGAGGCCGCCCGTACCCTGGCCACCCGCCGGGCCGCGCTCCCGCACCGGGCCGCCGTCGTCGCGCACGACCGCGCCGGGCTGCTCGCCGGTCTGGAGGCGGCGCGGACCGGGACGCCGCGGGAGGGTGTGGCACGCGGCACCGCGCACGCCGAGTACGCCGTGGCCTTCGTCTACCCCGGCCAGGGCTCCCAGTGGCCCGGGATGGGCCGGCGGTTGCTGCGGGAGGCCCCGGCCTTCGCCCGTGAAGTGGATCGCTGCGCGGACGCCTTCGCTCCCCATGTGGGCTTCTCCGTCCCGCGTCTGCTCGCCGGGGAGGAACCGGCCGCTGTCGCGGACTCCCTGGCGGGCGTCCAGGTGGCGCTGTTCACGATGATGGCCGGGCTCACCGCCCTGTGGCGGAGCAGCGGGGTGGAACCGGACCTGGTGCTCGGCCACTCCCAGGGGGAGGTGGCGGCGGCCTACGCGGCCGGGGCCCTGACCCTTGAGGACGCCGCCGCCGTGGTCGCCACCCGGGCGCGGCTGCTCTCCTCCCTGGCGGGTACCGGCGCCATGACCGTGCTCGGCCTGGACGAGGACGAGACCAGGCGGCTGCTGGCCGGGCGCCGTGACGGCTCGGTGGAGGTCGCCGTCTGCAACGGCCCGGGCAGCACCGTAGTCTCCGGGCCGCCGGAGGCCGTCGAGGAGCTGGCCGACCACTGCCGGCGCGCCGGGATCCGCACCGTCGCGGTCGCCGTCGACTACGCCTCGCACTCCGCGATGGTGGAGCCGGTTGCCCGGGCGCTGACCGACCGGCTCGCCGGGATCGTGCCGCGCCCGGCCCGCGTCCCCTTCTTCTCCACCACCCGGGCCGACTGGCTCACCGGCGCCGAGGTGGACGCGGGGTACTGGTACGAGAACCTGCGCGGCACGGTCCGCTTCGCGGACGCGGTGGCCGCCGTCAGCGACACCCGCCCCACCGCGTTCGTCGAGGTCAGCCCGCACGAGGTGCTCACCGCGCCGATCACCGCGGTGCTGGACGGTCTGAGGGAGCGGCCCGCGCCCGTCGTCGGCAGCCTCCGCCGCGAGCAGGGCGGCTACCGCGACTTCCTCGCCCGACTCGGTCACGCCTGGACCCAGGGCGTCCCGGTCCGCTGGGACGACGCGTTGCCCGGGGGGCCCAGGTCGCGTTCCCGGGACGGCACGGCGGAGGCCGCCGACCTGCCGCCCACCCCCTTCCGGCACCGGCGGTACTGGATCCGGACGGACGCCCCGGCTCCCGCCCGGCCGGTCCTGCCGGCCCCGCCGCCTGCCGAGGGGGCCGCCCCCGGCCGGGCATCGGCCCCGGCGGACGCCGAGGCGGCCGTGCTGGCACGGGTCACCGAGGTGCTCCAGCTCCCGCCCGGCCGGGCGGCCGAGGCGGGCGAACGTCCCTTCCGGGAACTGGGGCTGGACTCGCTGACCACGATCGATCTGCGTCGCCGCGTCCGGGAGTCGCTCGGTGTGCTGGTGCCGATCGACGTCTTCCAGACCCATCACACCCCGCAGCGGCTCGCCCGGTGGGTGCGGGACCAGTTGACCACCACCGAGGAGGAGCGGCGCGATGCCTGAGACAGCACCAGGATGGACCGAACTGACCGCGGCCGACGCCGCGTTCACCGAGGAGCGGCTGCCCGGCCTGCTCGACCGGCTGGCCGAGTACCCGTTGGCCGAGCTCGAATCGTCCGCCAGCCCGGTACTGCCGCTGTTCCGTGCGGCGGGCGGCCCCGGGCTGCTGATCCCCGCCCGCCACGGCGGCCTGGGCCTGGACTGCGGTGAGGCGCTGCGGGTGCAGTCCGCGCTCGCGACCCGCTCCCCCTCGCTCGGCGTGGGCACGATGATGCACCACCTGGCGGTGGTCTCCTTCGTGGAGTACCTGCGCGTCCGTGTGGGTGACGACGCGCCGCAGTGGTCGCTGCTGGCCGCCGTCGCCCGCGACCGCCGGCTGCTCGCCTCGGCTTCCTCCGAGGCCCGCCGCGGCGACGACGCCCTCGTGCCGCGGACCACCGCCACCGCCGTCTCAGGAGGGGAGGAGTTCCTGCTCAGCGGTGCCAAGAAGCCCTGCAGCCTGGCCCGTTCCATGGACCTCCTCACCACCAGTGTCCGTGTGTGCTCCGAGGACGAGCGGGACGGCACGGTCGCCCTGGCGGTCATCCCCGCCGGCCTGGACGGAATCCGGGTGCGGCCGTTCTGGAACAGTCCGGTGCTGGCCGCGGCCGAGAGCGAGGAGATCGTCCTCGACGAGGTGCGGGTGCCCGCCGTGATGCTGTTGCCCGGAGGGCACCCCGAGCGCGGCATGGACGAGCTCCAGACCCGGGCCTGGATCTGGTTCGAGATCCTCGCCTGCGGCACCTATCTGGGCACCGCCCAGGCGCTGTTCGACCGGGCCGCACACGCCGCGCGCGCCGATCGCCGGGCCCTGGGGGAGGCGGCCGCCGACCTGTACGCCGGGCGTGCCGCCTGCGCCGCAGCCGCCGCGACCTTCGACGCCGGCGCCTCCGCCGAGCGGGCCATGGCCGCCGCACTGCTGGCCCGGCTGCACGTGGAGGAGCGCCTGCCCGAGCTGTGCTCCCGGCTCGCCCGGCTGCTCGGCGGACTCGCCTTCGTCACCGGCCCGGACCCCGCCTATCTGCTGTCCGCCGCCCGGGCCCTGGCCTTCCACCCGCCCGGTCGGGTGCCCGCCGCCGACTCCGTCGGACGGCACCTGGCCGGCGAGCCGCTCGACCTTTCCATCTTCTGAGGAGCACGACTGTGTCACGTCATCGTTCGGAGGCGGAGTGAGCATGGGGATGCCGATAGCCCACCTGGTGCTGCGGATCCGGGGCGAGCTGCCCGCCGGGCGCTGGGCGACCGCCCCCGGCGGGGACGGCCGTCCCGCCGCGCACACCGCCACCACCGACCTCTCCGGGAAGGAGCCCGCAGCCGCTCTGTCCGCCTTCCGGGAGGTGCAGCGGGAGCAGTGGCACGAGGCGCTGTCCCGCCCGGACGGCGACTGGACGCTGCGCATCGCACGGATGCCCGCCCACCCCGCGGAGCCCCGGGAGACGCACCTGGTCTCACTGGCCGCACCCCGGTCGGCGGTCACCGCCCACCTGCCGTACGCGGCGGCCGCCGCCCTGTGTGCCGGACTCCGGGACGGCTCGCCCGCCCCGACGCCGGACGCGGTCCAGGGCGCTCGCACCGGCGCCGACGCCGGTTCCACGCCGCGCCCGAGGTTCGCCGAACGGCGCCGCGTCCACGCCGCGGTACCCGATCGGGTCCCGCAGGAGCGCTTGCGCTCCTGGCTCTCCACCCTGCTGCCGGCGGCCTCGCCGGGAAGCGTCCGCGACGCCTCCGAGGGCCCCGCCGACGCGCCCTGGCACACCGCGCACGCGCCCGACCCCGAGGGCGGGTCCCTGCTGTTGGTGGACCGGGCCTGGGTACTGGACCTGCCCGAGGACGCCGCGGGTCCGGGCCGGACGGTCACCGTCGAGGAGCACAGCGAGGACCCCCGGCACGCCTACCCGCTCGCCGTCGAGGTGCGCATCGGGGACGACGGCGGCCGTACCGTCGTCGTCGACCACGACGTCACCGCCGTTCCCCGGGCCGACGCCGACCGGCTGGCCGCGCGCATCGGCCGGGGCGAGGACCTGCCCGCGCCGGACGCCACCGCGCTGCCCGTCCGCATCGCCCGCCGCATCACCGACGCGCCCGACGCCCCCGCCGTCGTCCGGGGCGGCAGCCGCCTGGACTACCGGACGCTCGGGGAGCGCTCCGCCGCGCTGGCCGGGCTGCTGCGGCAGCACGGCCACGGGCGGGGCAGCGTCATCGGAGTCGCGCTGCCCCGCTCGGTGGAGGCCGTCGTCGCGATCGTCGCGATCCTCCGCATCGGCGCCGCCTACCTGCCGCTGGACCCCGCCTACCCGCGCGGGCGCCTCAGCCACATGGCCCGGGACTCCGGAGTGCGGACGGTGCTCGGCGACCGCTCCACCCTGGCCGCCTACCCGGAGCTCACCACCATCGCGCTGGACGCACCGGACCCCGCCACGGACGGGAGCACGGCCGGAGCCGACGCGCCCTGGACGCGGACCGGACCCGACGACGCCCTGTACGTGCTCTACACCTCCGGATCGACCGGCACCCCCAAGGCCGTGGTGCACACCGTCGGCGCCATCGGCAACCTGGTGGACTGGCACGGCCGCACCGCCACCGCCGAGACGGACGGCCGGGTCCTCCAGTTCGCCAGCCTCAACTTCGACGTCGCCAGCCAGGAGATCCTCACCGCGCTGGCCGCCGGAAAGTGCCTGGTGCTGCCGGAGGACGAGGAGCGCACCGACCCCGAGGCGCTGGTGCGGCTGCTGGCCCGACAGCGCGTCACCGAGTACTTCTGCCCCCAGGTGATGCTCCAGGAGGTGTGCCGCGCCGCACGGGAGACCGGCACCGCGCTGCCCGACCTGCGGCACGTCTACCAGTCCGGTGAGCCGCTGGTGATGAACGACTGGATCGCCCGCTTCCTGGACGCCAACCCACAAGTCACCCTGCACAACCACTACGGCCCCACCGAGACCCACGTCATCACCGGCTTCCCGCTGCCCCGGGGCGGGCGCGGCCAGGCGCGCGGCCCGGTGCGCCTGGGCCCGCTGCTCGACACCTGTTCCGCCCAGGTGCTCGACGAGGAGCTGCGGCCGGTGGCGGTGGGCGCGGTAGGCGAACTCTACGCCTCCGCCCGGCAGCTCTCCCGCGGCTACCTGGGCCGTGCGGCGATGACCGCCGAACGCTTCGTCGCCGACCCCTTCGGGCCCCCCGGTTCCCGTATGTACCGCACCGGGGACCTGGTGCGGCTGCTGCCGGACGGACAACTCTCCTACGTCGCCCGGGCCGACTTCCAGACCAAGATCCGCGGCCACCGGGTGGAGCCGGACGAGGTGACCGCCCGATTGCTGGACGCGCCGGAGGTGGCCAACGCCGCCACTGCGGCCCGCACCACCGCCGGCGGTGCCAAGGTGCTGGTGTCCTACGTGGTTCCGGCCGCCGGCTCCGCCCCGGACCTGGCCGACCGGCTGCGCGACCGACTGGCCGCCGCACTCCCGCCGTACCTGGTGCCGTCCGCCGTGGTGCTGCTGGACGCCCTGCCGCTGACCCCCAGCGGCAAGGTGGACAAGGCCGCGCTGCCCGCACCCGAGACCGTCGGCCGGCCGGCGGCGCTCGCCGAGACGGGCGGGACCGTCGGGGAGATCGCCCGCATCTGGGCCGAGGCCATCGGGACCGGTGAACCCGGCCCGGACGACGACTTCTTCCAGGCGGGCGGCAGTTCGCTGGCCGCGATCGCGGTCGTCGCCGCCGTGCGCGGACGCTTCGGGGTCCGCATCGGCGTCCGGGACATCACGGCCCACCCGCGACTGCGGAACTTCGCCGCCCTGGTGGAGGACCGCGCCCGGGGAATCCGGGAGGACGACGGCGAGATCACCCTCGTCGCACGCCCCGACCTGCGCTTCGAACCCTTCGACCTGCTCGACCAGCAGCAGGCCTACCTCATCGGCCGGGGCAGCGACATCGAGGGCGGTGGCGTCGCCTGCCACCTCTACCTGGAGTACGAGGGACGCGAGGCGACCGGCCCGGGCGACCCCGACGGGCTGAGCATCCGGGACGCGGAACGGGCCCTGCGCCGGGTCATCGAGGCCCACGACATGCTGCGCACCGTCTTCGACGAGAACACCATGACCCAGCGGGTGCTGCCCACCGCCGACGTGCCGCCCTACCGCTGCGAGACGGTGGACGCCGTCGCCGACCCCGCGGCAGCCGCTCAGGTGCGCCACCGGCTCTCCCACGAGACCCGTCCGCCCGGCGTCTTCCCGCTGTTCAGCGTGGTCTTCGTGCGGCTGCCGGGCGGACGGCTGCGGATGTGCGTGAGCATCGACGCGCTGCTGGCCGACGCGCGCGGGGTCCAGGTGCTCTTCGACTCCTGGGCCGCCGCGCTGCGCGGGGAGGCCGCCGCCCACCCCTCGACGCCCTCCTTCCGTGACTACGTCGCCGCCGTCGCCCGGATCCGCCAGACCCCCGAGTACCGGCGGGCCGCCGCCTACTGGACCGAACGGCTCGACTCCCTCCCCGAGGGCCCCCGGCTGCCGCGCCGGAGCGGACCGGACGCCTCCGCCGACGCCCCCGTCTTCGTCAACCGCCGACATGTCGTCGAGGCGCAGAGGTGGTCCCGGGTGTCCCGGGCCGCCTCCGCACGCGGGCTCACCCCCACCGTGGTGGTGCTGGCCGCCTACGCCTGGGCACTGGCGCAGTGGGCCGACGAGCCGCGCTTCGTCCTCAACGTGCCGCAGATGAGCAGGTACCCCGTCCACCCCCGGATGGACGACGTGCTGGGCGAGTTCGCCTCCTTCACCCTGCTGGAGGTCGACACCTCGGGCGTCTCCTCCTTCGAGGAACTCGCCGCCCGGATCCGCGACCGGCTGGTGAGCGGCCTGGACCACCGCCACTTCAGCGGCATGGACGTCACCCGCGAACTGATCCGCCGCCGGGGCGGTGTCACCGGCGCGCTCGCCCCGGTCGTGATGACCAGCGAACTCGGCGTCGGCGACGGCGTGGACCGGATCCTCGACGGCCGGCTCCACGAGACCTTCGCGCTCAGCCAGACCCCGCAGGTCTGGATGGACCTGCTGCTGCGGGAGCGCGAGGGGGCCCTGGTGCTCAACTGGGACGTGGTCGAGGAGCTGTTCCCGGTGCCCGTGGTGGACGGTGTCTTCCGGCTGCTCACCGGGCAGTTGGAAGCCCTGGCCCGCGACGAAGCCGCCTGGTCGGCGCGTCCGCTCCCGGCCCTCACTGCGGAGCATGCCGGGGAACGCGACCGGGGGCCGCACCGCGAGCCCGCCGGCAGCTGGCCGCACACCGCGATCGCCGAGCTGGCCGCCGCCGACCCCGGCGCACCCGCCCTCGTCGACGGCGAGGTCACCGTCACCCGGGGCGGACTCGCCGCCGCCCGTCGGGCGGTGGCCGAGGCCGTCGGGGCGGCACGCGGCGGTCCCGCCTCCCCGTCCGAGCCGGTCGCGGTGCTGCTGGAACGCGGCTGGCGGCAGTACGCGGCCTGCCTCGGCGTGCTGGAGGCCGGCCACCCCTACCTGCCCCTCGCCGACGACCTGCCGCCCGACCGCATCGCCGCCGTCCTGCGCCGGGCCGGCGTCCGGCTGGTCGTCATCGACGCCTCGACCGCCCGGGCCGCCGCGCTCGCCGCCCCGGAAGGCGTGCGGACCGTGGACGTCTCCGCGGTACGGCCGGACGCCGCGCCGCCGTCCGGGCCCCCTCCGGGCGACGGGCGCGGGCCTAAGGACCTGGCCTACGTGCTCTTCACCTCGGGGTCCACCGGCGAGCCCAAGGGAGTGCCGATCACCCTCGGCGGGCTGGCCAACTGCGTGGAGCACACCGTCGACTCCTTCGGGCTGACCGCCGCCGACACCTCGCTGGCCCTCGCCTCGCTCCACCACGACCTGTCACTGTTCGACCTGTTCGTGGTCCTGGGCGCCGGAGGCACGGCCGTACTGGCCGGGCGGGGCTGCGCCACCGACCCGCAGGAGTGGGCCCGGACGGTCGCCCGCCACCGGGTGACGGCGCTGTGCGCGGCACCCGCCGTGGTGGAGATGCTGCTCGACGGGGCCGGAACCGGTGAGGCCCTGGGGTCCCTGCGACTGGTCCTCACCGGCGGCGACTGGGTGCCCCGGCCGGTGCTGCGCCGTCTGCGCCGGGCCGCCCCCGAGGTGCTGCCGGTGAGCATCGGCGGCCCCACCGAAACCACCGGCTGGAACGTCTGGCACCCCGTCCCCGACCCGGACGCCGACGCCGGCGAGTGGGCCACCGTCCCGTACGGCCGCCCCATCTCCCGCACCCGCTACCGGGTCGTCGACGACGATCTGACGGACCGCCCGGAATGGGCGACGGGCGAACTGCTGGTCTCCGGAATCGGGGTGACGCCCGGATACCTGGCCGACCCCCGGGACGCCCGCCGCCGTCACCACACGGACCCCGCCACCGGCGAGACCTACTTCCGCACCGGCGACCTGGGCCGGTGGCGCGAGGGCGTCATCGAGTTCATCGGCCGCCGGGACGACCAGGTCCAGATCCGCGGTCACCGGGTCGAGCCCGGGGAACTCGCCTCCTTCCTCAACGGCTGCCCCGGGGTGCGGCGGTCCGCCGTGCTGACCCTGCCACCGGGCGAGCGGCACGCCGTGCGGGGGCTGGCGGCCTTCGTGGTGGTCGACGGCGACGCCGACCCGCACGAAGCGGCCGAAGCCGTCCGGACCGCGACCCGGCGGGGACTGCCCCCGTACCTGCGCCCGCAGCGGGTCGTCGTCGTGGACACGCTGCCCACCACCCGCAACGGGAAGGTGGACCGCGAGGCGCTGGCCCGCCGGTACGAGGAGGAGCAGGGCCGGGCCGGTTCCGCCGCTCCGCAGGGAGCCCCGGCAGAACCGGAGGACGCCCTGGTGTGGTTGGTCCGTGACGTCTGGTCGCGCCATCTGGACGGCGTGCCGGTCGGCCCCGGGGACAACTTCTTCGCGCTGGGCGGTGACTCCCTGACCGTCTCCCGCGTGGTGGTGGACCTCCGGGAAGTGCTGACCGGTGCGCGGATACGCCCCGGCGGCGTCTTCGCCACCCGCAGTGCCGACGAGTTCGCCGCCCATCTGCGCCGGACGGAGGAGGCTCCCGGCCGGCTGACGGAGATCGCCGAGCTCTACCGGGAGGTCTCCACGATGACCGACGACGACCTGGACGCCTATCTGGAGGAGGAGGGTTCCCATGCCGACGGCTGACCCGGCACCCCCAGCACGCAGCGCTCGCCCGTGCGCCCTGATCACCGGGGCCAGCTCGGGTCTCGGAGCAGCCTTCGCCGACCGGCTGGCACGGAACGGACACGACCTGGTCCTGGTCGCCCGCGACGCCGGCCGGCTGGCGGAGGTCGCCCGGCGGGCCGAGGAGCACCACGGGGCGAACTGCGCCGTGCTCCTCGCCGACCTCACGGCCGCCGCCGACCGGCGGAAGGTCGCCGAGCGCATCGAGGAGGGGGTGGACTTCCTGGTCAACGGCGCGGGCTTCGGCGTCTCCGGAAGCTTCTGGCAGCTGGACCGGGAGGTCCTGGAGGACCAGCTCGCCGTCAATGTGACGGCGCCTCAGGAGTTCACCCACGCCGCCGTGCGGACCATGCTCAAGGGCAGCGGCGGCACCGTGGTCAACCTGTCCTCCATCACCGGCCTGATTCCGGGCAGGGGATCCACCTACGCCGCAGCCAAGGCGTGGACCCGGTACTTCTCCCAGGGGCTGAGCGCGGCCCTGCGGGGGACCGGGACGCAGGTGATGGTGCTGTGCCCGGGCTTCGTGCGCACCGAGTTCCACGCCCGCGCCGGAATCGACGTCCGCCAGGTCTCCGAAGGCTGGTGGATGGATCCGGGCGACGTCGTCGACCGGTGTCTCCGGGACGCGGCCCGCGGTCGGACGTTCTCGCTGCCGGGACTGCGCAACAAGGTCTTCATCGCAGTGGTGTCCCGGCTGCCCAGACCGCTCGCCCAACGCGTCAACCGGATGCTCGGCAACGCCGGCGCCCGGGCCTGACCGCACAACCGAAACAACCGACAACCCGACAACTGACAACCGACAGAAACCCTCTCGCCGCGCTCCGCGGCAACGCATCACTAGGAAAGCGAAGAAACCCCAGAATGAGAACCCGCCGAGCCTTCGCCGCAGCTGCGCTGGCCCTCCCGATCCTGCTGACCGCCTGCGGCAGCGGTGACGCCGACCCCGCGCCCGCCAAGGCGGCCAAGGCCACCGAGAGCCAGAGCGCCCCGGCCCTTCGCGAGGTCTCCCACGACCTCGGCACCGTGAAGGTGCCCACCAAGCCGAAGGCCGTCATCGCCCTCGACGAGGTCGCCGGACTGACCCTGCTCTCCTTCGGCATCAAGCCCGACGCGGTCTACCTGGCCAGCGCGCAACCGCGCGCCCAGGAGATCCTCACCGCCAACGGCGTGGAACTGCGCAAGATCGAGGTCGGCAAGACGCCCGAACTGGAAGCGCTCACGGAGGACGCGCCCGACCTGCTGGTCGGTACCGGCGCGGCCGGGGCCACCGGGCAGAACTACAAGAGCCTCAGCCGACTGGCCCCCACCGTCGTCCTGCCCATCGAGGGCGAGTGGCGCGAGATCGTGCGACGGACCGCCGGCTTCTTCGGAGCGGAGGAGGTCGGCAAGCGCCAGATCGCCGCGGCCGAGACCGTGCTGGGCACCGCCGCCGACGCGGTGAAGGGCGAGCGCACCCTCTCCCTGCTGGGCAACTCCTTCGGGGCCAACAACTTCACCATGCCGCCGCACGTGCCCATCTCCACTCTGATCGCGGAGGCCGGCTTCACCCGCCCCGCCTTCCAGCAGAAGAAGGTGAAGGGCTACTCGGTTCCGCTGTCGGAGGAGTACCTGCCGGAGCAGGACGCCGAGCTCATCGTCATCCCGCGCGGCGACTTCTACACCCCGGACGCGCTGACCAAGAACCCGGCCTTCAAGGCCACCGGAAAGGTCGTCACCCCGGACGCCGACGTGTGGTTCGGCATGTCCGGCTTCGCCTTCTACGCGTCCGCCCACGACCTGCACGCGCTTGCCTCCGGCAAGGGCAAGCTCAGCTCGGCCGACAACATCCAGGACATCTGGGCCGCCTACCTGGAAGCCACCAAGGCCTGACTCCGAGAGCCGCTGCGCCGCAGCGGACACGCGGTGCCCCCCGTGGCCACGGGGGGCACCGCGCCACCAGCCGAGACGACAGGCCGAGGAGACGATCAGCCGGCGATGGCCACCGACACGACGAAGAGGAAGAGCGCAGCGATACCGCTGTGGCTCCCCGTGCTCTTCCTGACCATATTCACCTTCTACACGGACGACCACGTGATCGCGGGCATCCTGCCCGAGGTCGCGGCCGGCCTCTCCGTCTCCGAGGCGACCGCCGGCCAACTGGTGACGGTCTTCTCCCTCACCATCGCGGTCGTCACTCCGGTGGCCGGTCTGCTGCTGGCCTCCACCGCGCGCAGGACCGTGGTGCTCGCGGCCCTCGCCGTGTTCACCCTCGCCAACCTCGCCGCGACGGCCGTCGACCACTACGCCGCGATGGCCGCGCTGCGGGTCGCCGCCGCCCTGGCAGCAGCCGCCGCCACTCCGCTGGTCTTCGCCGTCACCGTCGAACTCGCCCCCGAGGCCCGGCGCGGGCGCTACCTGTCCGCGCTCGCCGTCGGGGTCACCGGCTCCCTCGCCTTCGGCGTCCCGCTCGGAAGCTGGATCGGCACCGCCTGGGGCTGGCAGGCCACCTTCGGGGCGATGGCGGCCCTGGGCGCGGTGTGCCTGGTGCTGGTGGCCGTATCGCTGCCCGCCACCGCGCCCAAGCCGCCCCTGCCCGTCCGCCGGCAACTGCGGGCACTCGCCGCCCGCCCCGTCCTCCTGGCCCTGACCGGCGGCGGCCTGGCCATCATGGGCTCCGTCATGCTGCTCACCTACCTGGTTCCCTTCCTGGAAGGAGTGCTGACCGAGCCGGACGGCGTGCGCGCCCTCGCCTTCGCCGTCCTGGGAGTGGCGGGCACCGTCGGGGTCTTCCTGGGCGGCTACGCCACCGACCGGCTCGGCCCCGACCGCACCATCAGCTGGGGCATGGGCGTCTTCACCGTGCTGATGCTCGCCCTCGGGACGCTCTGGCTGCTGCGCCCCGTACCGCCTGCCGTGGTGCTCGCGCTGATCGCCCTGTGGGGCGTCACCGCCTACCTCAGCGCGCCCGCCGTGCAGACCCGGTTGCACGAGGTGGCGGGGGACCTCACCGCGCAGGCCCTCGCCCTGAACACCAGCTTCGGGTACCTCGGCATCGCCGCCGGCGGCGCCCTGGGCGGCGTGATCGTCGCCCACGCCGACGCCGGTTGGCTGCCCGCCGCCACCGCCCTCACCTCGGCGCTGGCCCTGGTCCTGATCACCACGGCCTTCCGCGGGCCGCACGACACCGGCGCCCACCCGGGCCCGGTCCAACGAGACGGAGCCGCCCGGTGAGCGTGCCGCCCCCCGACCCGACGCCCGCACCCGCCACCCTGGGTGCCCTGCTGCGCCCCGTCCGGGGCCGGCTCGTCCTCACCGCGCTGTGCTCGGCGGTGGCCGCCGTGGCCTCGGTGGTGCCCCTGGTCTGCCTGGTGGAACTCGCCCGAATCCTGCTGCCCGGCCTCACCGGGGACCCCGTCGACGAGGGCGGGGCATGGACCGCCGTCGCCGTCGCCGCCGCCGCGCTGGCCCTGCGGCTGGTGCTGCTGCTGTGCGCCTCCACCCTCTCCCACCTGGCCGACGTGCGACTGGGGTCCCTGCTCCGCCGCAGGGTCGTCGGCCATCTGGGCCGCCTTCCGCTGGGCTGGTTCACCCAGCGCAACTCCGGCCTGGTGAAGAAGGCCGTCCAGGACGACGTCGGCGCCCTGCACCACCTGGTCGCGCACTCGGTCACCGAGCTGACCACGGCGCTGGTGGTGCCGGCCGTGCTCGTCGGCTACCTGCTGTTGTCCGACCCGCTGATGACCCTCATCACCCTGGTCCCGGTGGCGGCCGGCATGCTCGGCCTCAAGATCGCCACCCGGGGCACCACGGAGAAGCTCGTCGAGTACGCGGGTTCGCAGGCCCGCCTCGGATCCGTCGCCGTGCAGTTCACCGACGGCATCACCGAGGTCAAGACGTTCGGCACGCTCGGTCGGGCCCACGACGCCTACCGGGAGGCCGCCGAGGACTTCGACGACCGCCACCGGGACTGGATGCGCTCCAGTTCCGCCGGGGCGACCTTCATGGAACTGTCCCTCTCGCCGATGACCCTGCTGCTCACCACGGTGCTCGCCGGGGGAGCCCTGGTGCACTCCGGGTACCTCGGCGGCCCGTTGGAGCTGCTGCCCTTCGTCGTCCTGGGGCTGGCGATACCCGCGCCGGTGCTCGCCGTCGGCTTCAACTACCACGCCCTGCTCGCGGCCCGGGGCGCAGCCGCCCGGGTCCGCGAGGTCCTCGCCGAGCCCGTGCTCCCCGCACCGGCCGAGCCCGCGACCGCACCGGACGCCGGCGCCGCCCTGCGCCTGGAGTCCGTGGACTTCGACTACGGCGACCACGCCGCCCTGCGCGGCATCGACCTGACGCTCCGCCCCGGAACCGTGACCGCCCTCGTCGGCGCCTCCGGGTCGGGCAAGTCGACGCTCGCCAAGCTGGCCGCCCGCTTCCACGACCCGTCCGCGGGACGGATCACCCTGGGCGGCACCGACCTGCGCGCACTCTCCTTCGAGGACCTCTACGCCCACATCGGCTTCGTCTTCCAGGACACCACGCCGCTCGGCGTCTCCGTCCGGGACAACATCCGGCTGGCCCGCCCCGACGCCGACGACACCGAGGTCCGGCGCGCGGCCTCCGCGGCACGGCTCACCGAGGTGATCGAACGCCTCCCCCGGGGCCTGGACTCCGTCATCGGCGACGACGCCGTCCTCTCCGGCGGCGAGTGCCAGCGCATCGCCATCGCCCGTGCCGTCCTCGCCGACCGGCCGCTGCTCGTCCTCGACGAGGCCACCTCGGCGGTGGACCCCGACAGCGAGGCGGCCATCCAGCAGGCGCTCAGTGCGCTCAGCGCGGGCCGGACGCTCCTGGTGATCGCCCACCGGCTGCACACGGTGCGCGGGGCCGACACCATCGCGGTGCTCGACGGCGGCCGCATCGTCGAACAGGGCACCCACGAGGAGCTGCTGGCGAACGGCACCCGCTACTCGGCCCTGTGGGCCGCCCACCAGGGCGGCCCAGAGCCCCAGCGGCCCGACGACACCACCGAAAGCGAGCTGTCGAACCGATGATCCGCTCCCTGTTCGCCCTGCTCGACCCGGCGGGCCGCCGCCAGCTGCGGGCCCTGCTGATCCGCGTCAGCGCGGCCGCCGTCCTCCAGGGGCTTGCCGGCTGCACCCTCATCCCGCTGCTCGGTGCACTGTTCACCGACGACTGGGACGCGGTGTGGACCTGGGCCGCGGTCCTGGCCGGCCTGGTGCTGGTCCACCACACGGTGATGCTGCGCAACCACCGCCATGCCGGTGAGCTCTCCAGCGCCCTGCTGCGGCTGCTCCACGCCCGGCTGGGCGAAGCGCTGACCCGCATCCCGCTGGGATGGTTCGCCGAAGGACGCGCGGCGACCGTCAACCGGCTGGTCACCAAGACCGCCGTCGACGTGGCCACCGCCCCCGCCCACCTGGTGGCCCCGGTGGTGGCGGCGGTGGCCACCCCGGCGACGATCGTCGTCGTCACCCTGGCCGTGCAATGGCAGATGGGGCTCGCCCTCCTGCTCGGCGCCCCGCTGCCGCTGCTCGCCTACCGCCTCTACCTCCGGGTCATCGAGCGCGTCGAAGACACCTGGGAGGCCGGCACCAACCGCGCCTCCGAGCGGGTCCTGGAGTACGCACGGCAGCAGCCGGTGCTACGGGCCTACGGTGGCGGCGGTGCTCCCCTGGAGCGGGCCCTCACCGACCAGGACGCGGGTGCCCGGAGCATGGTCCTGGGCAACTCCGCTGCCACCGCGCCGCTCTTCCTGGCCCTGCAGACGGTACTCACCGCGGTGCTGGCCCTCACCGTCGTGCTCGCCCTCGGCGGCGGAGACATCGCGGTGCTGATCGCCGTGATGGTGCTGGCCGTGCGTTTCGTGGAGCCGCTGACGGCCGTGGCCGAGGTCGCCGGCGGCCTGCGCATCGCCGCCGTGGGGCTGCGGCGCTTCCGCGAGGTACTGGACACCCCGCCGCTGCCGGAGCCCCGGCGGCCCGCTGCCTGCGGGCCGCCGTCCGTGGAGTTCCGTGAGGTGAGCTTCGGCTACACCCAAGACCGTCAGGTCCTGCACGAGCTGTCCTTCCGCGCCGAGCCCGGCACGCTGACCGCGCTGGTCGGGCCCTCGGGGGCCGGGAAGTCCACCGTGCTCTCCCTGATCGCCCGCTTCCACGACCCGGACGGCGGCGCCGTGCTCGTCGGCGGCCGGGACGTACGCGAGTTGGGCACGGAGCAGTTGCTGAGCCGGATCGCCCTGGTCTCCCAGCACCCGTACCTCTTCGAGGAGTCCATCGCCGAGAACATCCGGCGTGCCCGGCCCGGCGCGGGCCCCGAGGAGCTGGACCGGGTGGTCCGGCTGGCCCGCGTCGACGAGATCGCCGCCCGGTTGCCGGACGGCCTCGGCACCCGCGTCGGAGAGGGCGGGGCCACCCTCTCCGGAGGCGAGCGGCAGCGGGTCTCGATCGCCCGTGCCCTGCTCAAGGACGCCCCGATCGTGCTGCTGGACGAGGTCACCTCCTCGCTCGACGCCGTGAACGAGCGGCTGGTCCAGCAGGCCGTCGCCCGGCTCGCCGCCGACCGCACGGTGCTGGTGGTCGCCCACCGGCTGGAGACCGTCGAGGGCGCCGACCGGATTCTGGTGCTGGACGGGGGCCGCGTCGCCGAGTCCGGTTCCCCCGAGGAACTACTGCGGCTCGGCGGCGTCTACAGCCGCTTCGTCGACCACCGCCGTCGAGCCGCCGCCTGGCGTCTCACCGGCGCCGGATGAGCCTGCCCCCGTCCAGCCGGCCCCTCCCCACTCCCACCCCAACCGAGAACGGAGTCACCCCATGAGCACCAACCCCTTCGACGACGACAACGGCCGCTTCCACGCGGTGGTCAACGACGAGGACCAGTACGCCCTGTGGCCCGCCTTCCGCGAGATCCCCCCGGGCTGGCGGTCCGTCCACGGCGAGGCCACCCGCCAGGAGGTCCTGGAGTTCATCGAGAACGCCTGGACCGACATGCGCCCCCGCAGCCTGCGGGAGGCGATGGCCGCCGACCACACGGGCTGACACGCCGGGAGGGGGCGGAACCCGCCGCCCCCTCCCGTCCGAAGACCACGACCCACCGCCCCAGCGAACGACGAGGAACCCGCGGTGTCCTTCACCGGCAGGCACGACATAGCCGAGATCCTTGCACTCGGCCCGCTCCAGCACGGGCTGTACGCACTCAACCGCCTCCACCACGACCACCCCCACGACGCCGGGCCGGCGGCAGGGCCCGAGGCCGACGGCTACGCCATCGCCGTCCTGACCGACTTCCGCGGCCCGCTGGACACCGAGCGGCTGCACCGCGCGCTGCGCACCGTGCTCACCCGCCACCCCCAGCTGATGGCCAGCTTCCGGGACAAGGACCTGCCCCACCCGGTACAGCTCGTGCCCGCCACCGTCGACGTGCCCTGGCACGTCGCCCGGATGACGCCCGAGGAGTTCGACGCCCACGTCGAGGTCGCACGCGAGGCCCCGTTCGACCTCACCGCCGGGCCGCCGCTGCGCGTCACCCTCGCCCGGCTCGGGCCCGCACACCACCGGCTGCTCTGCGTCTTCCACCACATCGTGATCGACGGGTGGTCGGTACCCGTCTTCTGGAACGAACTCGCCACCGCCTACTCCGAGGACGGCCCCGGACCGGTCACGCCCCACCCCGCCTACCGGGAGTACATCGGCTGGCTGCGCCGTCAGGACGGCGCGGCGTCGCTCGCCGAGTGGGCGCGCGCCCTGAGCGGAGTCGGCGAACCGACCGTCGTGGCCTCCCGCACCCGGGTGGACGGCGAGCCCCACCGGGCGACCCTCACCATGCGGTCCCTCCAGGGGCCGCCCCTGGAGGCGTTGCTGTCCCGGGTGCGCGCGGCCAACCTCACCGTCAACACCGTCGCCCAGGCCGCCTGGGCCGTCCTCCTCAACCGGCTGACGGGGCGTGAGGACGTCGTGTTCGGCGTCACCGTCTCCGGCCGGCCCGAGGAGGTACCGCAGATCGAGTCCGCCATCGGACTGTTCATCAACACCATCCCCGCCCGGGTCACCCTCGACCGCGACGAGCCGCTGATCGAGCTGTGCCGACGGATCCAGCGCGACGCCGCCCGGCAACGGTCCCACGGCTACACCGGGCTCAGCGAGATCCAGCGCGCGAACGGCAGCGGCGACCTCTTCGACACCCTGATGATCTTCCACAACACGCCCAGGGGAGCTGCCCGCGACACCCTGCGGCTCGGCGGCGGGGTGAGCATGTCGCCGGTCTCGATGGACAGTTACACGCACTACCCGCTGACCGTCGTGCCGTTCCTGCTGGACGATCGGCTCTACGTCAACGTCGACCACATCGACGCCCTCCTCGGGGGGCTCGACCCGGGCCGGCTGGCCGAACGCTTCCTCCAGGTCGTGCAGGACATCGCCGCCGGCGTCGCCGACCCCTCCCGCACCCACCGGGACCTGGACGTCCTCCTCCCGGGGGAGCGCGCCGAACTGGCCCGCCTGGCCGACGGCCCCCGCGTCGCCGAGCCCCTCGGACGACCAGAAGCCGAGGCACTGCGGGAGACCGACCACGGGGTGCACCGGGAGTTCGAGCGGGCCGCCGCCCGACACCCCGACCGGGTCGCCGTCCGCGACCGCCGGTCCGAGGTCCGGTACCGCGAGCTCGACCGCTGGTCCAACGCCCTGGCCCGGCGACTGCGCGCCCTCGGCGTCGGTCCGGAGACCCGGGTCGCGGTCGCCCTGCCACGCACCCGGGACTACCTGGCCGCGCTCCTCGCCGTGCTCAAGGCCGGCGGCACGCTGGTACCGCTCGACCTGTCCGCCCCCACCGACCGCAACACCACCATCGCGCGGCTCGCCCGCGCCCGGCTGCTGATCGCCCTGCCCGGGCAGCAGGACTGGTGGACCGGCCCGCGCTGCGCCCCCGGCACCCCCCGTGACGCCGACGCTCCCGGCCTCGCCGCACCGCTTGCCGGCGACACCCACCCGGACCGGGCCGTCCACGTCGTCTTCACCTCGGGATCCACCGGCGAACCCAAGGGCGTGGTGGCCACCCACCGGGGGCTGGCCACTCTGCTGCACGCCCACCGGGCCGAGATCTACGGTCCGGTGACCGCAGGGACCTCGAAGCCGCTGCGGGTCGGGCACTCCTGGTCCTTCGCCTTCGACGCCGCCTGGCAGCCGCAGTTGGCCCTGCTCAGCGGACACACCCTGGAGCTCTTCGACGAAGAGGACCAGCACGACCCGGCACGGCTGGTCCGCGGCATCCGCGAGCGCGGAGTGGACATGCTGGACACCTCACCGTCGATGCTCGCCCGGCTCTCCGAGGCCGGGCTGATCGAGGACGGCCACTGCCCGCTGCGCATCCTGGCCCTGGGCGGGGAGGAGATCTCCCGCGCCACCTGGGACATGCTCGCCGACCTGCGGGGCACCCGCGTCCACAACTTCTACGGCCCCACCGAGATCACCGTGGAGGCCGTCAACGCCCGTGTGCGGGCGGGGGAAGAGCCCGCCATCGGCAGGCCCGCCCCGGGCTCCCGCGCCCTGGTCCTCGGGCCCGACCTCCAGCCCGTGCCGCTCGGCACCCGGGGCGAGCTGTACCTGGGCGGGTCCCAGGTGGCGCGCTGCTACGAGTCCCGCCCCGGGCTGACCGCCGAGCGCTTCGTCCCCGATCCGGAGACCGGGGAGCGTCTGTACCGCACCGGGGACGTGGTACGGCGCGACGCGGCCGGCCGGCTGGTCTTCCTGGGGCGCGCGGACGAGCAGGTGAAGATCCGCGGCTACCGGGTGGAACTCGCCGAGGTGGTGGCCGCGCTGGAGGCGAGCGAGGACGTGGCCAAGGCCGTCGTCGTCCCGTTCGCGAGCGGACAGGGAAGGGCCCTGGCCGCCTACGTGGTCGCCGCCCGCACGCTCGGAAAGACGGGCCGCCCCCTGGACCCGGTGGCCCTCCGCGACGAGCTGGCCGGGCGGGTGCCGGCCTACCTGATCCCCGCGCGGGTCACCGTGCTGGACCGCATCCCGCTGACCGTCAACGGCAAGACCGACCTGAGGGCGCTGCCCAGGCCCACCGGTGACCAGGCGGCCGACGGCACCGCCCGGCCGCCCCGCACCGCCACCGAGCATGCCGTCCACCGGGTGGCGCGGGCCTTGTTGGAGGCTTCGGACCTCGGCTGCGAGGAGGACCTCTTCCACCACGGCCTGGACAGCATCGCCACCATCTCCCTCGTCGGCGAGCTGCGTCGGGCGGGACTGCCCTGCACTCCGCGCCAGGTGATGGTGCACCGCACCATCACCCAGCTCGCCCGGGTGATCGACGCCACCCCTGCCCCGGCCCGGCCCCCCGGGGCGGCCACCGGGGAGGAGGCCGTCCAGGAGGTGGCCACCCCGGTCCTGGACTGGCTGCACCGGCTGGGCGACCACCGCCGCTTCGCGCTCTCGCAGCTGATCACCCTGCCACCGGGACTCGACCTGGACCGGGCCGAGGCGCTGCTCGACGCGGTGCGTCGCGCGCATCCCCAGCTGTCGGCGCGCACGGTCACCGGGGCGGACGGACGCCTGCGGTTGGTGAACCGCGCGCCGGGTGCCGCGCCGGGCGGCGAGCCGCCGGCGATGCTCACCGAAGAGGCCCACGAGGAACTGACGCCTCCCGCGGTGCTCGCCGCGGCCCGCCGCGCCTGGGACCGGCTGGACCCGGCCGGCGGCGCCATGCTGGCGGGCGTGCTGCTGCGGGAGAACCGCACGGGGCGGGACCTGCTGTTCCTCGCCGTCCACCACGCCGCCGCGGACCTCGTCTCCTGGCGGATCATCCTCGCGGACCTGGCTGCCGCCGCCGGCGACGACGGTGAGCCCGTCGTGATCGACGTTCCGCCCGAGCACACCTCCATGGCGGCCTGGTCCCGGGGGCTGGCCCGCCGTGCCCGGGGCCCGGAGCCGGCCCGGCAGGAGCCGTACTGGCAGGGTGTCCGGAAGGCGGTGGCCGGGGCGCTCCGACTCGCACCGGCCGCACCCTGGCCCCTCACCGGCACGCGGGGTGCGCTGCGCTCCCACCGGGTCCGCGCGGACCCGGACTCGACGGCGGCCCTGCTGCGCCACCCGGCGGCAACTCCCGAGGCGGCGCTGCTCGCCGCCACGGCACTCGCGGAAGCGACCTGGCGGGCCGCCCACTCCAGCCGTACCGGCACCGAGGCCGGTCTGGCTCTGGTCAGGGAGGGCCACGGCCGCCGCGACGAGTTGGTCGAACCCTATGTCGAGGCGCAGGACGGCGGACCGGTGGACACCTCCCGCACCGTCGGCTGGTTCAACGTGCTCCATCCACTGGTGATCGACCGCGCCGCGCGGCGCACCACCCTGGAGCACGCCGAACGCGACGCGTCGAAGGCACTGCGACTGCTGTCCTCCGTACGCGAGGAGCTGGACGCCGTACCGCACGGCGGCTTCGACCACCCGCCGGTCCCGGCGGCCGGCGAGGCCGGGCCGGACGTCCTCTTCAGCTATCTGGGCCGCATCGACCGCCTGCCGGCCGCGGACGGCGCGGGGAAGCGCCCCTGGACCGCGGTCGCCGACGAGGCGCTGGTCCGGGAGTTCCCCGAGGACAGCGAACCCGAGCTCCGGCAGGCCTTCGCCCTGGAGCTCATCACAGCAGTGCATCCGGGCCCGGACGGACCGGAGTTCGAGGCGGCCTGGCGCCACGACCCCGAGGTCGTGGCCACCGCCGACATCGAGGAGCTGGCCCGGTACTGGGTGCGGGCCCTGGCCGTGCTGGCCCGGGCCGCCCAGCAGCAGGAGAGAGGAACTGAGGAATGAGCGGAACCATCGACGCGGGCGGAATCACCCTTGCCTACGAGGAGACCGGCAGTGGTGAGCCGGTCGTCCTGGTCATGGGCGCGGGCTCCCCGGGCAGGGTGTGGCGCCCGTACCAGGTACCGGCGTTGACGGCGGCCGGGTTCCGGGTGATCACGTTCGACAACCGGGGAGTGGGCGGCAGCTCGGAGTGCCCCGAGGGCTTCACCCTCGCCGATCTCACCGAGGACCTCGCCGCCGTCATCGAGCAGGTCGCGGGCGGCACCGCACACGTGGTCGGCACTTCCCTCGGCGCCCGGATGGCCCAACGGCTGGCGATGACCCGACCGGAGCTGGTCGACCGGCTCGCCCTGCTGGCGACCAGAGCGCGAGCCGACGCCGCGCTGACCACCTTCGCGCGTGCCCAGATCGCGGTCCAGCAGCAGGGCCTGGCCCTGCCCCCGGAGGTGTCGGTGGCACTGGCTGCACTCGCCAACCTCTCCCCCGCGAGCCTGCGCGACGAGGTCGCCGCCGAGGACTGGCTCGCCATGCTGAGCATGGCTCCCCCGACACCATCGGCAGGAGTACGGCGCCAGTTCGAGGCCGCCCTGACCCACTTCCCCCACAACGTCTCCGAACTGGGCCGGATCACCGCTCCCACCCTCGTGCTCGCCTTCGCCGACGACCGGCTCTCTCCGCCGCACCTCGGCGTCGAAGTCGCCGAGGCGATCCCGCAGGCCCACTGCGAAGTACTCCCGGAAACGGGACACTTCGGCTACCTGGAGCGCCCCCAGGAAGTGAACGACCTGCTGGTGCGCTTCCTCACCGACCGCTCCCCCGACCGACCCCGGCGCGGACACCGCCAGGCAGGGGGGAGCCACTCAGGGTCTGTCTGACAATTGTTCTTGTGGCAGGTCGAGGAGAGTTGACGGAAGCGGCGTGGGAGCGAATCCCGAGCGGTACGGGCCGTGGCAGACCGTCTACGAGCGATTCGCCCGCTGGGAGGCGGACGGCACGTGGGCCAGGCTGCTGGAGCAGGTGCGGGTTCGCGAGGACGCGGTGGGCCGGGTGGAGTGGACCGTCGCTGTCGACTCAACGGTCAACCGGGCCCACCAACACGCCGCCGGCACCCGCAAGAAGGGGCCGCGGACGGGGACGAACTGGAAGATCCGGGCCGCTCGCAGACGCGCCAGACCCTCGGCCGGTCCCGAGGTGGACTGACCACCAAGGTCCACCTCGCCGTCGACGGCCGAGGACTGCCCCTGTCGATCGTGCTCACGCCCGGTAACACCCACGACGCCACCGCATTCGGCCTGGTCCTCGACGGAATCCGCATCCCCCGGGCCGACACCGGCCGCCCCCGCACGACACCGGCCCGGTCCTAGGCTAGGCGACAAGGCCTATTCCAGCCGGGCGATCTGAGGTTCCCCGCAGGTGGACGTCAACGAGATCGTCGTCCGACCCGCCGCGAGCGCGCAGTGACAACAGCGAGCAGACGGGCGTGCGGCAAGTGCGCCGTCCCGCGTGCGCGGACGCTTCCGGAGCCCCGGTCCCACGGCGCCGGGGACCGCCGGCCGGCCCGTCGGCCTTCGGTGATCCAGCACCGGACGTACTGCGCGAACCCTCTGTCCCGGGTGAGTGCCCGGGCTCTCCCGGGAGGACCGGTGGTCCGCCCGCCGTGGGAGGCGTCGGGGTTGCTCGCCCGGGGCCGCTGGAGGCACGGATGACGGACCGGAACCGTTGCGGAACCACGGGCAGGGCCCGGTTCGGGGAGGCACCCGGTCGCCGCTGCCTCCCCCGGCAGCGGCGACCGGCCCGGTTCTCAGCTCCCGTCGCGTTCCCGCTCGGCCGCCAGGTCCAACGCGACATCGATGATCATGTCTTCCTGGCCGCCGACGTATCCCGCCTCGCCGACCCGTTGCAGGATTGCGTGCGCGGGTACCCGGTAGCGTGCGGCGGCCCGTTCGGCGTGCAGCAGGAAGCTGGAGTACACCCCCGCGTATCCCTGGGTGATCGCGGCCCGATCCGTCCAGGGCAGTCGGGCGACGAACGGACGGACCACCTCGTCCGCGGCGGCCAGCACCGCCTGGGTGTCGACGCCGGTGGGCACGCCCATCCGCTCCAGCACGGGAACGAGGATCTCGGTGGGCGCGTTGCCCGCGCCCGCGCCCAGGGCGCACAGGGTCCCGTCGATCTGCCGGGCGCCGGCCTCGTAGGCGGCGAGCGAGTTGGCCAGCCCCAGGGACAGGTTCTGGTGCGCATGGATGCCCACTTCGGCGTCCGTGCCCAGTTCGGCGACGAGGGCGGCCACCCGGTCGCGGGCCTGGCTCGGGAGCAGCGCTCCGGCCGAGTCCACGACGTAGACGCACTGGCATCCCGCGTCGGCCATGATGCGGGCCTGCCGGGCCAGGGCCTCGGGGGTGAGCCGGTGCGAGAGCATCAGGAAGCCCACGGTCTCCATGCCGAGCCTCCGGGCCGCCGCGAAGTGCTGGACCGAGACGTCCGCCTCGGTGCAGTGGGTCGCGATCCGGGCGACCCGGGCGCCCGCGGCGTGGGCCCGTTCCAGGGCCCGCACCGTTCCGACGCCCGGCAGGAGGAGCACGGCGATCCGGGCCCGGCGGGCCTCGTCCGCCGCGGCGGCGACCAGGGTGAGTTCGTCGATGCCGGAGAAGCCGTAGTTGAACGAGGACCCGCCCAGGCCGTCGCCGTGCGACACCTCCAACACGGTGACGCCCGCGTCGTCCAGGGCGCGCACCACGGCACGCACCTGCGGGACGGTGAAGCGGTGGTGCACGGCGTGGCTGCCGTCGCGCAGGGTGGAGTCCGTGATCCGTACGGGGGCCGGTGACGGGGTGGCTGCCGTGGTCATGTGGTCGACCCCTTCCGTGCGAGTTCTTCTCCGACCTGGGCCGCGGCAGCGGTCATGATGTCGAGGTTGCCGGCCCAGGGGGGCAAGTGGTCGCCGTTGCCGCGGACTTCGAGGAAGACCGCGACCCGGGCGTGGCCGTCCCAGTCGGCCCGGGCCTCGTCGTACTGCGGGTCGGCGCGCAGGGTGTAGCCGGGGACGTAGCGCCCCACGCGCTCCACCTGGCGCACCACGGATTCGGTGATGGCGTCGCGGTCGGCGTCGGCCGGGATCGCGCAGTAGACCGTGTCCCGCATGATCATGGGCGGTTCGACGGGGTTGAGGACGATGATCGCCTTGCCGCGGGCCGCGCCTGCGACCTCTTCCAGCGCCGCCGCGGTGGTCTCGGTGAACTCGTCGATGTTGGCGCGGGTTCCGGGGCCGGCCGACCGGGAGGCGATGGACGCCACGATCTCCGCGTACGCGACCGGGACCACGGCGGAGACGGCGCTGACGATCGGGACGGTCGCCTGGCCGCCGCAGGTGATCATGTTGAGGTTGGGGGCCTCGGCGAGGTCGTCGAGGTTGACGGGTGGGCAGACGAACGGCCCGGCGGCCGCCGGGGTGAGGTCGATGGCCCGGATGCCGGCCTCGGCGTACCGGGGTGCGTGCGCGAGGTGGGCCCCGGCGGAGGTCGCCTCGAACACGAGGTCGGGCAGTTCGTCCCGGCCCAGCAGCCAGTCGAGGCCCCCGGCGGACGCGGTGACGCCCAGTTCCCGGGCCCGCGCCAGTCCGGCGGAGTCCGGGTCCACGCCGACCACGCAACGAAGGTCGATCAGTTCGCTGCGCAGCAGCTTGACCATCAGGTCCGTCCCGATGTGTCCGGGACCGACGATCGCGGCGGTCAGCACGTGTGCTCCTCGGAGAAGTCGGCGGTGACCGTGCCGAGTCCGGCGAAGGTCGCGGTGACGACGTCGCCCGCGACGACGGGCAGCGCGGCGGTGAGGGAGCCGGGGAGGACGACGTGTCCGGGCTCCAACCCGATGCCCAGGGGCGCCAGCGTGTTGGCCAGCCACACCAGGGCGTTCAGGGGGTTCCCCAGTACGGCCGCGCCGGCGCCGGTGTCCGCGAGGACGCCGTTGCGGTGGAGCAGGCAGGGGGTCGAGGCCAGGTCGACGGCGTCCAGGCGGACGGGGTTCGCGCCGAGGACCACCCCGCCGCTGGAGGCGTTGTCGGCGACGGTGTCCGCCAGGGTGATCCGCCAGTCCGCTATCCGGGAGTCGATGATCTCCAGCGCCGGCAGGACGAAGTCGACCGCCGCCGCCGCCTCGGCCGAGGTGACGCCGGGGCCCTCCAGCGGGTGCTTGAGGACGAACGCGAACTCCGGCTCGATCCTTGGTTGGAGGAAGCGGGCGGGGTCGATGGGGGCCGAGTCGGTGTGGAACATGGTGTCCATGAGGTGGCCGTAGTCCGGCTGGTCGACCTTCAGTTGGCGGCGCATGGCCGCTGAGGTGAGGCCGACCTTGTGCCCCTTGATCCGGGCGCCTTCGGCGAGCCACCGTTCGACCTGGAGCCGCTGGATCCCGTAGGCGTCGGCCGGCCCGAGTCCGGGGAGGGCTTCTGACGGCGGACGGACGGGGGTGCGCGTCGCGTAGGCGCCCAGGAGTTCGGCCGCGGCCTTCTCCCGGGTGTGGGTGTCCATGCTGGTTCCCTCCATGACGGTCCTTTGCGTCGAGTCGGGGCACCCGGCCGGCCCGGGCGACCGGGTCCTGGCGGGTGCGTGGGGTGGGGCGAACGTCAGGCGCGCGTGTCCAGCGAGCGCACCAGATAGGCCCAGGCGTCGGCGAGTTGGCGGGGGCCGTAGCAGCGGTCGCGCTTGGTCAGCGCCTCGACGGGGTCGTCGTGGTGACCGGCCCGGTCGGGGGGTGCGGCGGACGCGACGGCGAGCTGCATGCGGCACGCCTTCTCCAGGAAGATCGCCGTCAGCACCGCCGTGGGCACGTCGGGTCCCACCGTCACCAGCCCGTGCCGGTGCAGGAGCAGGGCGTTGCGGTCGCCGAGCGCCGCCGCGACGGCCGCACCGCGTTCGGGGGTGTCGACGAGGTCGCCCGTCTCGCTGAAGCGCGCGATGTCGGGCGGCCAGAAGAGGGTCGCCTCGTGACCCACCGGTCGCAACGGCAGGCCCGTGGCGGCGAACGCGACCGCCGCCTCCCCGTGGCTGTGGACGACCGCCCCCACATCGGGGCGGGCCGCCATGATCGCGGTGTGGATGGGGTGTTCCAGGTGGACGCGGCCCTCGCCGCCCGTCGGCCGCCCCGCGTGGTCGATGCGGACGACCCGGTCGGCGGTGATCTCCTCCATGCCGTACCCGGCGGCCTTCAGCCACAGGTCCGTCCCGCCCGGATCGCGCCGGGACAGGTGCCCCCACACCAGGTCGGCGTTGCCGTGCGCGGCCAGGACCCGGCAGCCGAGGGCGACCTCCTCGGCGGGCGTCATCCCGCGTCCCCGACGAGGAAGTCCCCGACGATCCGGTTGAACTGCCCGGGCTGCTCGAACATCGGCCAGTGGCCGGCGCCGGTGATCATGTCGAAGCGCGCGTTCGGCAGGATCTCGGACGCCCGGCGCCCCACCTCGGCGGGCGTGGTCGGGTTGTGGTCGGTCCAGACCACCAGCGTCTCGGCCTCGATCCGTGCCAGCTCCGCCTCGCCCAGCATGTGCGCCCGGTTCTCCTCGCCGGGCTGCTCGGCGACCAGCTTGGCCTGTGCCTCCTGGGTGCCCGGCAGGGTGTAGTAGCGGTAGCGGCACTCCACGAGTTCGTCGGTCACCACGGCCGGGTCGACCATGAGCCATTCCAGCCGCGCCCGGACGCTCTCCCTGGTCGGCGCCGCCGCGGCCTTGGCGGTGACCGCCTTGACCCGGGCGTGGACCCGCTCGCTCTCCTCCTTGCGCCCCCGGTCCGACAGCAGCAGGCCCGCCCCGGTGACGGAGACGACCCGGCCCACCCGGCCGGGGTGGTGCAGTGCGGTGTGCAGCGCCGTCCATCCCCCCAACGACTGGCCCACGAGATGGGCGCGTTCGGCGCCTATCGCGTCGAGGAAGCCGATGAGGTGTTCGGTGAACAGCGGCGCGTGGTAGGTGACGTCGGTGGGCCGGGCGCTGAGTCCGTGCCCGACGGCGTCGAGGGCGTACACCCTGAGTCCGCGCTCGGCGAGCGGGACGACATTGCGCAGGAAGCCCTCCGCGTGGCCGGTCAGCCCGCCCATCAGGACGACGGGGTGTCCCTCGCCGGCTTCGATGGAGCGGGTGCGCCAGCCGGCGGCCTCGCGGAATCGGACCTCCGCGCCCAGTGAATCAGTCCAGAACGACATCGGTGCTTCCTTCTGCCAGGAATCGGTTGAGGAGTTCGTTGACCTGCCGGGGTCGTTCGAACTGGGGCCACTGCTTGGCGCCGGGCACGGTGACGGTGACCGCGTCGGGCACCGCACGGGCGGCGACCTCGACGACGTCGGGCGGGGTGTGTCCCGACTCGCCGCGGAGGAACAGGGTGGGGACGCTCAGGTGCGCCAACCGCTCCTCGGTGAGCAGCCAGGGCGTGTTGTCCGCCGCGCGCACCCGGCGGTGGACGTCGCGGGCCGCGGGCGGCCCGTAGAGGCGGGTCCGCAGCTCGACGAGTTCCTCGTCCACGGTCGTCGGGTCGGCGAGCAGACCGCCGAGCCGGGCCCGGACGGCATCGGCCGTCGGCTCCTCGTAGGCCCGGCCTCCCCGCCGGTAGGCCGCCCGCACGGCGTCGTCCGACAGGCGTTCGGCCTCCGACTGGAGTCCGGCGGGCTCGATCAGGGCGAGCCTGCGGACCCGGCCCGGGGCCTCCAGCGCGGTGAGCGCGGCGACCCAGCCGCCGAGCGACTGGCCGACCAGATCGGCCTCGGCGAGGTCGAACGCGTCCAGCACGGCCCGTACGTGGTCGGTGAGTTCGCGGACGGTGTACCGCCCCTCGGTGCTGCGGCCGGTCAGGCCGTGGCCGAGCAGGTCGACGGCGATCGCCCGACGGCCCTGTGCGGCGACGGCGGCCAGGTTGCGGGCGAAGGATTCGAGGTGCCCGCCGCGGCCGTGGAGGAAGAGCACGGCCGGTCCCGTGCCCAGGGACACCGCACGGGTGGGCGTTCCGTCCGCGTCGACGTGCTCGACCTGGGCTCCGAGCAGGTCGGTCCACAGGCTCACAGGTGCTTCCGCAGGAAGTCGAGGGTCCGCTCCCAGGTGAGCCGGGCGGCCTGTGGATCGTGGTTGGGGTGGGTGTCGTCGTGGTAGGCGTGACCGGCGCCCTCGTAAACATGGACCTCGGTCGGGTGGTCGCTGTGGCCGAGGGCGTCGCCGAGCCGTTCGACCTGGTCGAGCGGGATGACCGAGTCGGCGCCGCCGAAGTGGGCCTGGACCGGGCAGCGCACCCGGTCGGCGATGTCGATGCGGGAGCGGACGGCGCCGGTCGGGCTGTAGGCGGCGGGGAGTTCGGGGATGCCGTACAGCGGTACCGCGCACGACAGCCGGTCCGACTCTGCGGCCCAGACGAGGGCGAGCCCTCCCCCGAGGCAGAAGCCGACGACGGCGGCGCGGTCGGTGTCGACGTCGCCGCGGGCGGCGAGGTGGTCGAGTCCGGCCTCCAGGTCGGGGACGGCCTGCTCGTCGCGGGCGGCCAGGAACGCCTTGGCCCGCCGCTCCTCCTGGGTGGTGTAGTCCTGGGGCGGTTGGCCTCCGATCCGACTGAACAGGTCGACGGTCAGGACGGCGTAGCCCTCGGCGGCGAGTTGCTCGGTGACGCGCTGCCGGTGGGGGATGACGCCGAGGTTCTCGTGCGCCATGATCACTGCCGGCGGGCGGTGGGCGCCCCCGGTCGGCAGGGCCAGGTAGCCGCGGATCTCGACGCCGCCGCTGGGGAAGGTCACCCAGTCCGCGGTGATTGCAACCATGGTCTCTCCTTGCGTGCTGTCAGGTTCCGGCCCTGGGCGGGGCCGGCGGGCGGGCCGCCCGGCCCCGCAGTTCCTGCGTCAGGGCGGCGATGCTCTCCAGGCGGCGGCGGGGCATCCGGACGGTGGGGCCGCAGACGGCGACGGCTCCCGCGGGCCGGCCCGCGACGAGGACGGGGACCGCCACTCCCCCGATGCCCTCGATGAACTGGTCGATCTCTATCGCGAAGCCCCGGGAGCGGCTGGCTTCGATCTCCTGGAGGAGCGCTCCGGGGTCGGTGATGCTGAGGGGGGTGCGTTGGGCGAGCCGCAGCTGCGGGACGATCCTCCTGGCCTCGTCCGGGGGCAGGGCACTGAGGATCGCTCCGCTGATACAGCCGTTGGCGAGGACCGAACGCTGGCCGATCGAGGACAGGGCGTCGGGGGCGTGCCCCACTTCGCGCCGGCCGGTGATGATCAGCGATCGGTCCCGCCAGTCGACCTCGGCGATCAGTACGGTCTCCCCGGTGGCACGTGCCAGTTCCTCGGCGACGCCCTGGGTGAGGTGGGCGAGGGCCGTCGTGGTCGACACCAGGCTGCCCAGTTCCAGCAGCCGGGTGCCTAGTACGTAGGCCCCGTCCTCCTCCTGGCGCAGGAACCCGCGCCCCACCAGGGTCACCGCGATGCGGTGGGCGCTGGTCTTGGGCAGCCCGGCGACCTCGGCGAGCTCGGAGAGCTGGAGGCGGGGGTAGGCCGCGCTCAGGGCGCTGAGGATGTCCAACGCCCGGTCGACCGACTGGACGCCGCGGCGGCGCGGACCGTTGTCGTGGTGTGCCATCGGGGATACCGCCTCACGCGCAGTAGGGGGGTGCCTCGCTGACGTTGGCCTTGGTGACCAGCAGGTTCGGCACGGTGGAGATCTTTTGTACCCCTTCCTCCTGGTGCATGAGCCCCACCACGTTGTCGATCGCCATCTCGCCGACGGACCTCGGGGTGTTGCTGACGGTTGCCGCGATCTCCCCGGTGCGGATGCCCTCGGTGCCCTCCGGGCTGCCGCCGTTGGTGATGACCTTGACGTCGTGGCGCTTGGCGGCCTTGAGCGCGGCGAGGACGCCGATGGCCATGTCCTCGTTGTGGACGAAGACGTACTGGACCCCGGGGCGGGCCTGGAGCATGTTCTCGGCCACGTCCTGCGCCTTGGCCCGCTGCCAGAACGCGGGCTGGTCGAAGACGACGCGCGCCTGCTTCGGGATCGCCTTCTTGAACGCGGCGTCCATCAGGTCGGCCGCCGCACCGGGGGCACCGCCGATGACGCCCACCTCGACGGGCTCGCCCTTGCTGTCCTCGCCGAGCCATGCACCGAGCTGCTTGCCCACGCCCGCGACGTCGGTGACCACGGCACCGAGGATCTTGGACTGGTCCACGGCGGCGACGGAGGTGAGGAAGATGGGGATGTTCGCCCGGTTGGCCCGGGCGATGCCGCCCTCCAGGGCGTCCATGTTGACGGTCTGCACGACGATCACGTCGACCCGCTTGGCGATCATGTCGTCGATGTTGGAGAGCTCCTTCGCCGGGTCCATCGCGGAGTTGGCGGTGAGCAGTTCCACCTTGTCCTTGGCGCGCGCCTGCATCGATCTGAGCAGACAGGTGTGGAACTCGATGTTGTTCCCGTTGACGAAGCCGATCGTGAGCTTCTTGCTCCGGTCGACGGGAGCGGCGTCCTTGCTCTGGCCCTTGTCCACGGAGCAGGCTCCGACCAGCAGTCCGAGGGCTGCGGTGAGGGCCAGTGGTGCGGTGAGGCGTCGGGTGGTGGTGCGGCTCATGACGTTTCCTTTCACCGGGGGAACGGAGGGGGCTCAGGTGCGGCGACCGCGCTGGTGGTTCACGATCGCGGCGATCATCAGGACGGTGCCGACGGCGATGTCCTGGTAGACGGGGTCGATCTGGAGGAGATTGAGCGAGTTGGCGACCAGGCCGAGCAGCAGGACTCCCAGGACCGTGCCGACGAGGGTTCCGCTGCCGCCGTGCAGGGAGGTGCCGCCGATGACGACGGCGGCGACCACGGTGAGTTCCAGCGGCAGGCCGCCGGTGCCGGGGCTGGCCGCGCCGAGCCGGGCGACGAGCATGACGCCGCCGAGCGCGGCGAGGAAGCCGCCGAGCGCGTACAGGAGCAGCTTGCTGCGTACCACCGGGATGCCGGAGAGCCGTGCGGCGCTCTCGTTGCCGCCGATGGCGAAGGCGTTGCGGCCGAACGCGGACCACCGCATGAGCACTCCCACCGCCAGGCACACCAGGACGGCCAGGACGACCAGCGAGGGGATCGCGCCGAAGAGCTCACCGAAGCCGAGGACGGCGAGGTGGTCGCCGATGCTGACGCTCATGCCGTCGAGCAGCAGCAGTGCGACGCCGGTGAGGATGGTGGAGGAGGCCAGGGTCGCCACGAAGGGGGCGACGGAGAACACCGTGACGACACCCCCGTTGACCAGGCCGATGGCGGTGCCCAGGGCGAGGGCGACCAGGACCGCGGCCCACTCGTCCATGCCGCCCTGGATGAGCTTGGCGACGACGGCGTGGGAGACGGCCGCGATCGCCCCGAGGGAGAAGTCGATGCCGCCCGCGGTCATCAGGAGGGTCAGCCCGGCCGCCAGTACGGCGACGACCGCGACCTGTTGCGAGACGTTGACCAGGTTGGGCGTGGTCAGGAACACCTCGCTGTTGAGCGAGGTGAACAGCCCGATCAGCAGCAGGACGCTGAGGAGTCCGACGTGTCGGGCGACACCGGGCGGCAGGCTCAGTCCGGTCCGGTCGCGGAAGGCGGATGCGGCGCTCATGAGACGTGTCCTCCTACGGTGAGCGAGACGAGATCGTCGCGGGACCACTCGTCCCGGTTCAGTCGGGCCACGGCGCGCCCGCCGCGGACGACGACCACGCGGTCGGCCAGTCGGCTGACCTCGTCGACGTCGGCAGAGGTCAGGAGTACGGCGGCGCCGCGGTCGGCGAGTGCGTCGACCAACTGGTGGATGTCAGCCTTGGCCGCCACGTCCACGCCGCTGGTGGGTTCCTCCAGCAGGCACACGGTCGGCTCGGTGTCGAGCCACTTCGCCAGCAGCACCTTCTGCTGGTTGCCGCCGGACAGGGAGTCGACGGCGGGGTCGGCCGACAGGGTGACGACCCCGTAGCGTCGGCGGGTGTCGGTGGCCTTGCCGTGCAGTGCCGCCCAGCGCACCAGCCAGGGCCGGTTCATGCCCCGGTCGGCCAGCGCCAGGTTCTCGTCGACGCTGAGGCCGGGGACCAGTCCGTGCAGCAGCCGGTCCCCGGTGACGCAGCGCAGCCCCGCCGACAGCGATGCCCGGACGCTACCGGTCCGTATCCGGGTCCCGCCCACGTCGACGGTTCCGGACGAGGGCTGCCGCACCCCGCTGAGCAGCGGGAAGAGTTCGCGTTGGGCGTCCCCGGCCGGGCCGAGCACGGCCACGATCTCGCCGGCCCGGATGGTGAGGTCGAAGTCCCGCAGCCGGTCTCCGCCGAGTCCGTCCAGTTCGAGGGCGGGTGCTCCGAAGTCCCTCTTCCGGGCGGCCGGTTCGGCGACCAGGCGGTCGCCCACCATGGCCCGGACCAGGGCGGGGAGGTCCACGTTCTCGACCGCCTCGGTCAGCGCGGTCCGGCCGTCCCGCATCACCGTGATCCGGTCGGCCAGCGCCAGGACCTCGTCCAGGTGGTGGGAGATGTAGACGACGGCCGTGCCTCGGGACCTCAGTTGACGGACCAGGTCGTGGATGCGGGCGGCGTCCGCGCCGCCGAGGGCGGCGGTCGGTTCGTCCAGGATGAGGACGTTCCCGCCGACGTGCACTTCCCGTGCGATCTCGACGAGCGTCTGCTGCGCGGGGGTGAGGTCACCGACGGCGGCCCGCACGGGCACCTCGACGCCCAGGTCGTCCAGAGCCCTGGCCGCCTCCGCCCGTACCTCGGCCCAGTCCACCCGGCCCTTGGCCCGGGGGAGCCTGCCGAGCAGCAGGTTCTCCGCCACCGTCAGCTCGTGCACCAGGGTGCGCCGCTGGTGCACGATGCTCACGCCGAGGGCGCGCGCCCTGCGGGGGGTGAGCGACGGGCTGCTCTCGCCGCCCACCAGGATCTCGCCGCTGTCCGGGGACAGCGCCCCGCAGACGACCTCGACCAGCGTCGACTTGCCGGCGCCGTTCATGCCGGCGAGGGCGTGCACCTCGCCGGGGCGAAGGGTGAAGTCCACTTCCCGCAGGGCGTGCGCCCCGCCGAAGGACTTGCTGACCTTGCGCAGTTCGAGCGCGGACCCGGCGGTGGCCGTTCCTTTGGGCACGGTCGTCACCTCAGGCCCCCGTCCGTCGTGCCGGGTACATCGCGTGGTGGGCGATGCCCAGGACGACCATGAGGTTGCGCAGGGCCACCGGGTTCATTCCGTGGGCGAGCAGCCAGGTGGCGTCGGTGTGGCACACCGCCCGCTTCTCGTCCTCGCTCAGGTGGTACGCGCGGAGCACCGACTGCGGGGCTTCGCGGAACCGGTCCAACAGGCCGGGCGTGTGCTCCAGTTCGCGGGCGAGCCGGTTGAGGCCGACGATGCTCACGGCGCCTCCTCGACGTCGAACGCGCAGATGCCGATGCCGACGGTCCAGGAGGGCATGGGCTCGTAGGCGAGGACCCGGGCAGCGCCGCCGGCGGCGGCTGCGGCGATCAGCCAGGTCCGGACCTCCAGGGCTCCGTTGCCCGCCTCCTCCTGGATCCGCTCGTCGCTCCAGGAGGCCGCTCCGTCCGCCCGCCCCTCGGTGAGGAGGGCGAGGAAGTCGTGGTCGAAGTCCTCGTTGATCTCGCCGAACCGGGGCAGGCCCACCCAGTGGGAGAGGCCGCCGGTGCCGAGGACGCCGATCCGGGCGTCCTTGGGCAGGTCACCGGCCGCCGCTGCGATCGCCCTCCCCAACTCCAGGCAGCGTGCCAGTGCCGGCAGCGGCTCCGTGTTGCAGTTGACGAAGAGCGGGACGACGCCGGCGGCTGCGGCCGAGGGGAGCTTGGTCAGCGGCACCATGAAGCTGTGGTCCAGGTCCATGGTGTGGGAGCGGGACACCTCGAAGCCCCGCTCGGTGAGCCCCTTGAGGAGGTATTCGGCAACCACCGGCCTACCGGGCACCGTGCCACCGGGGTTGCCGAACTCGGCCCAGCCCCGGTGTTCTTCGGCGAGCCCGATGCAGAACGCCGGGTAGTTCTCCAGGCCGAACGTCTCGTAGTGGTCGGTGGCGACGACGACGACCGCGTCGAGCTCCGCCTCGGCGATCTCGCGGTCGAGCCGCTGCCACGCGGCGTGCAGCACCGACGAGCGTTCGGGGTCGGCGTCCGGGTTCTTCACGATCGCGCCGACGTGTGAGGTGGCGGCGGCCAGGACGACGCGTCCCATCAGCGCTCGCCTCCCGCGCCTGCGGTCAGCCGGACGTCGTCGGGGTGCGGGGCGCCCCGCCGCACGACGTCGGTGGAGTGCAGCAGCCCGCAGCCGGGGCAGGCGTACTGTCGCAGCTCCAGGTCCTCGTCCAGCCGGGTGGCGTGGCTCAACGCGTGGATGTCGCCGGTGGCCCGGAACGCCGCGTACGGTCGCCAGGGTTCGTCGGCCGGGGCGAGCACCCGGGAGCAGGTGCAGGCGGTGAAGCGACTACCGGCGATCTCCACGACGCTCAGGACGTCGCCGAGGGGGTGGACCCGGGTGACGGGCCCGTCCGGGACCCGTGGCTGCGGGCGCGTGACAGGCCAGGACGTGCGCTCCGCACGGATCCGCTCGCGCTGGCGGGCGGTCGCCTCCGGGTCCACCCGGCCGTCCTCGCCGAGCACCGCCCGGTAGATCCGCTGCGCGGCACCGGGGGTGACCGCCCCGAAGTCGAGGTCGGCCTGCATCTCCTCGGCCGGGCGCTCCAGCGGGTCGCCCCAGCCGCCGCCCGCCTGTGGGACGGTGGCGAGGACGTCGTGGTCGTCCAGGCGGTAGAGGCCCTGCCGGCCGCGCATGTCGGGTCGGGTGCCGGACAGTTCGTCGACCTCGGGGATGCGGCCGGTGGCGAACCGGTCGGCCAGATCGCTGTCGTGCAGGACCGTCCGGGTGTTCTGTGCACCGGGGTATCCGCCGAAGATCCCGGTCGAGTTGGGAACCGTCCAGCCGTGTGCCGAGTTCAGCGCGGTGACGTCCCTGCCGCCGCGGACGGTGTAGACGGCTCCCATGCTCATGCCGCCGCGGCGGCGACCGGCTCCGCCGGAGTCGGCGACCAGGCCGCGCCACACGTACAGCAGCGGGGAGTCCATCTCCACCGCTTCGATGTTGGAGATCCGCTGCCGTTCGATGTTGTGCTGGCCCTGGGTCCAGGCGCCGTCGCGGTGGGCGTAGGCGCCGCCGCCGGTGGCCAGACAGTCCATGATCACGTACGTCTGGCGGGCTCCGTTCTCGCCCGTTCCGGTGAGCACGAACTTGTCGGGTCCGCCGGCCGGGACGGCCTGGGCCTCGGAGAGCAGTTCGTCGGAACAGGCGGCGAGCTTGGACAGGCATTCGACGGCGGTCATCTCGACCAGCCAGCCGGCCTCCAGCGCGCCGCCGCTGACGGCGGCCGGGCGGGAGGCGTTGCAGATGAGTCCCTCGGGGCAGATGACGTCGACGGGCCTGAACAGTCCCTCGTTCCACGGTGCGTCGAACGCCAGGGTCGGCAGCAGGGCCGCGGCGATGCCGGCCATCATGCCGGAGCGGGCGCAGTTGACGTAGCCCTTGGCCTGGGGCGACGAGGCGGAGAAGTCGAACTCCAGGGTCTCGCCCCGTTTGGTGAGCACCAGGTCGACTTCGTAGACGGCGTCCTCGGTGGACTGGGCCAGGCCGCCGTCGTTGTCCAGGAACGCGCGGGAGTGCACCCGGGCGTCCGGTAGTTTGGCCAGCCGGTTGCGCAGCCGCCGCTCGGAGAGGGTGATGAGGTTGCCCATCACGGTGCGGACGGTGTCGGCGCCGTACTTCTCGGCGAGCGCGGTCATGGCGCGGACGGCCGTGTTGTTGGCGCCGATCAGGGCCCGTAGGTCGAGGTTGACGGTGGGCGCCATGCGGGTGTGGGCGAGGATCAGGTTCCACACGTCGGTGCGCACCCGTCCGCCGTCGACCAGTTTGGTCGGCGGCATCTGGAGGCCCTCCTGGTACGAGTCGGTCGCGTCGACGCAGAAGCTGCCGGGGGTCATGCCGCCCACGTCGACCATGTGGCACATGGCGCCGGTCCAGGCCAGGAGTTCGCCGTCGTGGAAGATCGGCGCGATGAGTCCGACGTCCTGGGCGTGGACCGTGCCCTTCCAGGGGTCGTTGACGATGAACATGTCGCCGGGGTTGATGCCGGGGTCCTCGGTGCAGTCGTCGATGACGGAGCGGGTGATGGCGGCCATGGACGAGGAGTGGGAGAGGATGGTGCGGCCCATCGCCGCCACGGAGCCGTCGGGGAGGTAGAGGCCGACGTTGTAGTCGCTGGCCTCGACGACGTGCGTGGAGCCGGAGATGGCGGCGAGCGTCGCGCCCTGCTCGTCGGTGATGGCCAGCAGTCGATGGCGGATGACCTCGAAGGTGACGGGGTCGATGGGCGTGGTGGGCGTGTCGGTGGCGGTCACGCGTCCCCCTTGCAGTCGATGACGAGGTTGCTGTGGCGGTCGACGGTGAGCGACTGCGAGGGGCCGATCACCACGGTGGTGCCGGCGAACTCCAGGATCGCCGGGCCCCGCAGGGCCGCTCCCGCTCCCAGGTCCTCGCCGCGGTAGACACCGGTGGGAACGCGTCCGGCGCCGGGGAAGTGGACGTCGCGCTCGCAGATCCTGGCCGCCTCGACGTCCCGGGTGCCGGGGTAGTCGCCCTCGGTGACCTCGGTGACGCTGACCCGGCCTTCGACGCGCAGGGTGTGGAGCTCGACACCGGCGCCCAGCAGGGCGGTTCCGGCGCCGTAGATGCGTTCGTAGACGGTGCGGAACTCGTCGATCAGGTCCCGCAGGACCTCCGTGGTGACCTCGCCCCCGGGCACTGCGACGGGCAGTTCGTGGGACTGCCGGCGGAACTTCAGGTAGGCGATGCGGCTGAGCCGGGTGCGCGGGTCCTCGTCGAGGTCCTCGCGGCAGCGGGCGGCCAGCTCGTCGAGGGTCCGGCCGATGCGTTCCGCGTCCAGGTGGGCCGCGGGGTCGGTCGCACCGGGCGGGGTGCGGTGGACCTCGGTGGTCTGCACGGCGCGGTAGCGGTCGGAGGTGACCGTGCCGTAGGCGGAGTGGACGGTGGAGGTGGGCGGCACGACGAGCGTCGCGATGCCGGCCGCCTCGGTGTACGCGTAGGCGTGGGTCGGCCCGGCGCCGCCGTACGCGTAGACGACGAAGTCACGCGGGTCGTGTCCCTGTTCGACGGTGACCTTGCGCAGCAGGTCGGCCATCTGGTTGTCGGCGACGCGCTTGATGCCGGCCGCGGCCTCCTCCACGGTGAGGCCGAGCGGGTCGGCGACGTGCTCGCGGATGGCCTTCTCCGCCAGTGACCGGTCCAGCGGCATCCGGCCGCCGAGGAAGCGGGAGGGGTCGATGACGCCGAGGACCACGTCGGCGTCGGTGACGGTGGGACGGTCGCCGCCCCGGGCGTAGCAGGCGGGGCCCGGCACCGATCCGGCGCTCTCGGGGCCGACGACGAGGACCCCGGACTCGTCGACTCCCGCGATGGAGCCGCCGCCCGCGCCGATCGCCGTCACCTTGATGCGGGGCAGGGCCAGATGGAGGTCGCCGACCTCGCTGACGCGTTCGACGACCGGCTCTCCGTCGATGATCAGGCCGACGTCGAAGCTGGTCCCGCCCATGTCGGAGGTGATCACGTGGGGGTGGCCCAGTCGGCGCGCGAGGGCGGTCGACGCCAGCACCCCGCCGGCCGGGCCGGAGGTCAGCATCGATGCGGAGCGCCGTGCGGCGTCCTCGGCGCGCATGACGCCACCACCGGAGTCCATGATCGAGAAGTCTCCGGTGAACCCGGAACCCCGCAGCCGGTCCTCCAGATTGGCGACGTAGTCGCGGATCACCGGACCGAGGTAGCTGTTGACGACGGTGGTCGCCGAGCGTTCGTACTCCCCGATGACGGGGGCGACCTCGTGCGAGAGCGTCAGGTACGCCTCGGGCCACTCCTCCTGCACGATCCGGGCCACCGCCGCTTCGTGCTCCCCATTGACGAAGGACCACAGGAGCGATATCGCGAGCGCCTCGACGCCGTCCTCGCGCAGTCGGCGCAGCGTCGCCCGGACCTCCTGCTCGTCGAGCGCGACGACCTGCGCGCCCGAGGAGTCGATGCGCTCCGTGACGGCGGCGAGCCGGGACCGGGGGACGATCTGTCCGGGGTTGCGGCGGCGGCTGTAGTGACCGGTCGCGGCACCCATGCCCACCCAGGAGGTCATCGAACGCTGGATCAGCATCGTGTCGGTGAACCCGCGGGTGGTGAGCAGGGCCGTCGGGGCGCCCTTGCGCTCGATCAGGGCGTTCGTCGCGGCCGTGGTGCCGTGGGCGAAGTAGACGATGTCCGCGCAGAAGGACGGCAGGTCCCTGCCGTAGGACTCGGCGGCCAGCCGCAGGGCGGCGATGACCCCTTCCGAACGGTCGTGTGGAGTGGTCGGTGACTTGTAGAGCCGTGGCGCGCGGCCGTCCTGTAGGACCACGAGGTCGGTGAAGGTCCCACCGACGTCCGTGCCCACGAACAATCCTGTCGCGGCACCCTTGTTTCTTTGCACGCTGTCCTCACAAGAAAGGGAGATATGACGCGAGAACCACCGAAGGTCGGGCAAGCAACCGAGTCCGACATTTACGCTGCATCCCGGGATCACTGTGAGGTGATGGCCGCATCGGATCAACGGTTCGGTCCGCATGGCGAAACGCCGCAGGTAGAACCTTGATCAACATGTGGGGTGTGAGGCAGGACACGCACTATTCGGCCACTGCACAAGGGGCACGCGACCGCTGATCCCGGCGTGGACACGGGGCGCCCGCTCGTCGGAGCCGGTCCGCTCGCCCCACCGGCTCGGCGCGGGCCGCGCCGGCGCATCCGCTGCGGGAGGGACGTCCGGGCTTCGAGGAGGAGCGGGCCGAGCCGCACCGCCGGCCGCTGGGTACCGGCGCGGCAGCACCGGCTCCAGCAGCCCGTCCGCGGCGACCCGGACCCGGTCGCCCGGCCTCGCGGCCAGGTGGTAGCCCCGGGTGACCGCCCCGGCGAGCGGTCCGCCGAGCGGTCCCCTGATGCGGTGAACGACGCGGCCCCGCACGTCAGTCGGTCCTACGTTGTTGGTGGGTCGGACGGGCCGTCGTAGGGTCCAGAGATCCAGAGACACCGGGTATGGCTTTCAGTCGGTTGCCCTCGATGGTTC